>SFIQ01000053.1 GCA_004555265.1 Ruminococcus sp.
GGTTCGCGCCGCTTTTTTCTACAAAGTAGAAAATCTCCTTGCCCCGGTCGGGGACACTTCCTATCCCTACGTTTTGACACTTGACAAATTCGCCACCGCCGCTTTCAATGCCACCCTTATCCAATCCGGCACCGGGACGCTATTGGAATTTAACGCAAAAAACTTCTACGGGGACGGCACAGCCGCAACAGGAATCGGCCAATCGCCGGTTGATTCCGCCGTTGACATGAAAACCATTTCAAACAACGGCTTTATTTCCGGAACGACAGACGGCTTTTTTCCGTTAATATTCATCCGAGTGGACGGCGCGCCGGGGATATTGGTGCCTTCTACTCGCATGGAAAGCGCCTACGAATACGGGATCCCACAGGCGGAAGCAAGCGCATACGGGCGGTTTGCCGCGGAAATCTCACGCGCTGGAAAGCTCTTACGCGTTCAGCTCGCGCCCACCTTTTCTACCGAGCCATACACCAAAATCGAAGTGGCCGCCGTTTATATTATCCCTGCCGCCGTCTGGTTCACGCTGAACCTGCAGGAAATGGTGTTTTTCCCCGGTTACGGCGAAGAAGCCGCCGCTTTTAAATATGAGCTGACGCTGGACAGCTCCACCCCGCCGGGGAGCGAAGCGGGAATACTCCCGCTTGTCTCGTGGCGGCTGGCGCGGTCGTTCCATCAAGCATTTATAACCCTTGGCACTACGCTTCCGGGTGAAGTGGCGATATTTGGCGGCTCTGCACAGCAGGTACAAACCATGCCGAACGGAAAGCGCCGCCCCATACAAATGGCTGTCAATGCAACGGAATGCTCCTTTTCGCTCGTTCTCCGCGACGAGTTCGGCGGCGCTGTCGAGTGTGCGCCATCCTGCCGCCTGCCGTTGGTGCTGTATGCAGAGACACGTACAGAGGAAGCCCTGCAAACCGCCGCCTCCGTTCTCAGCGCTGGCGTGTCGCTTGTCGGCGTTGCCGGGTCGGTGGCAACCGGGAACCCCTTGGGCATTGCCGCCTCTGTCGGCGGTCTGGGGGCGAATGTGCTTGGCGCCGTGCGGCAATTCGTCCAGCCTACCCCGACCGCAACAAGCTCCGGCGCGTCCTTTTTGGATTTGAAAGGCGAATGGTGCCCCGTCTTTTTTCACACGGCACGGCTTGCCCGAAAAATTGACGAATACGGGTACACCCCCGCTCGGTTTTTGGACTGGAACACCGCGCCAAAAGTGCCATCGCAGCACCACCCTGTATTTTTTCATGGCACTGTATCCGGGGCGGAAACACTTCTTCCGGAAAGCTGGCTTAACGAAGGATTTTCGCGCGGGGTACGCGTGTGGCTCAAATCCGAATTGGATAACCGCGCGGAGATTTTGAAGCTATGAACTACCCAGATAACCGCCGTCTGTTGAGCTATGGCGCGCCCTTGTCCATGATTGAAGGCGACAGAAAGACGGCAAAGTCATTTGAAATGTGGCTCACGGCGTTTCGCGGGGCAAAGCGCCGCGGGGCGCCGCTCCCTTGGGTGCGCCGGACAGAGCGGGAGGCGGTCAGCCTGCTGCAGTCGTTCGGGGAAACTTCCAAATTTCGGAAGTTGGAAAAAATGTGCCATATAGAGGACTTCAAGACGGACGGCTCTACCGGCTTAATTAAAAAGGGTGGGGAGTGGCTCCCTGCCGTGAAAATAATCCCGCTGTCCGGATGGACAGCATGCCGGGACGCGGAAGATAAGGCCAAATTGATATTTTTTGATGAAGCATTTACCACGCCGGAAAAGCACCGGCTTTTCCGCGGCAATGAGGTTGAGGCCTTTTTGGATTTGTGGCATTCATATAAGCGCGAACCGGGCGACAATGTTCGCGCCCTGCTTACCGGCAACCGGGAAAGCGCCGTAAACATTTACCTCACCTATTTCGGGGTTGAGAAAAAGCCGCCGCTTTTGGAAAACCGCGTATTTTTGCTAAAAGACGGCGCCATTGCCTTTGAATACAGGTTCAACCACGAAAAGGAAAAAAAGATGGACGCGCTTCTGTCGGGCACGCGTTACGGCGCTTTCTTGCATGGGTCGGCAAAAGGAGAGGAAAAAAGCCTTCTTTGCCCTATCTCGAAAAATGCCCGCTTCTATTTCTGCGTTGACTTTTTGCGGCCTGTCACGTTTTGGGCTGAAAGACTTCATATATTTAAAAGAGGCGCGGCGGGAAAACCGCGTGCGCTACGACAGCCCGGAAGCAATGGAAATTGGAGAATACTCCCTCCGTCGCATGGGGCTTTGAAAAATAAAAATAGGGTGTTCCGCGTGGAACACCCTATTTTTATTTTTCAAAGCCGGGAACTGGGGACGGCTGTGCGACTTCTCCGCCCTTGCGGAGGTCGCTCAATATGGAGTTGTCGCCGCTATCGTAAAAATACGTGGGGTCGCTTTTCCGCCTGAGGTGCTCCTCGTCTGCGATTCTTTTGAGTGCCTCATAGGCCGCCTTGACGGGCAGCTGACCGCTGTTCAATTCTTTCATGACTTGTTGGGCGGAGTAGCTACGCCCGGCAAGGCCTCCGAAAGTTGCGTTTAGAAAGTCCCGGCCGCGGTTTTCTGCCGTGCCGCCGCGGGCTTTTGACGTCAAATAGACGGCCTCCAGCGTTTTGGAAGAATAGCCAAATTTCTGAACTTTTGCTTGTTCCTGTAAAATGTCGGCGGCGGTGTACTTTGTGCCGATGGTGGCATTTGCCACGCGGGCGGCATATCTGGCGCGGTCGTAAGCGCTTTTGTATTCCTTCCCGGTTAACCCGGTAAGGCGTCCGACGTACTTTCTAAGGCTTTCTTTTCCGCCTCTTTTTGCTTCTGCGTGAATCATATCAAAATCTCCGTTCTGCCGTTTTCCGGCCTACAAATTTGTTTAAAATCGGGGGCGAGACATTTCCCGCCGCGCACATTGAGCGCGGAAAGCGTCCAAAATCCTTGCCCCTCTCTAAAAAGGTCGTCCCCCTGCTCCCGTAAGGCGGCCGCGACTTTGGCCGTCGGGACGCCCTTTGTGTGAACGCTTTCGCCGCCGTCCCATCTTTCAAGATAGGTTTTCGGCGCCAAATAAACCGCTTCCGTGATGGGCTTCGGGTTTTCCTTCTTCATCCAACCCAGGGCGTGCGCGTCGGTTTTCGGCCACTCACAAAGGGCGTGTACGCTATCCGTATCGATGTATAAAAGGCAGGCTGCCACGGTCTTCCCGGCAAATATGCACATTTCGCGCGCCTCCCGCAAAATGCGAGCGCGGCAACAGGCGGTCATGTACGCATTTTGCACGACGTTTAAAATCATGCCTTCGTCGTCTATGTCCTCCCCGTCCACAAGGTGGACGGCGCCCGTGTCCAGGTTGATTTCCCGGCGGACTTCGACCGTGTGCGGGTTCTGCCCGAATTTGCCTCCCGCGCCGTTCATGGTGAGTTTGGCGGTAGCACGTCCGATTTCGTCCCGTGGTACGGCGCTGTCTGCTGCCTTTTTTCGTTGATATTCGGAATCAACAAAATCTTTCAAATAGCCTGGGTTTTCTGCGTGCCATACCCAAACTTTGCAAATATTGAAGTCAACGAATTTGTACCAGTTGGAAAGCTCTTCCAGCTCTTCTACAAAGAACATTCGCGACGCGTGCCGCTGCGGGTCTATCTCAACGACCGCCGCGTTTTTCTTGGTGTCCAAACTTTGCCAGCAGGGGCAAAAGCCTTCCTTGCAAACGGCCGTGAGCTTGTCGACCTCATAGGCCACTATCTCAATAGGGGAATGGCAATATTTGCCTGAAAAATAGGTGGCAAGGCTCATGGTGATAGGTCGGCCGGTGATGTCCGGCATTTCGCGCATGAACGCGGGGTACATGCTATTAACGTCATAGCAATTGGCTTCTATGCCGCGGAGCCAGCGCCCCTGAAATGCCGGGTTTACGACTACTTTGCCGCCGCCTAAAAGGCCATGCTTGCGGTAATAGGAGTCAAGGTCAAGTGTGACAGGATGGGTTTTTCGATACGCGCGGGCGTTCTTCTGGTCGTCTTCGCTTTTGTAAATGGAACGAAACATGACCTTTTTGGCAAGTCCGGAGGCGGTGATGGCGTCCGGGGTGCCTTCGTCGATTGACATATGATACCAATCGCGGAGACGGTCTGACGCCTTTGTCACCAAATGCCAAAGACCTTTCACGTCGTTTACCATGTAAGCCTCATCCTCTTCCGCGTCTCCCTCCCCTTGGTAGTCCATGGTAAGCTTGCGTATGGGGTTTCCGGTTTCGTCGCGGACGTCAAAAGACTCCAGAAGTTGAGCAAGAGAACCTTTGTAAAGGTTTCGGAAGTCGTAAAAGGTAAAGGTAGCGGTGTTGCGGTGGCCGCTTTCGGAGCGGTCAACCGGGGCGCAAAGGGTCATGGAGTAGCGCGCTCCCAAATTTGATGAAAGTTCGGAATAGGTCTTTGGGGCTTTTGGCTTTTCTCCGCGGCCGACTTGCCGCCAGCCGGTTGTTAATAACTGATAGTCCATGTTTGCAAAGTCGTATGGCGCGTAAAAGAACCACGCGCGGCGAATTGGGGTTTTTGACATGGCGTTTAGCCAGTCGGACATGGTCTTTTCTCGGATAAAGCCATATTTAGGATGATAGGCCAACCATGCATAGACCTCAACTGTGGCATGAGCGCGGAACCAGGCCGTCACGGTCGGCGCGGATATGTCGATGTCGTGCGCGGCCTTTATATCATGTGCCTTTTCAAATATGCGCTCTTCGCTCCATTTCTCCCCGTCAATAAATGTGTAGGCTTCCGTGTCGACGGCGAAAAAATCGCCTCGGAAGGCTTTTGTGCGGCTCATCTTTCGGATTCTCCTCGGAGCGGCCAAAAGAATACGCGCCATTCGCCGGCGTAGTAGAATACCGTAAAATGTATCTCGTCATCGGTGCAATACGCACGGGGAGGCTTTTTTGACCCGAAAATGCATAGCCATTCATAAAAAGTGAAGGAGCATTCGCGGACAGTGGTAGAAAATCCTTCTTCGTCGTGCGCCCACGCCTTGCGGCTTTCGGCTGGGGCTTTTGACGGGATGGATGGGAGTACGACCCGCCAAAAGTCGCGCCCTTTGGCGGGGTAAAATTTTGCGTCAATCAAGCTCTATCGCCTCCGTTTCGTAAGGTTTTTGGACATATCTCCAGTTAATCCCCAGCTTAGCAAGCCGGCGGCGGTAGTAGGGCGATTTCTGTGCGCGAACGGCGGCACGATAACGTTCAAATTCGGCATAGCGCCATGTCCACGGGAGACGGCCGGAAACGGCCTTCCAGTTTATGGGGCGGCGGTTTTCGCGGTAGCCGTTGCATGTGCTGACGAACTCGCCGGCGCGCCCGTCTTCGATGGCGTTTTTCAGCCGAAGCGCGGCGGATTCGGAAAGGTCGCCGGGATTTAACCAGCCGTAAAGGGCTTTGCCTGCCGTTCGGCGGCGTTCTAAGCGGTCGCGGTAAGAATAGTAGATGGCGTTTAGTTGACTTTTTGAACGTTGCATAATGCTTTATCCTTTCTGCCCGGATTGGCCGCCGGGCACGGCTTTTTATTGCTGGTTCCGATTTTATGAATTTACATAATTCCAAAATTCGTTAAATGCTTCTTCAATTACATTGGGTTTTGTTTGTAATTTTGCTATTTCTTCTTCTGTGTATTCTTTTTTTGTTAAGAATGTCTTTTCTTGTTCGATACATACTTTCATGTTAATTTTCATTGTACATTCGCAACCATGACCGCCACACCATGTACAACCATTTAATTTCATTTGTTCAAAAATTTCTTTTTTTGTAGGCTCAATAATTTTCATTTTTATATCTCCTTGCGTTAATACGGCCGCCGCCGCTTTTGTGACTTTATTATATCACGCCAATTCAGAAATTGCAATTGGCAGGATATACAAAGTTTTATTTTTTTCTTGTGCAACTTGTCAACCCCTCCGCCACAAGTTAATAAATTGTTTACAAATTGTGCAAGTTGCACAAAAAGAGGGAGGCTTAAATTTGGCCTGTAAGGCCCGGAAGCCCGGGG
>SFIQ01000054.1 GCA_004555265.1 Ruminococcus sp.
CGTACCGCCGGAAACCGTCGCTACGCTCGTGTTTGAAGAAGTCCAAGTAACCGTCTGCCCACCCGGTGTGGTTGTTGCAGTCAATGTTGCTGTGTCGCCGACTGTCATGGATTTACCGGTGGACGAGAGTGAAACAGTCGGCGTATTTACGGTAACTGTAAACGTAGTTGATTTTCCGCCGTAGCTTACGGTAACTGTTTTTGTTCCGGCACTTGCAGAAGTAAATCCACTTGTGGTAAATCCGCTCGAAATGATTTCGGTGGAACCGTCACTATAAGTCAGTTTCAACTGCAAGCCGCTTGTATTCAAGCTGTCGCCGATATAATACTGTGTTTTGGTCGGTTTGGTTTGAACGGAGATAGAAGATAATGTTTTAGACGGTATTTCATCCACGGCAACGGTTCCGTTCGTAGCAGTCGGTGAAAGTGAAACGCCGTTCTCGTCATACATTTTGTATGCCGTGAATTGCAAATCGGATGAACCCGCCGCTTTTGCCTTAAATGTAAATGTAACCAATGTTCCATCGCCCGTCAGCGCATAGGCGCCGCTGAATGTAAGGCGTATTTGGTTGCCCGTGCTTTGATAGTCCAGATTACAGTTTTTGGTGTGTCCGTTGAAAATATTGCCGTATGTATAAGACTGTACCTCTAAAACCGAACTGTCATACTGCAATGTGAAATTGCCGTTATATACCGATGCGGCGTTTTTCAGCGACACCGCCACAGTAAAGGCATCCCCCACATTGGCTGTTGCGTTTGCTACGGAAAGGACAGGAGAAGCGACCGCAACCGCCGATACGGTTGCCGTTCCGTTCGTAGCAGTCGGCGAAAGTGAAACGCCGTTCTCGTCATACATTTTGTATGCCGTGAATTGTAAATCGGATGAACCCGCCGTTTTTGCCTTAAATGTAAATGTAACCAATGTTCCATCGCCCGTCAGCGCATAGGCGCCGCTGAATGTAAGGCGTATTTGGTTGCCTGTGCTTTGATAGTCCAAATTACAGTTTTTGGTGTGTCCGTTGAAAATATTGCCGTATGTATAAGACTGCACCTCTAAAACTGAACTGTCATACTGCAATGTGAAATTGCCGTTGTATACCGACGCGGCGTTTTTCAGCGACACCGCCACGGTAAAGGTATCCCCCACTTTGGCTGTTGCGTTCGCCGCAGAAAGGGCGGGGGCGGATGCCGCAGAAACGGGTAAAACCGCCGTGCACAGCATTGTAAAAATCAACAGCAGTGCAAGAAAACGGCTACTAAGCCTTGATTTTTGTTTCATGTTGAATCACCTATTATTCAAAATTAACCCAAGGTGGTAATAAAGCCTGCATCATAGCGGGAAATGAGTCCTGCATCCGCAGCGTCTACCACACCGTCACCGTTTACATCGCCTGCCGATAATTGGTCGGCTCTCAAGATGATAAATCCCGCATCATAACGGGAAATGAGCCCTGCATCTGCGGCATCTACCACACCGTCACCGTTTACATCACCTGTTTTTACCACGGGTGCATTCGCTTTCCACACGGCGTAATAAGTTGTATTCGCCGTGGGCGTAATGCTGTTCACACCACTTGTGGCAGTGGAGGAAGTTGACCAGCCCATAAAGGTATATCCGCTCTTGGTCGGCGTAGGCAGAGTAACGGAATTGCCGCTCTTTGTCAGCACATAAGATTTGGAAACACTACCGCCGTTTGCATTCAAGGTGGTTTTATAGAATGTCACGGAATATGTTGTGGAAACATTGCCCGAGGTATCTTTAACCGTAAAGTAATATGTTCCCGGACTCGAAATCGTTTTGGTCACGCTTGCGCTGCTTGTAGCTGTATATGTATTGTTTGCATAAGAGCTAGAGGTTCCCCAATAGTAGCCCGCCACACCGATATTGTCGGAAAGCGTCAGGGTAACCGTTTGACTTGTGGATACATTGTTTGTTGCGGTAACAGAGCCGGTTGGTTTGGTGGTGTCTTGTACCAAACTGTAATTATAATGGAACGTTGCGCCCGTTATCGGTTCATTGCCGCTGTCAATCGTCACATAGCCCCAATCATTCTGCGAGCTTGCATAATACACATCGGTTATTTGAGAGCAACCGTTGAATGTATAATATCCTATTCTTTGCAAGCTATCCGGGAAATAAACAGTTTTTATATTTGTACAATCCTGAAATGCATAATTATCGATTGTGGTTACGCTGTCCGGAATCGTAACGGAACGCAATCCCGAGCAACTGCGGAATGCCGAGTTCCCAATAGAAGTTACTTTATTGCCGAGCGTCAGCGAAGTAATACCTGTGCAATTTTGAAAAGCAGAACCGCCGATACTCGTTACCGTATTCGGAATGCTGACACTCGTCAAGCCGGTACAACCGTAAAATGCGTTTCCTTCAATAGTCGTTAGGCTGGAGCCCCATGTAATCGTCGTTAACGCAGTACAACCGCCAAAAGCAGAATATTCTATTTTTGTAACATTAGTTCCAATGGTTAAGCTCTCCAAACTGGTACAACCGTCAAATCCGTAGTATGGAATTACCGTAAGCCCGTTTCCGATTTTAATAGAAGTTAAACCTAAGCAATCCCGAAATGCATAGTCTCCCATTGACGTAATACTGTTGGGAATAACTACGGATTTTATTCCGTTATGCGACTCGAATGCTCTGCTTCCGATGGAAACAACCGTGTATCCACCCAAGGTGGACGGCACAGTCACCGCACCACTGATATCCATGCTGACCGCCGTAATCTGCGCTTGGTTATTCGTCACGGTATAGGTATAATCCCCCGATGTGTACTCCACCGCAGAAACAGAGACGGTCAGGGTGGATAACATGGAAAACATAATTGACAGCACTAAAAAGCATGCAAGTATTTTGCTCGGCATGCCAGTAAGTATCCTTGTTTCACCACGATGCTTTTCAACCTTTTTTGTCATTTTTTTATTCATTGTTTTTCCCCTTTCTGTTTTTTTGCGTTTGCATATTGTAAAACCCCTTTCCTGAAAAAATAGATTACCGTATAAAAAAGTCGACCGCGATTTGAAAAGTTTCAAATCGCGTGTCGCTTAAGAAAGCATAGCAAAATCCGCCGCAAAAAAACAAGTATCTTGTAATAATTTGCATACTTTGTTTTGATTTGAGGGCTTGACAGCTTCATTTTTCTGTTTACGGCTATGCGATTTTGCCGAAGGAAGGCGAAAATCCCTTTCGGTTTGGGGGCAATTCGCAACATTCAGCGACCGAAAATTCTCTTTTTCCCTCGGCACATAGAACAGAATTGTGTGTATTCTCCAACCTATTTTTACACAATATTACAACAAATGATGTATTTTGTCAACAACAAATGTTGTATCGTGTAATAATACCGTTGAGGTGAGAGATTATGCCCTACTATCCCCGTTTGCGTGATTTGCGGGAAGATATGGATTTAACGCAAACGCAGTTGGTCGAAATTCTGCATATGCACAAAACCACATACACGAATTACGAACAGGGAAAACGCGAGCCGCTGTTTGCATTGATTATTCGCCTTGCAAAACTTTACAATGTCAGCATTGACTATATCGCGGGGCTTACCGACAACCCCAGCGTAAAAAATAAAGGCCGCGATGCAAGGTTCAGCTTACATTGCGGTCGTTGGTTTTTTTGAGAATATATGTTGAAAAAGCGGATAAGTAAAGCAACCAACCGCCCCCTTAGGCGGTGTTTTTTCAGGCGCTACACAGGGAGGCTTGCGGATTGTCCACTCTCATTTGCGCCGTTCGGCGGCAAAGCTCGGTTCTACGGTACTTTGTTTTTGAGATTCTTCACTGCGTTCAGAATGACAAATTGGGGGTTTGTGGGGGTGTTTTTGGAACGAACGAAATACAGGATTAGGGTAGGGCGGGGTGATTCCCCTGATAGGGGAAATGTCTGCGAAGCAGACAAAAG
>SFIQ01000055.1 GCA_004555265.1 Ruminococcus sp.
ATTAACGCGACCCGCCTTTTCTCTATCCTCTACCATAAAACATTGAATGTCGGCAGAGTGCAAACGCCCACCCTTGCTATGCTGGTAAACCGCGACTATGCAATCAGCAGCTTTAAGAAAGAGAAATATCATGTCGTCCGGCTGGACGTTGGCGGCGTTGCCGCCCTTTCCGAAAGGCAGGACGACGAAGCGGCGGCGCGGCAGATGAAAGCGGCTTGCGAGAAATCGCAGGCCGTTTGTACTTCCCTTAAAAAAGAGAAAAAGACCGCAGCCCCGCCGAAACTGTTTGACCTCACCGCCTTGCAGCGGGAAGCAAACCGTTTGTATGGGTTTACGGCGAAACAGACCCTTGACTATGCGCAAGCCCTTTATGAAAAACGGCTTTTGACCTATCCCCGCACCGACAGCAAATATATCACTTCCGATATGGAGGGCAGCACAAAGGAACTTATCACCGGCCTTTGCGCTGCTCTCCCCTTTATGCAGGGCGTGAAGCTGCAAGCCGACCTTGCGAGGATTTGCGACAACAGCAAAGTAACCGACCATCACGCCATTTTGCCGACAGCGGAGTTTGTGAAAACGGGCTTTTCTTCCCTTGCCGAAAGTGAGAAAAAGCTAATGACCCTTGTGTGCGCAAAACTGCTTTGCGCCGTTGCCGCGCCCTATGAGTATGAAGCGGTTACGGCGGTTTTCACTTGCGGCGGCTATACCTTTACCGCAAAGGGCAGGACGACGCTTTGCGAGGGTTGGCGCGAGATTGAAAGACTATCCCGCGCCGCGTCCGGGGAACAGGACGAGGACGCAGAGCCGGAAGCGGTTTTACCCCCGCTTGCCGAGGGGCAGACCTTTGACAATCCGGCAGCGGAGATCTCCGAACGTTACACGCAGCCCCCAAAGGCATTTACCGAAGATACGTTACTTTCGGCTATGGAGAGTGCGGGAAAGGAGGACACGCCGGAGGACGCGGAGCGCAAAGGGTTAGGCACCACCGCGACGCGGGCGGGTATCATTGAAAAACTCATTAGCGCGGGCTTTGCCGAGCGCAAGGGCAAAAAGCTAATCCCCACAAAGGACGGGTATAACCTTGTCGCTATTCTGCCCGACAGCCTTACGTCCCCGCAGCTTACGGCAGAATGGGAAACGCGCCTTACCGGGATTGCAAAGGGCAGCGACAGCATGACAGCGGGGCTTGTCAAGACCTATTCCGCGATTTCCGAGGATAAAGCGAAGCTGTTTACCCCGCAGCGGGAAGCAATCGGCACTTGCCCCCGTTGCGGCGCGGCGGTTTACGAGGGCAAGAAAAACTTTTACTGCTCCGACAGGGCTTGCAGCTTTGTGATGTGGAAGAATGACCGCTTTTTTGAGCAGCGCAAAAAGGCTTTCACAAAGGCGATTGCCGCCGCCCTTTTGAAAGACGGAAAGGTAAAAATCAAAGGTATGTACTCGACCAAGACGGGAAAGACCTTTGACGGAGTTGTGCTGCTTGCCGACACAGGCGGCAAGTATGTAAACTTCCGCGTCGAGCAGAACCGAAAATGATAAGGCTTGATGAAAAGCAATACCGCGCCGTAAAGAAAATGACCCGCGCCGCTTGTGCAAACAACGATTGCGGGAATTGTCTGCTGCTGGACGACGGGGAAACTTGCGTTTGTGTGCAGAGTATCAGCTATTCGCTGCTATGCCGCTATTTCCGCGAAGCGGTATTACCCGCCGACAGGCAGCTTTGCGAACAGATCACCCGCAGCGGGGAAACCGATTTGAAGCGTTGCGCGGTATGCGGCAGCACGTTTGCGGCGGGCAGCAACCGGGCGAAATACTGCCCCGATTGCGCGGCAAAGATACGCCGCAGACAGAAAGCCCAAAGCGAGAGAAACAGGCGTTTACGGATAAAAACAACTACATAGCAAGCACAGCAAACGAGTACCCGTTTGCGAGAAATGCCCGCGCTTCCCATAGAGAGCGCGGGCATTTTGCTTGTTGGGATAGTCCCAAACCCTTATATGACCGAGAAAGGACGTGATGAAAGAATATGCCGTATTCCTCATACGACCATGACAAATTAGAAGCCGCCGAAACCATGCGGATAGAACGCCGGATATATTTTGAAGCAAAGGACAGGGAGATTGCCCCTTATGCTTCCTTGCCGATTGCGCAGCTACTTTCCATGCGCAGCGAAAGCGCGGCGGCAGAACAGGCGATTTTTGACGACCTTAAAGAACGCGCCGCCGCATGGGAAGAACAGGCGGGAAGAACGCTTTTGCTGGATAAAACACTTGAATATGTGAGAACGCCGCACGTCCAGCACACCGCTAACGAGTGGCAGACCACCGAGCATAACCGCCATATTCGCAGCAATCGGGTATATCAGATGAATTACTACATTTACGAGAATACCCGCTACGACAAAGAAGCGCAGAAATCTATCCCGTATTCATGGACGCTTACATGGAGCGTGCGCACCAACAGCCCAAGCAGAACCCAAGCGAAGATTGCCGGACAAGATAGAAAGGTTTTCACCGACAAGGCAGCTATGGAAAAGTATCTGAATGGGCGTATCAAAGCGTATGACCGCTTGTTTACGGAAATCTCCCCGCCTATCCCGCAGGAGTACGCCGACTATTTCAAAGTAAACGGTATGCTCATGCCGGACTACACCATAGAGGGCGAAGAACCCCCGCAGCAGCAACAGGCGGCAGCTATCCCCGAAAATACCGGGCAGGAAAAGGAGCGTGAACACATGAGCGAACAGTTTTCTATTATGATAGGCAACCGCAGCCGCTTTGACGCGGGCGACCCCGGCGGCTATTGGTTGGATATGCCCGCCACAAAGGAGCAGTTGCACGAAGCTATGCGGAACGTCGGCATTACCGCCGACAACCCGCAGGATTTTTCCATTCGCGGCTATTCCGACGACCCGGAGAAACATATTGCCTTGCCTTATGAAATGGTATGCGCCGCCGACGTGGACGAACTCAATTTTCTTGCGGCGCGGCTCGAACAGCTTGACCCCGCCGAGGTTGGCAAGCTGAACGCAGCTTTGCAGCAGAAAAACGGGCTTGCAAATATTGGACAGGTAATTGACTTCACCTACAACGTGGATTTTTACGTCCATATCCCCGAAGTACATAACTACCACGATTTGGGCGACTATTACTTAAATCAATCCGGCATGGTACAAATGCCCGAAGAATGGAAAGGCGGCATTGACCTTTCTACTTTTGGCAGGAACGCTGCCGCGCAGGAAAAAGGCGCGTTTACCGAGTACGGCTATATCGTGGAAAGCGGCGACGAGTGGGAACGGCAGTTTGAGGGGCGCGAAGTGCCGGAAGAATACCGCATTATGAGTTACCCGCAGCCGGAGCGCGGCGAACAGGACAAAGCCTATATGGACGCAGCCGAAACGCAGCAAGCAGACGCACAGGCCGCAGAGCCGCAGCAGCCCCGCCCCGTCGTCCCCATTATCCTTACTTCCGAAAAGCCCGCCGAAAAGGTAAAGGAGATCACCGCGCGTTTGGAACAGGGCGTACAGGCGATTTTTGACAGCGACCGCTACAAAGAGTTTCTAACCGCTATGTCAAAGTTCCATGATTATAGTTTGAATAACACTATCCTAATTGCTATGCAGGGCGGCAATTTGGTAATGGGCTTCCGTCAATGGGAAAAGGAGTTTGACCGCCATGTAAAGAAAGGCGAGAAAGGCATTAAAATCTTTGCCCCCGCGCCCTACAAGGTGAAAAAGCTGGTTGATAAAATCGACCCCGAAACGAGAAAGCCCATGCTTGACCGCGAGGGAAAAGTGGTAAAGGAAGAAAAGGAAATCACCGTCCCCGCCTTTAAGGTTATAACCGTCTTTGATATTTCGCAGACCGAGGGCAAGGAGTTTCCCGACCTTTCCGTTAAACCGCTGCTTGCCGATGTGGAGCAGTACGAGGATTTTTTCGCCGCCCTTGAAAAAGCGTCCCCCGTCCCGATTGCATTTGAGCAGATCACAAACGGCGCAAATGGGTATTTCAGTTTGACCGACAAGCGTATTGCAATCAAAGAGGGCGTGAGTGAATTACAGGCGGTAAAGACCGCCATTCACGAAATCGCCCATGCGAAGCTGCACGACGTAGACTTAAACGCCCCGCCGGAGCAGCAAAACCGCGTTGACCGCCATACCTGCGAGGTAGAAGCGGAAAGCGTCGCTTATACGGTTTGCCAGCATTTCGGCCTTGATACTTCCGATTACTCTTTCGGCTATGTGGCTGGTTGGAGCAGCGGCAAGGAAATGACCGAGTTAAAAGCGTCCCTTGAAACAATACAGACCACCGCAAAGGAACTCATTACCGAGATTGAGGGGCATTTTACCGAGTTGCAGCAGCAGCGGCAAGCCGAGCAGGAGCAGGGCGATACCTTTTCCATTTATCAGTTAAAGCGCGGGGACGAAACAAGGGACTTGCGCTTTGAGCCTTATGACCGTCTGCAAGCGGCTGGACTTACCATTGACCGGGTAAATTATGAACTCGTCTATACTGCACCGCTTACAAAGGATATGACGCTGGGCGACATTTGGGAAAGGTTTAATATCGACCACCCCGCCGACTTTAAGGGGCATAGCCTTTCCGTTTCCGACATTGTTGTGCTTCATCAGAACGACGAGGACACCGCCCACTATGTAGACAGTATCGGTTTTCAGCAAGTGCCGGAGTTTTTGCAGGAGCAGCAGACCCCCGTATTTGACAAGCTGCCGCCCGAACAGCAGCAAGCCTTGTCCGACACCGTACAAGACACTTTGCAAATGCTGGTTGACGCAGACAAGCGGATTTATGGCGACGTTACGGGCAAGACCCTTGAAGCAATCGCGGCGCAAGGATATTCCTACAAGGACGGGCAGCTTGAAAAGCAGCAGCCGGAAGCGACCCC
>SFIQ01000056.1 GCA_004555265.1 Ruminococcus sp.
CCCCGGGCTTCCGGGCCTTACAGGCCAAATTTAAGCCTCCCTCTTTTTGTGCAACTTGCACAATTTGTAAACAATTTATTAACTTGTGGCGGAGGGGTTTACAAATCAAAACCTAGCCTCTATAATAAAATTGTGCATAGGCACAGAAAGGAAGTATTTATTATGCAAGCAACATTTACCCGCAAGAAGGGCACCACCCAAGACGGCCGCGACTACGATTTTATTTCCGGCTGCACTGTACCCGACAACGCCCGTTTTACCATCTCCAAAAAGGCTTTTCCTAAGCTTCCCGAAGATCTCAAAAAACTTCTTGACGAACTCCCGGCCGGCGGTCTCGCTGTCGCCAACCTCCCGGAAGACTTCTATATCTTCACGCCCGAAGACGAGGAAGGCAAGAAGTACCCCCGCCGTTATCTTTGCTTTGATTTCGAGGCGCACGAAGGCCGCGCGGATTAAGACATAAGCCCGGCACGCCACTACCGTTGCCGCGCGGGCGCAACCTTTTAAAAAAGGCCGCGCGGTTACGCCGCAAGCGGGCGGCACGCTTGCCGCGGAATAATGTATTTACCCCGGCGCCCGGTCAGCGGGCGCCAACTTTTAAAGGAGGTATTTCCAAATGGAGGAAAACAAAGACGAATTTGTAAGCAAGGAGCAATATGACGCTCTTTCCAAAGAACTGGAAGAAACCAAAAGCACGCTTGAAAAAGCGCGGAGCGCCCTCAAAAACGCGCTCCACACGGCCACTACACCGGCCGAAGAAGACACGGACGACTTTTCCGCGAAAATCGCGGAGGCGTATAAAAAACTCAAAAAGGAGGCCAAATAAATGGCTACTATCGTCACCAAACCCACCGAAGGCACAACCCCCGCGCCATATCGCACCTATGTCGAAGCGCTGGAGGCGATTTCCCGCACCGAAGTTTCTGGTGCCGACATCGGAAACCGCTTTGGAATGTTCGACAAAACCCCTGTCGAATACGGAACGCAGATTCAGCAGATTCGTGTTGGCACCGGAAAGGCGAAAGAGGTCACCCGAACCGCAACGACCAGCGCCGCCGACTACGCCAAACTGCACACCCGCGTTTTCCAGGGCTGGACAGAAAAGCGCTTTGACACCGACATCAAGCTCAACGACCTTAAGAGTGTATGCGGCTCTCCGGAAGACCTTGCCGCCCTTGTCGCGGCCAACGAAAACCGGAACGCCGAAAGCGAAAGATTGGACGCCGAAGACATTTATTACAATCTTATCGCCAACCCGGGCACAGCGCGCGGAAGCGATTCGGTACAAGACCCCACACCCCCTAACTCCCTTCTTTCCTCCTTTGGAAAGAAAGGCGCCACGGCCGGCACGGATATAACCACCGTAAGCGGCTGGCTGGCTGACAACGGCCTTTTTGAAAAGCTGGAATTTACCCCCGAAGACGCCCGCGACGCGCGGCTTACGAAGATTCTGGAGGAGACCCGCCGCATCGCCAAGGACATGACCAACAACAACGCCACCTACACGCACACCGCAGACAATCAGCGTTTCGGCGCACGCATGTCTGATTTGGTCGTTCTCGCCCCTCAGGACTTCATCAACGCGCTTGACATCCGTGTTCGCGCGTCTATTCGCAATCTTGAGTTTGTCGACCTGCCCGAAGTCGTTGAAACCGACTTCCCGACCCTCCGCGGCTATACGGCCCTTGAAGCCGACGGCTATGAAGAAGCCCCCGCCAACGCCCTTGACGCCATCATCATCCTTGACCGCCGCGCCATTGGCCGCGTGGTCAAAGACAGAGAAGAGTATGCCGATTGGGTTCAGGCTCGCCGTACCACCCAGCACACCACGTTCCTGGAAGACCTCTTCTATTACAGCGAAGTGTACAAGGCATACGCCATCCTGTACAAGAAGAAGGACATCGAGTAAATGGCTCGCAAGAAGTACAGCGACCCCGCCGCGGACATCGCGGCGGTGTTCGCAGACGAAAAAATAGCTCTGCTCGCCAACGCCGTCTATATTGACGGCGTGAGCGCGGCGGCGCACCGGGCCATCATGCGCGACTTAATAATCCGCGGAGTGGTCGGCTATCGGCCTGAATTAGACGATTTCTGCCGCGTCTACATGAGCGGAGAAAAGGACTACTACGGAGATCCCGCCGCCCCTATTCCGTTTACCTTCTCCGGAAAAGCGCTTGACCCGGTCGGCGCGGTGATTCCGATTTTTGCGAACGCTTCCCGCCGTCCTCCCGTTGACATCATCAACAGCTACGCCGCCGCCATCGGCCAGGCGTTTGTCGGCTTGCGGCAAAACCTTGCTGCCGCGCCCACAGCGCAAATGTTCAAGACGCGAACCCAAGGCGGCGCGAACGCCATCGAGGACGCGCTGGAGCGCCGCAGTCGCGGAGAAATCGCCGTGGCCGTGGACGAGGACGGCGACATTTACCCGGCGCTTGACCTTTCCACGCCTTTCATCGGTGACGCGCTCTTGCAAACAATCGAAGCGCTTGACAACGACATCTCCGCCCGGTGTGGCCTTCTCCGCTCCACCGATTTCAAGGCCGAGCGCACGCAGTCGGCCGAAGTCAGCGCCAACGCGTCTGCCACGCTTGACCTGCTCTATATCCTTGTGGATTCTTTCAACGCTGTAATGGAAGAATATGGGCACAAAATGCACTTGAATGGCACTATCGCCGAGTACGACCCTTACGAAAAGGAGGAGAACCCCGATGAAATCAATTGACCTTTCCGGTGCAATTTCCGCCGTCGCCGTTGTAGCGGCGATTCCCGCCGTAGCAGACGCAACGGCCGTTATCGGCTTTTTTTCGGCCATCATCTCCGCCGGGTTGACTCTTGTCGCGCTCATTTTCCGAGTGGCGGACATCATCCGCCGCGTGAAGGTGGGAAAGCTATCCGCCGACAAAGCCGCCGAAGAGGTTGAAAAGCTGAAAGAAGGGCTGAAGAAATGACAGAAAAACGGTATATTTTGGAAAGCCCGGACGACCTCACAGCCTTCCGTCTTGTCCTTGCTAGCGCCGGGCTTATGGCACCAGACGCAGAAGAAGCAATCGCTTTTTTGACAGATAAATTTTTGGCGCCTATCCCAAAAATTTATGGCGCTAAATTTGAGTGGCTGAAAGAATGCGCAAAGCTCGCAAAGTCATATCTTGATGAGATTCCGGACACGGCCGACCCGACTTTTTACAAGACCTCCACCGAGTCTATACCGGCATGGAGCGGAAAAACGAAAGTAACGACCTATGACGCCCCCAACGGCGTTCCATCGACCGCGCAGGCCGTTGGGATGACAGTGGAGGAGCGAGACGCGCCCGGCCCGGCACAAACAAGCACTGAGTCTCCCCGTGGCACGCTGTCTGCCGCCGCGATTGAAGCTGTTAACGCACGAAGAGACGCCATCAAAAGAGCATTTCAACCTATGATTCTGCCAATATGGGGAGAGGATGACTAAATGGCAACTATTACCTTCTACAAAACCACGCTTGACGGCGAAAATTATCCGGACTTTCTGGAGGAGTATCTGGAAGGCTGTGAAAAGAAAGAAGTAACCGTTAAATCCGTAAACCCTGGTAGGGAAAGCTATACAATATCACTCAACGACCTACTTCCGGCTGGGATGAACTACGCCAAAATTGAGCAGGTTCGCGCCGCTTTTTTCTACAAAGTAGAAAATCTCCTTGCCCCGGTCGGGGACACTTCCTATCCCTACGTTTTGACACTTGACAAATTCGCCACCGC
>SFIQ01000057.1 GCA_004555265.1 Ruminococcus sp.
GAATTAAACCACATACTCCACTGCTTGTGCGGGCCCCCGTCAATTCCTTTGAGTTTCAACCTTGCGGCCGTACTCCCCAGGTGGATTACTTATTGTGTTTACTCCGGCACGGAAGGGGTCAGTCCCCCCACACCTAGTAATCATCGTTTACAGTGTGGACTACCAGGGTATCTAATCCTGTTTGCTCCCCACACTTTCGAGCCTCAGCGTCAGTTAAAGCCCAGCAGGCCGCCTTCGCCACTGGTGTTCCTCCTAATATCTACGCATTTCACCGCTACACTAGGAATTCCGCCTGCCTCTACTTCACTCAAGAACTACAGTTTCCGCCGCAGCTACCGGTTAAGCCGATAGATTTAACAACGGACTTGCAATCCCGCCTACTCTCCCTTTACACCCAGTAATTCCGGACAACGCTTGCCACCTACGTATTACCGCGGCTGCTGGCACGTAGTTAGCCGTGGCTTCCTCCTCGGGTACCGTCATTTTCGTCCCCGAAGACAGAGGTTTACAATCCGAAAACCGTCTTCCCTCACGCGGCGTCGCTGCATCAGGCTTTCGCCCATTGTGCAATATCCCCCACTGCTGCCTCCCGTAGGAGTCTGGGCCGTGTCTCAGTCCCAATGTGGCCGATCAACCTCTCAGTCCGGCTACTGATCGTCGACTTGGTGGGCCGTTACCACGTTATGCGGTATTAACGTTCGTTTCCAAACGGTATCCCACTCTGTAAGGCAGGTTCCTCACGTGTTACTCACCCGTCCGCCACTAACTTCAACCCCGAAGGGTCTCCGCTCGTTCGACTTGCATGTGTTAGGCGCGCCGCCAGCGTTCGTCCTGAGCCAGGATCAAACTCTTTGAACATGTTATATATACAGTCACTTCTCAGTGACCGAACATATCAAAGTTTGTTTTCCCTAAGCTTCTTAAAGTCTCGCTGACTTTACTTTACTTTTGGAATTTACTCAAATGAATACAAGGGTTTAATTCTTCTTGTTCTTCTCGAATGTTGTTCAATTTTCAAGGTCCTCCCTGCCGGCCGACAGCTTCGTTATTATATCATCCCCTCCCTTCTATGTCAACACCTTTTTTGAATCTTTTCTTCCTCTTCCTCACCCACATCCGTGTGTACTCTATATAGCTGCTATTTATTTGTAAAAAAGCGCTACTTTACTTAATGTCTATATCATATTATTTGTTTATTTTTTCAATTCGTCATTTCGGCACTGTATTTTTGGCAATATGTACAATCAAAACAGCTTTGTATTGTTAACTGCGCCGAAAAATCCGTTTTTCCGCCGGCGCAATTTTGCTTCGACAAGTTTTTCGCTTATTTTTCTTGAATTTTGTTTCCATATGTTATATAATAATTGGCACAGCGTTTGCGCCTGTAGCTCAGTGGATAGAGCACCGGCCTCCGGAGCCGGGTGCGTGGGTTCGATTCCCGTCAGGCGTACCAAAAAATCCGTTCTGTATCTGCAGAACGGATTTTTTATGTATACATTTATTATTTATATAGCGCCTCTGCGTCTACAAGTTTAAGCTTCATGTTTTCCGCGTTGCGAAAATCCCTGGGAAAAGGCTCAAGAGAAAAAAGCATATCATATCGTTCCCAATATTCTGTAAACAGCCTGTCGTTCTGCCGCAAAGCGGCAATCGTCTGCTCCGCAGTGCCCTGAACAAATCTTTCGGCGCATTTTGCAAAAAGAATCTGTCTGTTGCGCTGATTGGCCGCAACAATCTGTGCGTCCCCGCACTCTTTAAGAGAGCCCCAGTAACCGGAAATTACCGAGCCGAGGAAGGGCAGCATGCCCTGCTTATTCTTGCGCTGCATATACTGGGTACAAACCTGCTCATAAAGCTTGCCCGAAATGTACTCATCCACCGCCGCAGTTATATTTTCAACCGCAGCTTCTCCCCGGGCAATTGCAGCGCGGTTCGGCATTACAAAGCGGTACCAAAAGGCAAGCGCCTTCGGCGCAACGGAGTAAACTCCCTTTCTGCTGGTTCTGCCCTCCTCGCCAAAAGGAACATCGCGGTTTACTATCTGCATTTGAAGCAGCGTAAGCAGATATTTATTGACTTTGGTAGAGCTTTCGCCGGTGGCGGCAACAATTTCGTTTATCCGCTTGCAGCCGCCTGCCAGTGCCGCAAGAATGGAGCTGTAAAATTCCGGCTCGCGCAGCTCATATGTATAAATCTCCTGCAGCGCAAAGCCCAACGGAGAATTTTCTTCAAGGAACAGCCGGCGTATATTCTGCTCAAAGCTTTCATTTTCTTTTACCATTAAAAGATATTCCGGCACGCCGCCCAAACAGCAATAATAGCGCAGCTTATCCCTTGCAGAAACGCCTTTCGGCAGCACTTTTGCCGCGTCGAAATAGTCAAGCTCGTCAAGCTTGACTATCAGCGGACGGCGAACCGCCGCGGCAGAATTTTCCGCAATAATCTCGCTTTCGGTGAAATACACTCTCCCGCAGGCTGCCGCCACGAAAATCTGTGTGTTGCGCCACTCGTTTTCAAAAGCGGCGCGAAAATCTTTAAGTATGCTTTCGTCCTCAAAGACAAGGTCAGCGAAATCGTCTATTGCAAGCAAAAAGCGCTCTTCTTTCGCAAAATCCGCAATGCGCAGAAACGCGTCTCTCCAGCGGTCAAAGTGTTCCTCTGTTTCGGAATAGCTTTCCACGGCTTTTTCAAAAAGCCGCAGATTCGCAAAAGAGTTCAGGCGCTGTGCAGAAAAAAACACTCCTTTTTTCCCTTTTGAAAATTCGCCGAGAAACTTGGTTTTTCCCATTCGGCGGCCGCCGTATATTACAACAAACCGTGTTCCGGATGATGCCCAGTTCTTTTCCAAAGACTCAAATTTGCTTTCTCTTCCGAAAAGCATTGAAAAAATCACCGCTTTCGCTTATTTATATATTTTAAGGTATTATAATTCCGTGGCTTATTATTTTATCAAAGGCGGTGTCGCTTGTCAAGCTTTTTTGTCAAAAAATCGCGGTATAATGCGGTTTTCGGCTGTTTTTGCAAATATTCTTCATCCTTTTTTCGCCCTGCCGTGCGCGCAGTATCCATATATTAAAAAAGCGCCCGCCGAAAAGAGAGCATAATCGGCGGGCGCTTTTCATTTTGGGTTATAAGGAGTTTTAGTTATGTCTGTTTGCTGTTTTATTCAGCTTATTTTCTCTTTTTGAGGGCAAGTGCCGCTGCCGCAGCGAAAGAAACGATTGCTGCCGCAGAAACAACGCCGATTACATCGGGAGCACCGGTGTTCGGGTTCTGGCTGCCGGGCTTGCCGGAGGAAGAACCGCTGCCGGAGTTGCTGCCGCCGTTGGACGGAGCTTTTACTTCCTCTGCGCTGAGGATATATTTGCCGAGGGTGGAGCCGGCTTTGCGCTCAATTTCAATTTCAACCTCGTCATAGAGGTTTACCTTGCCGTAGTCAACTACAAGCTTTGAGTCCTTGCCGTCGATATTGAGGTGGAAGGTTACCTTTTCGGACTCGTTGGTGTTAAGACCGAATTTTTCAAGAAGCTCGCCATAGGTGCAGCCAAGCTTCCAGGTGACGGTGAAGTCGGAAGCGATTGTCTGAGTGCCGTAGAAGGTAAGATAATAGTTGTCAAAAACCTTTTTGCCGTCAACGGTTTTATAGGCTTCGTCGCTTTCGTTAAGGAAGTTTACGCCGCTCTGGTTGGTTGCAACCTTGTCGATTTCAACAAGAACAGTGGGGTTCTTCGCACTGTTGCCGATGGTAATGCCCTTGCCGGCAATGGCGCGGAAGCTTGTGGTGGAAATTACAAACGCTTTGTTGGTGGAAACTTTGTCCTCATAGTAACCCCAATAACCAAAGTCAGCCTTGTTGGTTTCTTCGTTGATGGGGAAAATTTCGCCCTTTGCGTTTGCTTTAAAGTTCTGTGCGTAATATTCAACGGTATCTTTGGAAGCGATTGCTACGTCGGCAACAACGTTGTTTTTAACGCCTGCATATGATTTTCCGTCAGAAGCGCCGGTGGCTTTTGCCTGGAAAGAACCGATTGCGTAATCAACACCGAAGTTGTTTGCGATTTTAACCTTGATGATATATACGCTCTGGTTGCAGTTTGCGGCATATCTGCTGGTTTTGCCTTCGGTATTAAGTGCCTTTGCGGCAGCCTTTACCTCAATATAATCGGTGCTGGAATTTACGGTTTCAACGGTAACAACAGTCTGCTCGGTCTTTTCTGCGTTATAGGTGATGCCTTCAAGCTCAGAACCGGATTTGGTAAAGGAAACAACGGGGGTACCCTCTTTAACAACGGTGTACTCGTCGTTTTCTTCGTCATATGTTACCTCGTTTACAACGGTGGTTACCTTGTCGTAAGATACGGCGTTGCCGCTTTTGCTGTCGGTAACGCTGAAGGTAATGTCATCGCTGAGGGATTTCCATACTTCGTCGTCTGCGGAATGCTTTGCAGGATCATAATCAAGAACCTCTGCGGAAACAATTCCGTTGCTTTCTACTTTAACATTTTTATAAGTGCCGGGTTTAAAGATCATTGCAAAATATACAACGCCGCCCA
>SFIQ01000058.1 GCA_004555265.1 Ruminococcus sp.
GGTTCTCTTCCAATCATACCCGGCTGTTGCCGCTGTCGCTGTCGCCGCATTGATTGCTTTTGCCGCTTCTTCCGCTTCGTTGGAAGCCGGTGCCGCCGCCTCATCGCTGCTGCTTGCCCCGCCGCTTGCCGCGCCGCCCGAGGACGAACCGCCGCCTACAACCAGCGAGCCTGCGTCAACCTGCACGCCTTGATAAACGGTACTGCCTTTGCCAAACGCAACATAGGTAACCGAGTACACAAAAACAACCGCCAAAAACAGCGCCGCTGCTTTCAAAAAGGTTTCGCCGAAGATTTTTCTTTTTTCTTTTTTACGCTCTGCGCGAGCAAGACGCTCTTCAGGCGTAAGCATTGAATCTTTTTTGGCCATTCTGAATGAATCCCCTTTCTTAGATAAACAGATTAGTTTCCACACTAATCGATACTATTACAATTTACAATAAAATCTCCGAAATGTCAATAAACAATCCGAATTTTGTGACGGATTTATTGAAAAAAGCAGTTTTTGTTTCCATTTTTTTACAAAAAAAGGAATAATGCGGGAGTTATTCCGCATTATTCCGAAATTTCAGCGCGATAACCGTGATGTCGTCATTGCGCGGCGCGGCATTTTTTTGTTTGACCGTTTGTGCAAGTTGCTTTGCAATCCCGGTGCAGTCTGCGTTAAGGTTTATGCTGCAAACCGCCTTTTGAAACGGCTGTTCGGCGTAATCGAACACCCCGTCGGAGGCAAGCACCACCAAATCGCCCGGTTGCAAAGTGCCCGTACAGCACCCGAAACGTACCTCGCGCAAAATGCCGACCGGCAATGCCGCGCGTTTGATTTCCATACATTTCTCTTTGCGGCGTAACAGCGATTTTGCCGCGCCCGCCTTGTAAAATCCCGCTTCGCCGGTATACAAATCAATATGTAAAATATCGAGTGTCGCAAGCGATTCCGCGTCTGATTTCAGCATCAGCGATGCATTCACCATTTTCAGCGTACTGTGCACATCTATCCCCGCCTTTAACAGCGTGGCGGTCATTTGCACGGCAAGCGTGCTGTCGAGGGCGGCGCGTGTACCCTGCCCCATGCCGTCGCTCAATACCACATAATAGCCGCCGCGCCCGTCGTAAAAGCTTTCGTAGCTGTCGCCGCTTTGCTTTTCGCGGTCGGCGGGGATTTTTGCCGCCGCCGCTTCTACGCGGAATGCCGTTCGCTCACAAAATATCGCCGCGGTGCCCGCGGGCACCGCCTGTAAAATCGGCAATTCCAACCGTCTGCCCGTCACGGTTTCCAAGGTCTCTCGCAAATCCGCCTGTGACGGTAGCGCCGCAAAGGGCGGAAAAGTCATTTCCACGCGCAATGTGTCGCCCGACATATAGGTGCAAAGCACATTTTGCACCGCAATGCCATAGGTATTTTTCAATGTCTCGCACACACGCGAAGCCGCCGTTTCGTCAAAAGACAAATCTTCGGCAAATTCCGCAGACAGTGCTTCCAGCATATCGACAACCCCGTCAAAGCGTTCGGCATTGGCCTGCCGCAGTTCCCGAAGCCTTGCCTGCGCCGCGCTGTGCTCCGCGTCGCGCATCGAAAAGCGTTGTAAACTTTCGGTCAGCGCCGTCAGCCGAATACAGCGCGCCTGCATGGCGGCGGGAATGTTTTCTGCACAAAGGGGCTTGCTTTCCCGCAACGGAATATCCATTTGCGCAAACGCCTGCATGGTGTCGCGCCGATGCTGTTCCCAACAATAGGCATATCTGCCGCAGTTGTCACAAACGGCTTCTTTGGCACGGGCAAATCGGGTTTGCGCTTGTGCGGGTGCAACGCTGTCCATAATTTCGGACGCTTTTTGCACCGTCTGTGAAAGCGTTTCCACCGCCGTTGCGGCGCGGCCGAGTTGTGTGAGAAACGCCTGCCGCCCCGGTGCGACCGTTTGTGTACTTTGCCGCGGTGCAAAAAAACGGTAGGCTTTCCGACGCCATTTTTTCGGGATGCACAAAAATAAGATTGCCCCGACAACCGCCTCCGCGAGCCGATACGCGGCGGAGACCTCCGCACCCGTAAACAGCAAGACCGCGCCCATCGCCGCCAAAGCAAATCCCACGCCGAAGCCGCGCTTGGTATGCGCGCAAATCCCCGCCGCAAAGCCTGCGGCGGCAAAACCCACTGCGCCCGCACCGACGGCAGGGTCCAATAAAAACGCGGCAGCGGCGGCAAGCCCCGCAATCGCGCCGCCCGCCTCACAGTACAGCCGAGAAATTGCAAATAAAAGCACCGCCGCCGCAATGCGCGCGGGGGAAATCTGCAAAATCGCAATATCCGCAACGGACGAAAGCAATAAAAATACCGTAACGCAAACCCCCGGCAACGCCTGCGCGGGGAGCCCCTCCGACCGCAACAGTCCACGCGCGGCATCAAGCGCCTGTGCAAAAAAATAGGTCATCGCAAAGGAAAGCGCCGCTTCGCCCAAAAGCATTGCCGCCGCAGAAAGGGCAAAGCCGTCCGCCAAAAGCAACGCCGCACCCGTCAGCAAAATCACCGTCGCCGCGATGCAAGACGGCAAAAGGCGTATGCGACGCACGCGCTCAAATTCACACAGCAACCTGGACAGCACGGCAACCGAAATCAGCGCCGCGACATTGCGCAATGCCGAAACGCTGTCGAGTGTTAACAGATAGCCCGCCGCCGCACCTGTACCCGCCGCGAAAATATACCGCGTGGGGACTGCCGCCAAAAAACAAACGCCGAACGGAGAAATGCCCGCCGTCAGTTGTACCGAGGACAACAGCAATCCGCCGAGGAAAACCAGCATCTGCCGCAGAACGCGGCGCACGCCCTCGGGGAGGAAGGCTTGTCCGTCCGACTGCGCGCTTTTGTGGATTTGTGCCGCGGTTTCAAAAGATGTCAAAACAATCACCCCGCCTGTTTCTGAAAATCAAAAGCCTGTCCCAAACGCAATTCGGGCAGTTTTTAAGACAGCTTTCATTATAGCGAAAGCGCCTTGCGGCTTCTGTCAGTTTCTGCTGTTGAAAAAAACGATTTTCCGTTTCTTTCCCGCCGAAAACGCCAAAAACACGCGAAAGAAAAGCACCCGCAGAAAAAACTGCGGGTGCCGATGTCGAAACGGTCGGATTACTGTTGCACATCAAACGGTGCTTCGGGAATGACGATTGCGCAAATGATATACAGCACAATCCCCGGGAAACCCGCCGAAAAAACGGACAGCGCCGCGTAGAGAATCCGAATCAGCGTGGCGTCCACATCCAAATACTCGGCAAGTCCGCCGAGCACGCCGCACAGCATTTTATCGGTTTTGCTTCTGTACAATTTCTTTTTCATTTTGAAAACTCCTTTATATAATTATAGTATATGCATTTTAAAACTGCGGGGTCAGTCGTCAAAATCCGCATCGGTGCCGATTTCCAAATTGCCCAAATTCACGGAAATACTGTATTGCGCGCCCGAAGTACCGTCAGCGCCCGCGCGCTGTAACGCCCCTTGGCAGGACGAATTTTTCCGCGTGACTGTGCGGATAAGTTCGCTCGGGATTTCCGCTTCGATTTCTATATGCACATCGCCGCAAGCGCAGTCTACGCACAGACTTTCCGTGACGGTCACGGTATTTTCGATGTCAATTTCACCTGTGTTCACACGCAATTCCGCGGTGGTGAGCGTGCAGCCCGCCAAATCCAAATCGCCCGCGTCAAGCGTAATATCCATATCGCCCACCGAAATATCCCGCACCTCGACGCTGCCGTAGCGGACATCTACCGTCAGCGCGGTAAGCGCCTTTGGCACATAGACCGTCAAAACCGCCGCAACGCCGTCCAAATCCGAGGCCGCAGACAGTTGAATTTCGCCCGGTTGCGGAACGGAAAGCACATATTTCGGCGACGGGTTGACGCGGGAGGAATATTGCGCCAAGGAAACCTCCACCTGTTCCCCCGTGCCTTGTAAAACGCGCACCTTGCCGCAGTTTGCCGTGATTTTCAGCGAATCGGCGGCTTCCAAAAGCGTGCCCTCATTGGAAAACAGGTTTTCGCGTTCGTCGGTATCCGCCAAGGCGTCGGTATACAGAAGGGCATCGTTCCAATCGGAGACGGCGCCCGACCATTCGTCCAGCACGCCGCCGTCGCGGAATAATGCGCGCAACCCCTGCGAACCGAGCGCAACCCCGAAGCAAACCGTACTGACAAAAGAAAGAACCAGCACCACCGCAGTGGCAATTATTGCTTTTTTCATGGTGTCCCCTCCTTTAAAAATCCGCACGGCGGTAACTGAGTTTTAAGAACCATGTGGTCACCAGCAGCCCGAAAACGCCTGCGGCGCACAGCATAACCGCCACCGAAATCAGCAACCCGACCAACGTTGCGTTCGGCACGACTGCCGCCAAAAGCACGGTGGCAATCACAATGAAAATGGGCGACAGCACCAAAAGGGCACTTGCGGGATAAATGCCGATTGCCAAAAAGACAGCGATGAAAAACGCAATAGCCCACAGCAGATTGACACGCCGTACCGGTTGCGGTGCCGCCCTGTACGGCGGCTGCGTGCCGTATTGCGGCGGGGTTTGCCCGTTCGGCTGTGCCGCAGGCTGCGGTTGCGCCCCCTGCGCGGTACGCAAATACTGCAAGGCGCAGGTGTAAGGATTGCCGAGCTCCGCACAAATCTGTTCTTCGGACTTGCCGCGTTCCGCGCCCGCCTGAAAATGCTCTTCAAAATCGGCGAGAATATCGTCGCGCTCCGCCGGGGACAACGACGAAAGATGATTGTAAAGTTCTTGTAAAAATTCGGTTTTTGTCATGTTGCATCACCTCCGAGAATTGTGGACACGCTTTCGGTGAATTCGCGCCATTCGCGTTCCAAATGCGCCTGCATATCGGCACCCCTTTGCGTCAGACGGTAATACTTACGCGCAGGTCCTGAGGAGGATTCCTTTAAATACACCTCAAAATACCCTTCCGCGCGCAGGCGTTTCAAAAGCGGGTACACCGAGCCCTCGGAAATATCGATTTCCCTGCCCACGCAGTCCGCAAGCTCATAGCCGTATTTGTCGCCCTGCTTTAACAGAGACAAAACACAAAGCTCCAAAACGCCTTTTTTGAATTGTGTGTTCACGGCGCTGCTCCTTTCTGCTCAAAATACCGCCCCAAGTGCCGCCGTTTTGCAATGTGTTCCGCAAAACGAAACCGCCTTTCTCGGGAACTGTATACAGTATAGCACACAGTACCTTGCAATGCAATATACTTTATAATATTTAATAATTTTGTAAGAAATGGGAGTATGAATTGGGGGTTGTGGGGGGACGGAACGGGCAAACTGAAATGCGAGCGTAGGGGGCGACGACTCGGCGCCCCGTATCCCCTCCCTCTGACGAGGGAGGGGGCTTTTGCCGCAGGCAAAAGACGGAGGGAGAGAAACGAAAAAATCTCTCCCCCCAGTCAAATGCTGCGCATTTGACAGCCTTGCCCTCTCGCGGTACCCGATTTTGTTTACGGCTTGGAGCGCCGAACAAAATCGACCGCTTCGCCCA
>SFIQ01000019.1 GCA_004555265.1 Ruminococcus sp.
TTTGTATGCATATACCGCAAAAGCAGGGGAGAAAGCCCACGAAGCGGATATTTCGGTCAAAGAAAAAGGCTTTGTCCGTGCCGAAATCCTGACGCAGTATGGCGTAATCCGCAAAATCGCCTATAAAACCGTAATGCATTTCCGCCTGCCCGCAGATTGCAACCTACCCATACCGCCCTTTGCGCGGTGCGTCAGCAACCCGATTTATTTTGTATAACGCCTTGCGCGTACAAATCGGGGTTTGTCTATCTAACCGTAGGGGCGGGTTTCCACGCCCGCCCGTCGATTTTGATGTAATTATGCGGAACGGTCAAGACCGTTCCCTACGGTTGTAGGGGCGATTCACGAATCGCCCGCCGTTTCCGCCCCCTCCGAGAGGGGGCTGTCAAATGCACAGCATTTGACTGGGGGAGAGATTTTTTCATTTCTCTCCCTCCGTCTTTTGCCTACGGCAAAAGACACCTCCCTCTGAGAGGGAGGGGATACGGGGCGCCGAGTCGTCGCCCCGTTGTAGGGGCGATTCACGAATCGCCCGATTGTCATTCTGAGCCGTTAGGCGAAGAATCTCGTTTCGCACAATTTATACTTTGTTTGAGATCCTTCGCTTCGCTCAGGATGACAAATTGGGAATCGATGTGAATTAACGGCGGGGGCAAGCCCCCGCCCTACCCTAATCCTGTATTTCGTTCGTTCCAAAAACACCCCTACAAACCCAAATTTGCCATAGGGCGGGTAACAAGACTGTGCCGTTCTGATGCACCGGCTTAAATCATAGGTTCTATAAACAATCGAACCCCACCTGTAACGATGCTGTTACAGGTGGGGTTCGATGTTGTATGGAAAATCTACACTATCACGCCGCGGGATTTTCCGCATTATCCGCCGCAGTTTCGCTTGTGTTGTCGTTTATTGCGCTGTGCATGGCGTTAAATAAACTGTACTCGCTGTCGCGCGGCTTGTCGAAAATGCCGCAAATCGGATTTTATAACATACAACAGAGCATGTCTTTATAAATGCTGTCTATATGCGATTTTTCGGTACAATTCTAAAAAAATATGGACAAAGTCCGGATTTACGGACTTTGCGCATAAATTTTCTTTTTATCTTTGCGAAATTATGGTATACTACTCCAAAAGGATGTGCTGAAATAAAACATTTTTCCGAAATCGAAAAATGAAAAGCGCACAAAAAAACAGAGCCTGCAAGCAGACTCTGTAACGCATACACTATGCGGCCGCACAAGCGGCGATTGGAATAAATTCGTATTTGAACTCGTAGTGTAATCTCTTTGGTAGTCAATGAGATTGTCTGTATTATAAACAAACGAAACCCGTTTGTCAAGAGATAGAAAGGAAAAGTTTTATGGAAAAGGCAAAAAAAGCACAGGACTATTTTCTCGGCTTGGATATGGGTACGGATTCTTTGGGCTGGGCGGTGACCGATACTTCCTACAACCTTTTGAAAACCGGCGGCAAGGCGATGTGGGGCGTGCACCTGTTTGACAGCGGCAAAACCGCCGAAGAACGCCGCGCTTTTCGTACGGCGCGCCGCCGTACCGAGCGCAACCGCCAACGCATAGAACTTTTGCGGGAATTGTTTTCGGAGGAAATTTGCAAAGTGGATGAAAATTTCTTTGCTCGCTTAGAGGAAAGCAAGTTTTACGAAGAGGACAAGCGCGTTGCCGGAAAATACACGCTGTTTCATGATGTTACATATACGGATAAAGAATATCACCGCGATTTTCCGACGATTTACCATTTGCGCAGTGCTATGCTGCACAGTGACAAAAAATTCGACATTCGTTTGCTGTATCTCGTCGTAGCACACATTTTAAAGCACCGCGGACATTTTCTGATGGAAGGGCAGACTTTGGAGAGCGCAACGGATTTTGCGCCGATATTTGCCGATTTGATGCATTCGTTGGAAGATGCTGACATCTCCGTTTCTTGTTCGGACAGTCAGGCGGTTGCCGATGTACTGAAAGATAAATCTACAACCGTTACGGACAAAAAACGCACCTTATATGCTTTGTTCGGGGCAACTGAAAAACAGCAAAAATCCGTTTGCGACGCACTTGCGGGCGGCAGTGTAAAACTTTCCGTTTTGTTTGCCGATGAAAGTTTAGACGATTGCGAAGTGTCAAAATTTGATTTCAAAGGCGGTATAGAGGACAAAGAAGCACAGTTGGAATCTGCTTTACAGGACAGAATGGTTTTACTTTTAAAACTGAAAGCGGTCTACGATTGGTCTGTCCTTGCCGATGTGCTGGACGGTCACGAATACCTTTCCGATGCGAAAGTCGCAACCTACGAGCAACACAAAAACGATTTGAAAGTCCTGCGCGCGGTTTTCCGCAAATACGCCCCGAACGAATATAATACCATGTTCCGCAGTGATACGGAAAAGTGTAACTATTGCGCTTATACCGGGCACGCCTCTGCCAAAAACGGCGTATTGAAAAACGACATCTGCACACAAGAGGATTTCTGTAAATTCGCCTTAAAACTTTTGGGTGATTTTACACCCGAAACCCCTGCGGAAACGGATTTAAAAGCCAAACTGCAAGCGGGGACGGCTCTGCCGAAGCAGGCGACCAAAGACAACAGCGTGTTGCCCTATCAAATTCATTTGCGTGAGTTGCAGGTCATTTTAGATCGTGCCAAACAGCACTATGCCTTTTTGAATGCGGAGCAAGACGGCATCACGGTTGCCGACAAAATCCTGAAACTGTTGACCTTCCGTATTCCGTATTATGTCGGACCTTTAAATCCGACGCACGACAATGCTTGGATTGTGCGCAAGGAGACGGGGAAAATCTACCCGTGGAATTTCGACGAAAAAGTGGATAAAATCAAAAGTGCAGAACAGTTTATTCAGCGTATGACCAATTTCTGTACCTATTTGGTCGGCGAAAAGGTGTTGCCGAAGGAGTCCGTTCTATACAGCAAATTTGTCATTTACAATCAATTAAATTCGATTGCCGTGGACGGCGAAAAGTTGCCGCCCGACTTAAAAAATGCATTGTTTCAAGATTTGTTCCTGCAACCCGACCGCGCACAAAAGGTAACGGTCAAGCGCATCAAAAATTATTTGCTTTCCAAAGGATACTGCGAAAAGTCGGCTGAAATTACGGGCTTAGACGGGGAAGTCCGCGGCACGATGAAATCCTATATTGAATTGCGCAAAATTTTAGGGGATAAAGTAAACGATACCCAAATGGTCGAGGAAATCATCTATCAAATCACCGTGCTCGGCGAGTCCAAAAAACTGTTGCAGGTGTTTTTACAGCGAAACTTCGGCGACCGTTTAAGCGCGGAAGAAATGCACAATTTGCTGCGGCTCAATTACAGCGGCTGGGGCAATCTTTCCGAAACCTTCTTAACGGGGATTTATCATATAGATAATGCGACAGGGGAAGCCGTCAGCATTCTCTCTGCGCTGGAAAATACAACCGATAACTTAATGCAGTTGTTAAGCGGAAAATACGGTTTTACCGATGCAGTCAATTTGTTTAACGCCGACAAAAACGGGCAAATTACCGCCTCGAATGTCGGGCAAGCCGTAGACGAATTGGCGGTTTCGCCTGCGGTAAAACGCAGTATCCGCCGTACGCTTGCCGTTATTAAAGAAGTCACAAAGGTGATGGGGCACGCCCCGAAGCGCATCTTTTTGGAGGTTGCCCGCGGTCCCGCGGAAAATCAAAAAAATCAGCGAACAAAATCCAGAAAGCAGGCGCTTTTGGAATGTTATGCCGCTTGCAAAAAAGAGGAGTCGGCACTTTTTGAAGCACTTGACAAAGCCCCGGAAGACACTTTACGAAAAGACAAACTGTATCTGTATTACACGCAACTCGGCCGTTGTATGTATAGCGGAGAGCCGATTGATTTGGCGGATTTGTACGATGATCATAAATATGATATCGACCATATTTATCCGCAGTCCAAAACCAAAGACGACAGTTTGCAAAACCGCGTGCTTGTAAAACGCGTATTGAATGATAACAAAAGTGATATCTATCCGTTACCATCCTCTATGCGTAATGCGAAAACGGTTGCCCTTTGGAAACATTTGTTGGATTTGAACCTGATTTCCAAAGAAAAATACTACCGCTTGATGCGTACCACGCCGCTATCGGCAGAGGAATTGGCAGGCTTTATTGCACGGCAGTTGGTGGAAACGCGCCAATCCTCCAAGGCAACGGCACAGTTGCTTGCGCAACTGTATCCGGACAGCGAAATTGTGTATTCCAAGGCAAAAAATGTTTCGGATTTTCGTCAGGAATACGGTTTCGTAAAATGCCGCAGTGTCAACGATTATCATCACGCAAAAGACGCCTATCTCAATATCGTTGTCGGCAATGTGTATCATTTGAAATTTACAAAAAGTCCTGCCTTGTTTATTAAAAACGGCGAAACATACAGTTTAAATCGCGTATTTGATTACCCTGTACAGCGCGGCGGGGAAACTGCGTGGTTGCCCGACGGCAGTTCCCTTGCAACCGTGCGCAAAACGATGGCGAAAAACAATATTCTGTTTACGCGCTATGCAACCGAGCAAAAAGGGGCGTTTTTCGACCAACAGCCCGTCAAAAAGGGCGGCGGACAAATGCCGTTGAAAACAAGCGACCCGCGGCTTGCCGATTTTCAAAAATACGGCGGTTATAATAAGGTGGCAGGTGCGTATTTTGCTTTGGTGCGTCACACGGTAAAAGGAAAACGGGTAAAGACCTTTGAAAGCGTGCCCGTGTATAAGGCAAAATATTTTGAACAGCACCCGGAAGCGTTGCTTACATACTTTGCCGAAACCTTGCAAGACCCCGAAATCCTGTTGCCGAAGGTCAAAATCAATACGCTGTTTTCGGTGGACGGGTTTAAAATGCATTTGTCAGGCAGAACAGGGTCGCGGTTGGTTTTCAAAAACGCCAATCAACTTGTGCTGTCCGAACAGCAATATGCCTATTTCCATCGGATTGACAAGTGGATAGAGCAAAACAAGAAATACAAATCCGTGCAGCCGATTTCCTATTTGCGAAACCTTACCAAAGAAGATAATATAAAGATTTACGATACGCTGTATCATAAATTGCACGATACGCTTTATCATAAGCGATTATCTGCGCAAGTCGCTGCGTTTGAAAAAGGGCGTGAAAAATTCATCGCCCTTTCGCTGGAAGAACAATGTATTTTCCTTTCCAATGCATTGCATCTTTTCCAATGTAACGCGGCATTGGCGGATTTAACACTGTGCGGCGGTGTTGGGCATGCAGGTGTATTGGTTTTAAACAATGACATTACAAAACTAACAGATATTAAGTTGATTTTCCAATCCGTGACGGGACTGTTTGAAAACGAATTGGATTTGGCGTCGTTATGAGTTGGCGAATTGTCGAAATCACCAAACGGGCAAAGTTAGACTGCAAACTCAACTATTTGGTGATACGCAGTGACGAAACAGTCAAAATCCATCTTTCCGAAATTTATATGTTACTTGTTGAAAGCACGGCGGTGTCGCTGACGGCGGCACTGCTGTGCGAACTCAACAAACGCAAAATCAAGGTGATTTTTTGCGACGAAAAGCGTAGCCCCGATACGCAACTGATACCCTATTACGGCAGTCACGATACCAGCGACAAGGTGCGTAGACAAATTGCGTGGAGTGCTGACCTGAAATGTGCGGTTTGGACGGAAATTGTGACCGAAAAAATCCGTCAGCAGGCCACTTTGCTGGAAGAATTGCAAAAGCCCGAAAGCGAAATGCTGCGTGGGTATATCGAGCAAATCGAATTTAACGATGCCACCAATCGGGAGGGGCATGCGGCAAAAGTGTATTTTAACAGCCTGTTCGGAAAAGCCTTTACACGAAATGACGATTGCCCTATTAATAAATGCCTGAATTACGGGTACGGACTGTTACTGTCCACTTTTAATCGGGAGATTGCGGCAATGGGGTACATCACACAGATTGGGCTTTTTCATGACAACCAATTCAATTTTTATAATTTAAGCAGTGATTTAATGGAGCCGTTTCGTCCATTGGTAGACCGACGCGTGGCGCGTTTGCAACCGACGGATTTCGGGCATAACGAAAAAGTGTGGCTGTTGGATTTACTGAATACGGAAATTCTCATACAAAACAAAATGCAAACCACCACAGCCGCTGTCCGAATTTATTGCAAATCTGTTTTTGATGCATTGGAAAGCGGCGATTTATCGCTGATACGGTTTTACAGAAATGAGTTATAGATTTATGCGTGTTTTGGTCTTTTTTGATTTGCCGAATGTCACCTCGGCGGAAAAACGGAATTATCGAAAATTTCGCAAATTCTTAATCAAAAGCGGGTTTATCATGTTGCAAGAGTCCGTTTATGCGAAACTTGCATTAAACCAAACCGCCGCGGCGGCGGTGATGCAAAATGTACGAAAAAATAAACCGGAAAGCGGTTTGGTGCAGATGTTGCTGATTACCGAAAAGCAGTTTGCCAAAATGGAATTTGTAGTGGGGGAATATTCCTCGGAAATTTTAAGTTCCGACGAACGGTTGGTGATTGTATGAGTCTTATGCTTTCTTGTCCGCAATTTTCCGAGACAATCGCGTTTCAAGAAAATACGGTGCACACACTTGTTTTGGAAAATCCCACGGCGTGCTATGCTTTCCTTTCGGATTGGGTACACCAACAGGCAGGCGGGGACGGGCAAACGGTGCTGTCCGAAAACTTTGCGCCGATTTCTATTGCAAAATATGCCGAGTTAATTACCGAGCCGCTGACCGTACAGCCGAATACGCGTACAGTGCTGACGAAATTGTATGCACAACTATCCAAAACCGCAAATGACGAATCGCATTTTGCGGCGCTTTCGGAATTGCAAACATCCATCGAAAATTTTTTATATGCGATTTGCGAAAGCCAAGAAAGCGATTTGACCTTTTCGCAAGGCATAGAATTTTCGCAATTGCTCAAAGGTGCAGATGTGCAATTTGACTTTTCATCGGAACGCCCTTTGGCGGAAAAATTGCTGGACTATATGCGTATTTTTCGGGAATATTTGGGAACGAAGTTGTTTGTGCTTTATAATGTGAAAGCCGTTGTGGAAAAATCGGAATTAGAAGCGCTTTGCCAAGAGTTGTTCTATCGAAAAATCCCGATTTTATTGGTGCAAAGCACCGAAACTTATCGACTGTCTAACGAAATACAATGGATTTTAGATAATGACCTTTGCGAAATTTACTGAAAGGAGAAAAAGTGTGGCAAAAAAATTAAATATATGGTAATATGTAGTTGTTTGAAGGCGTTACCCTGTGAAATTACGGCGCAAGTAGTGGCGTTTCCCTGCTTTCCCCTCAAATTTGAGGTTTGAGAGTAGTGTAATTTCATATGGTAGTCAAACTCGCACCCCGTCCGTTGCGCTTTCGTTGTGGTTTGAGAGTAGTGTAATTTCATATGGTAGTCAAACGAAAAGCCTTGTGACAAATGGGCAAAAGAAGTTTGAGAGTAGTGTAATTTCATATGGTAGTCAAACGCTTGGGGGAACTTAGCGAGAACGCTCGAGTTTGAGAGTAGTGTAATTTCATATGGTAGTCAAACGTCAAATACATTTCAACGGTTATTTCATTTGTTTGAGAGTAGTGTAATTTCATATGGTAGTCAAACGGAGAAAAACGCTGCCGCACTTACATCAACGTTTGAGAGTAGTGTAATTTCATATGGTAGTCAAACTTCACCACACCGTACACGCAGGCAGGAGGCGTTTGAGAGTAGTGTAATTTCATATGGTAGTCAAACGCGACTACCTATATAGCGACACGGATAGCGGTTTGAGAGTAGTGTAATTTCATATGGTAGTCAAACTCAGCATAGCGGCGGGTTGTGCGCGATGCTGTTTGAGAGTAGTGTAATTTCATATGGTAGTCAAACAGACGAAAGAGTTGAGCGCGTTTAAGAAAAGTTTGAGAGTAGTGTAATTTCATATGGTAGTCAAACGAATCGTCCAACGGTAGCGCGTCATAACCTGTTTGAGAGTAGTGTAATTTCATATGGTAGTCAAACCCTACACTATGAGGTCAGAACAGGAAGCACGTTTGAGAGTAGTGTAATTTCATATGGTAGTCAAACTTCGGAAAACCACTTGCCAATGTTTGTTTTGTTTGAGAGTAGTGTAATTTCATATGGTAGTCAAACGTTCCCGTCTTTGTTTTGCCGTCCCAAAGCGTTTGAGAGTAGTGTAATTTCATATGGTAGTCAAACTTTTCTTCGCCGGATAAAGTGATGTCATTGGTTTGAGAGTAGTGTAATTTCATATGGTAGTCAAACTTATTTTTATTTATAAATTCCTGAAACTGTGTTTGAGAGTAGTGTAATTTCATATGGTAGTCAAACGGAGATAAATTGAAACGTCTGTGTGTGGGGGTTTGAGAGTAGTGTAATTTCATATGGTAGTCAAACTACTGAGGATTTCAATATTTACAAAATCACGTTTGAGAGTAGTGTAATTTCATATGGTAGTCAAACTATCGTATTCAGAAGCAAGTCAATACCGTTGTTTGAGAGTAGTGTAATTTCATATGGTAGTCAAACCGCGCGGTGATAGCGCGCTCAATTGCCGTGGTTTGAGAGTAGTGTAATTTCATATGGTAGTCAAACATCTTCGGCGGCTTTGGAAAGCGTAAAGTAGTTTGAGAGTAGTGTAATTTCATATGGTAGTCAAACGGAGGTATAAAAAATGGCTAATACAATTCCGTTTGAGAGTAGTGTAATTTCATATGGTAGTCAAACATGTTCTGTTGGGTGGCGTCACAATCCGATGTTTGAGAGTAGTGTAATTTCATATGGTAGTCAAACCTTTGTGATGCACCAATAGGTAGAAAAAATGTTTGAGAGTAGTGTAATTTCATATGGTAGTCAAACTACAGATGGAATTACGAGCCGAATAGAAATGTTTGAGAGTAGTGTAATTTCATATGGTAGTCAAACTCAACATATTTTTCACTCCTTAAAAAGTATGTTTGAGAGTAGTGTAATTTCATATGGTAGTCAAACTCAGGGCAGCCGATATGTGCTTTGTGATAGGTTTGAGAGTAGTGTAATTTCATATGGTAGTCAAACCTGCCTGCGGCACGCGCGGCGAATGGCTCTGTTTGAGAGTAGTGTAATTTCATATGGTAGTCAAACCTCGATGTTAAGTCGAAAGACGCCACATTGGTTTGAGAGTAGTGTAATTTCATATGGTAGTCAAACAATATGACGGTGAGAAACGACACAGACATTGTTTGAGAGTAGTGTAATTTCATGTGGTATGGTCATTTGGTGCCAACTATGTATATTTGTTTTATGCGGCCAAGCAAAAGAAAATTGAAACAGGAGGTGGGCGTATGCCCGTTGAAATATGGAAAGGATTGTTCATTCCCTTTGCCGGAACGGTATTGGGTTCTGCCTGTGTATTTTTTATGCGCAAATCTCTCGGAGATGCCGTACAGCGTGCGTTGACGGGATTTGCCGCAGGCGTGATGGTTGCCGCGTCGGTTTGGAGTTTGCTGATTCCTGCGATGGAACAGGCAAGCAATATGGGCAAGTGGTCCTTTGTACCGGCAGTTGTCGGCTTTTGGCTCGGCATTTTGTTTTTACTGCTTTTGGACCGCATTATTCCCCATTTGCACCGCGGCAGTTCGCAGGCAGAGGGCGTAAAAAGCGATTTCGGCAGAACAACGATGCTCGTTTTGGCGGTTGCACTGCATAATCTGCCGGAGGGTATGGCGGTCGGCGTGGTATATGCCGGTTGGTTGGCGGGGGACAGCGGCATCACCTTGGCGGGCGCGTTGGCGCTGTCGCTCGGGATTGCCATTCAGAATTTCCCCGAGGGCGCAATTATCTCCATGCCTTTGCGCGCAGAAGGCGCGTCCAAATCCAAAGCATTTACCTACGGCGCACTTTCGGGCATTGTTGAACCGATAGGCGCGTTGCTGACAATATTACTCGCAAGCGTTGTTGTGCCCGCCTTGCCGTATTTTTTGAGTTTTGCGGCGGGCGCCATGCTGTATGTCGTGGTCGAGGAACTCATTCCCGAAATGTCCACGGGGAAACATTCCAACCTCGGTACCGTATTTTTCGCTGTCGGTTTTACGGTGATGATGGCGTTGGATGTGGCGCTTGGCTGATTTCATTTGCATTTTCCGGCTGTAACAGCCGTTTGTAGCTTGCGTCCATACCAATCGCACCGAGTGGTGCCGTGATTAAAATGGATAGCACGGCAACAGATAAGATGATATTGCCGCAAGGCAACCCGAGCGACAGCGGCACGCCGCCGATTGCCGCCTGTACCGTCGCTTTCGGCAGATACGCAATTACGCAGTACAGCCGTTCCTTGCGATTTAAGGCCGTGCCGAGCATACATATCCACACGCCCACCGAACGGAAGATAAGCCCAACGGCAATCATCAGTACGGCACCGAGCCCCGCTTCCGGCGTGTACCGTATATCGACCGCCGCACCCACAAGCACGAATAAAATTACCTCAGCCGCGAGCCACAACTTTCCGTATTTCTCTCGCAAACGCGCGGTCACTTGCGGTACGCTGCGCACGGCAATCGTTAGTGCCATACACATTACGGCAATTAAGCCCGATACGGCTACTTTTCCTTCCAACAAGGTTTCCAAAGCCAAAAGCAGGAATGCCGCACCCAAAATAATGATGACTTTCAAACTGTTGCGTATCAAGTGTTTGCGCGCGTATGCAGTTTCAAAAAGCCAAGAAAGGGCAAGGCCGACTGTTGCGCCGCAAAGCATGCCGAGTACAATGGAAATCGGGATATTCAAAAAATCCATCACGCCGGCATGCCCGCCCTGTGCGATATTGATAAAGGTGGAAAACAGGACGATGACAAATACATCGTCGAGCGATGCGCCGGCCAAAATCATTTGCGGAATGCCCTTTTGCGTTCCGTATTTTTCATCCATTAACTGCACCATTCTCGGTACAACCACCGCGGGGGAGACCGCCCCGAGTACAGCGCCCATCATCGCCGCGTCCAAACGATTGATAGGTAGCACCGCGGGTGCAAATAACACGAATGCGGCAATTTCAAATACCGCCGGCAGGAATGAGAGTAGGAGAGCCGACCGACCAACTTGTTTTAAATCGTGTATATCGAGCGACAAACCGGCTTTAATCAGAACAATGACAAGCGCCAACTGCCGTAACTCTGCGGAAACGGCGAGAATGGAACTGTCCAGCATATCCAAAACATACGGGCCGAGCAAAATGCCGGTCAGCAGCATACCGATAATGCGCGGCAGTTTGATCTTTTGACAAATCGCGGCAAGGCTTAAACCCACCAAAAAAATAAGCGCAAGAGAAGTTAACATATTTTCCTCCGATAACGCAAAAAAAGCCGACAATTTCTGCGATACAATCACAGAAGTCATCAGCTTTATAAGCGGTTTAGGGTGAAGTGCGGAAATACGCTTTACCCACGGGAGAACTTCATTCCCGTTTGTGGTATTATAACATTTCTCTGCGCGGATTGCAATGGATTTTATATATTTTCAGTGCGAATTTCAAGAATTATTTTTCGCAAAACTGTTTTGGTAAGAAAAGAGGAAATGAATTGATAGATGTTTGCTTTTCGCAGACTGACGCGGCTGTTCTCGGTGTGATTTTGAATACAAAAGAGAACCTCGGAGAAATTGCCACAGCGACAGCCAATATGTTCCCAACGCCCGAAATACAAGAAGTTTTAACAGCGTCGAGCAACGAACAAGTGGAGATTTCTTTGTGGTTGAATTTGGGCGAAATCGCGGCGGAACAGTTTGCCAAAAAACGAATAGAGGTTTTGTGCACCTTCTATGATCGAAAGAGCAAGGCACGGCGTAGATATGTCGCCTATACCAAAGCGGTGCAAAACATTGTCGCGGCAGCTGAAAACCATGTGCCGCTGCGCATTTGGTACTCCTGTGCGGAATACGCCATGTGTGGCTTATACTATATTTGCAGTCAGCTTAAAAATACCGACGCCGATATTACATTGATTCCGTTCCCGGTGGAGAATAAATGTAAAACTTGGGCGATGTGTTTGGGAGAACCGATGGACTATCTCTATCTTGCACATAAAGCCACCAAAGAAGAAATTGCTTTGTATGCGCGGGAATGGGAACAACTGTGCCGTGAAAATAGTCTGTTGCGTGTGAATGAAAACGGCGTTTTGAAAAGCGCAGGGGAAGACTATTTTGATGCATTTATCTTGGAAAATCTCACCGATGCGCCGATGCAAATGGCGTGCTTAATCGGTCGGGTGTTGGGGAAATCCTTGGACCGAAACCAATTTATCCTTGATGGCTTCGTGTGCGACAGAATTCTTGACCTCATCGCCCGCGGGAAGATGAAAATTGCAGGGGAATATGAACCGAAAAGTCGAATGGATCATTATCCGCACCTTCTGTTGCAGAAAGTGTAAACCGCGAAATCTAAACCGATAAGAGTGGAAAATTTGACTTGCATTTTGACTTGCATTTGACTTGAATTTTTACACTTTTTTATCCTTTTTTATGCTTTTTTACGGGATATTTTTAAAAATGAATAAAAATAAAAAAGCCTTGCAAACCCTTATATATCAAGGATTTTCAAGGCTTTTTGCGTGGCAGGGGCTTCAAGGACTTGAAGTTGCGTTGCAACCCCTCTTGCGGTGCCCAAAATCGGCGGGCGCGCCGGTCGGCGCTGCCGATTTTGACCGCTGCGCCAACCCTTGCTCCCTTTGTCCGCCGCCGGCGGCGGTCGCAAGCGTTGCCCGGCACGCTCCGCGTGCCTCGGACAAGTTTTGTCTAACAAAAAAGAAACAGTCACCAAAACGGTGACTGTTTCTTTTTGGCAGGGGCAGAAGGACTTGAACCCTCGGCACGCGGTTTTGGAGACCGCTGCTCTACCAACTGAGCTATACCCCTATGTTGTAGCAATATACTGTGCAACAGCAAGATTTACCGAAAATGGTGGGCCATCAGGGACTCGAACCCCGGACCGTCCGGTTATGAGCCGGATGCTCTAACCAACTGAGCTAATGGCCCATCTCGAAGTTGCTTTGATATTATATAATCAAACACCTTGCTTGTCAAGATTTTTTCGGGAAATCTGCAAAAAATTTGAGAATGTATATTTGATGCGCCTGAAAAACTATGCCTTACGCGTCTATTCGGCGGTCTCCGCGCCTGCCGTTTTTTGCGCACGGCACTTTGCTATGGTGCTGTACGCGCCACGGCTTGTTTTACCAAACCGTTTGATTTATGCAGTAAATCTGCACAGAAAACCGCCCGCAATGCAGCATTACATTGCGGGCGGTGGCTGTTATGTTATACGGTTGGAAATCATCGGCTTACAGAAGCGACTCGTACAGCGCCTTGATTTCGGCAACGCTGGTTTCTCTCGGATTGCCGGGACGGCAAGCGTCGTCGTATGCGGACTGCGCCAAGAAGTCAAGGTCTTCTTTCTTGACGATTTCTTTGAGATCGGCGGGAATGCCGACATCTTGCGACAACTGTTTCACAGCGTCAATCGCGGCTTTGCGTGCTTCTTCAAGTGTCATGGCGTCCACGCCGTCCACGCCCATTGCCTTTGCAATATCTCTGTATTTTTCACCGGTTGCGGGTGCATTGTATTCCATAACGGTCGGCAAAATAATTGCGTTTGCCACACCGTGCGGGGTGTCATATAACGCGCCGAGCGGGTGCGCCATGGAGTGCACAATGCCAAGACCGACATTCGAGAACCCCATACCGGCAACATATTGACCGAGCGCCATGCCCTCTCTGCCTTCGGGCGTGTTCGCAACCGCGCCGCGCAAACTTTTGGCAATGATTTCAATGGCTTTTAAGTGGAACATATCGGAAAGTTCCCAAGCGCCGGCGGTAATGTAGCCTTCAATCGCGTGGGTGAGTGCGTCCATACCGGTTGCGGCGGTCAAGCCTTTGGGCATGCTCGACATCATATCGGGGTCAACGACGGCAACGACGGGAATGTCGTGTACATCTACGCAAACCATTTTGCGGTTTTTCTCGGTATCGGTGATAACATAGTTTATGGTGACTTCCGCCGCAGTGCCTGCCGTGGTGGGAACGGCAATAATCGGCACGCATTTGTTTTTGGTCGGTGCCACGCCTTCGAGACTTCTGATGTCATAGAATTCGGGGTTTGCCACAACAATGCCGATGGCCTTTGCGGTATCCATCGAACTGCCGCCGCCGATGGCAATTAAATAATCCGCGCCCGATGCTTTGAATGCATCCACGCCGTGCTGGCAGTTTTCAATGGTGGGGTTTGCTTTGATGTCGGAATAAATTTGATAAACTAAGCCCTTCGCGTCCAAAACATCGGTGACTTTTTTAGTCACGCCGAACTTGATAAGGTCGGGGTCAGAGCAAATAAACGCTTTTTTAAAGCCGCGTGCGATTGCTTCGTCGGCGATGCTCTGAATGGCGCCTTTGCCGTGATAAGAAGTTTCGTTGAGTACAAATCTGTTTGCCATGTTGATACACTCCTTTTTCTTTTGCGAATGTCTTTCGCAAGATCGATACTATTTTAACAAACTGTTTATGAAAATACAACCTGTTCTTTGTGAATATTTTGTTATTTTTTAGGCGGATGCGCAAAATACGGCTAAAATGAAAAAAATCGTTGACGAATACGGTAAAACCTGCTATACTTTCAATAGTGTATCAAATGAGACAGTTTGGAGGGCGTTTTTTTGACGGAATCCGACAAGAAACTCTGCTTGCATATCTTATCGAAAGCCGATATATTCTCTGCGGCGGATATGTTTGCGTTGGAACAGCTGCTTTGCTCGGCGGCAAGGGTGGTTTCCTTTTTGAAGGAAGAAGTGCTGTATTCTCCCGCAAGCACCGAAAAATGTATCGGTGTGCTGTTACAGGGCGAGGCGCGCGTGGAGAAGGATTACCTTACTGTCAGCGTGCTGAAACCGGGCGGTCTGTTCGGCGCCGTTACCCTTTACAATGCGGCAGAGCGCTTTGTGAATACCGTGGTTGCGAAGACGGCGTGCAAGGTTGTGTTTTTGCAAAAAGACGGTATTGATCGCTTGATTGAAAACAATCCGATATTTGCCAAAAACTATATCGGGTATCTTTCCAAACGGATATATTTTCTCAATGAGAAAATCGAAGCGTACACCGCCCCGAACGGCGAGGAAAAACTGTTGCACTATTTAAAAAGCATCAGCAGTCCCGACGGCGTAATAGAACGGGTGTGTGTGACGGAATTGGCAAGGCAAATCAATGTCAGCCGTGCGGGAATATACCGCGCGCTTGAACAGCTTTCCGCAAGCGGAAAACTTCTGTACGGCGACAAAAAAATAACAATACTTGAAGGAGCAGAACTATGAAAAAAGGAATTTCACTTCTGTTGGCAGTGCTTTTGGTGCTGTCGCTTGCCGCGTGCGGCGCAAACACGGACGAAACCGCGTCTGATACAAAGACCGTTGTCCGTATGGCAACCTTAAAAGGTCCAACCGGTATCGGCACGGCAAAGCTGTGGGCGGATGACGATGCGGGCAAAGCGAAAAATGATTATACCGTAACGCTTTGCACCGACCCGACCGAGGTTTTGAACGGCGTTGTGGAAGGCAGCTATGATGTTGCGGCCGTACCGCTGAATATGGCATCGGTACTCTATAACAAGCTCAACGGCGGCGTGCAGATTTTGGCAATCAACACGCTCGGTACGCTGTATATGCTGGCTACACAGGAGCTTGCCGATATTTCCGCTTTGGAAGGCAAAACCATCGTGACTGCCGGGCAGGGGGCAACGCCCGAATATGTGCTCAATTATTTGCTGGAAAAGAACGGACTGACCGATAAAGTGACCGTCGAATTCAAATCGGAGCATGCCGAAGTCGCCACGCTTGCCGCGGCGGCGGGTGCAGATGACCAAATGGTTTATATGCTTCCCGAGCCGAATGTGACGGCGACGCTCATACAAAATCAAGCGCTGAAAACGGTATTGGATGTTTCGTCGGCATTTGAAAGCGCGTCGGGCGTATCTTTGGCAATGGGCTGTATTGTCGCCAAAAAAGAATTTGTTGAACAGAATCAGGCTGCAATCGACGCGTTCTTAACCGAATACAAGGCGTCCGTGGAATATACTGCAACCAATTTGGACGACACGGCAACGCTGTGCGAAACCTATGGTATTATTCCGAAAGCGGCTGTGGCAAAACAGGCCATTCCGCGTTGCAGCATTACCTGCGTAACCGGCGCGGATATGCAAAAGATTGCAACGGAAAACCTGAATGTTTTGCTTGCGGCAAACCCGAAAGCAATCGGCGGCGCATTGCCCGCAGACGATTTCTGGTATGGGGTATAAGCGCAAGAAAAAAAGTCCATACAAAAAAGCGGCACGGATACTGGTTTCGGTATCCGTGTGGCTGTGTTTATGGCAGATACTGTATTGGTGGATTGGCAAAGATGTTTTGGTTGCTTCCCCTTTGGCGGTGGGCAAACGCCTTGTCGAATTGCTTTGCACAGCAGATTTTTGGGTAAAAACCGGTGCGACGCTTTTGGGCATTACCGAGGGGTATTTGCTTGGCGCGGCGGCGGGCATTCTGCTCGCGGCGGTGACATCGCTTTCCGACTGGCTGTACGCGATTTTTCGGCCGATGCTGACGGTGATTAAAAGTACACCTGTGGTATCTTTCATCATTTTAGCCTTGGTTTGGATGGAAAAATCCCATGTGCCGGTGTTTATTTCCTTTTTGATGGTCACGCCGATGGTCTGGGCAAATCTTGCCGGCGGTATTCGGGAAACCGACCGCAATTTGCTGGAAATGGCACACGCATACGGGTTTTCCAAGCGGCAAATTGTGCAGAAAATTTATATTCCGAGCGTGACGCCGTCCCTGTTGACAGCGCTGACGACCGCCATCGGCTTTGCGTGGAAAGCGGGGATTGCCGCCGAGGTGATCAGTACGCCGCGTAATTCCATCGGAGCACAGCTTTACAATGCCAAAGTGTACCTCGAAACCGTGGATTTGTTTGCCTGGACGGTCGTGGTTGTTTTGCTGAGTATGCTGTTTGAAAAACTGATTGTTTATGTCGTCGGAAAAATCGGCAGTGCGACGAGAGGGGGCGTGTCCAAATGACTGTGACATTTGACAAGGTGCGCAAAACTTTTGACGGAAAGCAGGTGTTTTCGGATTTTTCCTATACGCTCTCACTGCAAGGCATAACCGCGTTAATGGGACCGTCCGGTTGCGGAAAGACTACGCTTCTGCGTTTGCTGTGCGGTTTGGAAAGCCCGGACAGCGGCACAATATCGGGCGTGCCCGAAACATATACCTTTTTGTTTCAGGAAAACCGCTTGTTGCCGTGGGCATCCGCCCTGGAAAATGTCGCCTTGGTCAGTGATGCGGAAACGGCAAAAAATATTTTGTGCAAGGTCGGTTTGGCAGAGGACTTGCAAGCCTTACCGTCAACATTGTCCGGCGGGATGCAACGGCGCGTAGCGTTGGCGCGTGCGCTTGCGCACAAAAGTCCGCTTTTGCTGTTGGATGAACCGTTTAAGGGGTTGGATGCAGACCTTTGCCGCGAGATGATTGCATTGCTTCGGCAAGAGGCACAAACGCGGCCGATTGTCTTCGTAACACACAGTTTACAGGAGGCGGAATTGGCGCAGGCAACCGTCATCAATTTGCATACGATACAAAAAAATTTGTGAGAGTTCAGCACATTTTGTGACAAATGCAAAAAAATCGTGTATGATATTGTCATTAACTGTTGAAGGGTGTGACAACAATGGACGAAAACGCACAGCGAAAACGGTCTGTTGTTGTCGCTTTATTCTTGTCTTGTTTGCTTTTGATCCTATCCTTTGGATTGCAGATGCAAACAAAAAACACCTTGCAGTCGCTTGCCGCTGCGTCGGTGACAGCACAGCAGACGGGACAAACAAATCCAACTACGGGGCAGGCATCTGCTTTGGAAACGGAAGCGGTACTTGCGCAAATACAAAATACAGACCCGGTTTCGGAAAAAGTCGCCGTCGCAAATCAGGCGAATACCGCCAAAGCAATAAAAGAACCCACACCGACAGCTACCGAAAAGCAGACGGAAGTCAGCCCGATTCTGCTTGCGAATACCAATACGAAAAAAATCCACAGCCCGGACTGTGCCTATGCGCAAAACATCAAAGAAGAAAACCGTGCGCAAATCAGTCGGGAGGAACTGTCCGCATACGAGCAAAACGGCTATACGCTTTGCGGACATTGTAAGGGGTGCGCAAAATGAAGTCTGCCAAAGAGAAAAAACGGTCAGCATGCCGCACGCACAATACGGATAAACTGTTATGGCTTCTTTGCATTTTACTTTTGATGCTCAGCGCGACTTCACTTTGGAATGCCTATCGGCTGCATCAAACGGCCAAAGAACTGTTGCGCGCCGCCACGGCTGTACCGCCGACGGTGGTGTGGTATGAAGAAGTCGAAACGCAAGAAGCGGTTTTGCCTGAAACGGCTGCGTCTGCATTTGCGCCGCCTGCGGATGCGGCAGAAACCGGAAAAACCTATGTTTTGAATACAAGCTCTAAAAAAATACATTCACCGACCTGTCGATATGCCGCGTCGATGCAAGAAACCAACAAACAGGTTGTTACCGACAAAACTTTGGAAGAACTTTTGCGTGAAGGATACAGCAAATGTTCCGTATGCAACGCTGAATAGGGATGCGTCCGTCATTTTGCCGAATTTTTCAGGGTAAAATTTCAACGAAAAAATACGATGGAATCTACCGAATGCCCAAAAAAGTTTTCATTTTTTGGGCAAAATGCAAACAAAATTTTGAAAACATCAAAAAAATCCCTTGCAAAAATCACAAACATTGTGTAAAATACATAGTAAATGAATTGGCAGATTGTATAAACTTTCAGGCAATCGTTCATCAAATGACGGATGCGGTGGACAGAACCATCGGCGTGATTGATGAAACCGGCACCATCATTTCGTGCAGCGAACTCGGCAGAATCGGTGAGGTGCTGTCGCCCGAGGTGAATGTGGTATTCCAAAGCACAGAGCCTTTAACGGTAGGTGGCTTTGCCTATAAGGCGTTTGGCTCGCATATGCACCCTGAATATGCCGTGTTTGTCGAGGGCGATGACGCGCTTGCCCAAAACTATACTGCGATTATGGCGGTGTCTCTGTCCGGAATCAAGCAGTATTATGATGAGAAATATGACCGCGGCAATTTTATTAAAAATATTATTTTGGATAACATTTTGCCCGGCGACATTTATTTGAAAGCGCGTGAACTGCGGTTTAATAATGATGTCAGCCGCGTGGTGATTTTAATTCGGATTACCGAACATGTGGATATTTCCGTGTTTGATGTCATTCAGAATTTGTTCCCCGACAAAAATAAGGATTTTGTCATCAATTTGAATGAAACCGACATCGCATTGATTAAAGAGGTCAAGCCGAATGTGGACACCAAAGACCTTGAAAAACTTGCACGCTCTATCTCCGACAGCCTCGGTGCGGAGTTCTACTCCCATGTTTTGGTCGGTATCGGTACAACGGTGGAGGGGATTAAAGATTTGGCGCGTTCCTTCCGTGAGGCACAGGTTGCTTTGGAAGTCGGCAAGGTGTTTGATACCGAAAAAACGATTGTCAGCTATGATAATCTCGGTATTGCCCGTTTGATTTATCAGTTGCCGACTACGCTTTGCGAAATGTTCTTGAAGGAAGTGTTTAAACGCGGCTCGATTGATTCTTTGGACCAGGAAACACTCTTTACCATTCAAAAATTCTTTGAAAACAACCTGAATGTTTCCGAAACCTCTCGCAAGCTGTTTGTCCACCGAAATACCTTGGTTTACAGATTGGAAAAAATCAAAAAACTTACGGGATTAGACTTGCGCGAGTTTGATGATGCTATCGTATTCAAGGTGGCGTTAATGGTCAAAAAATACCTCGATTCCAATCCCGTGAAGTATTAAACATACAATTTGTGCCGTGCGTTTGCAATTTGTTCACAAAATATTGCGTTTTTTCTGTGAAAGTTGCACAGTTGATGCGTGCGTTTTTGTGAAAAGTACAGAATTCTTGCAAACACGGATAAAACGGTTACAAAATCGACAATTTTATGCTATAATGTTAGGCGGTGGATTTTTGCGTATGCGAATTTTTACCGCCGATTTTTTCGCAAAATGGAGCAAATTTTGATAGATTGTGTGATGAATGGGCAAATAAGGAAGGTAACAAACAGTGATTGAATTCAAAAATGTTTCCAAAACATATGACAACGGTACCGAAGCGCTTCGCAATGTCAGCATCCGTATTGAAGACGGCGAATTTGTGTTTATCGTCGGCTCTTCGGGCGCGGGCAAAAGTACCTTTTTGAAGCTGATTATGCGCGAGCAGGTCGCCAACAGCGGCACCGTGATGATCAACGGGTTTAATTTAAACACGATGAAGAAAAAAGAAATCCCCATGCTGCGCCGCACGATGGGCATTGTGTTTCAGGATTTCCGCTTAATTCCCACAATGACCGTGTTTGACAATGTCGCATTTGCCATGCGCGTTATCGGCGCGAAGGAAAAAGAAATTCGTAAGCGTGTACCCTATATTTTGAGTTTAGTGGGGCTGACCTCCAAAGCGCGTCAACTCCCAACGCAACTTTCGGGCGGGGAACAGCAACGCGTGGCATTGGCGCGCGCGCTCGTCAACAATGCGGGTATATTGATTGCAGACGAGCCGACAGGGAATATTGACCCCGAAATGTCCTATGAAATCGTCGATTTGTTAAATCATATCAATTCAAACGGCACGACCGTGGTTATGGTTACGCACGAGCACAATTTGGTGCGCCATTTCCACCATCGCGTCATTACCATTGAAGAGGGCGCTGTGATTTCCGATACCAGCGATACAGACAAGCTGCCCGATGATTATGCCGCGATTGAAAAGAATTATCCGACCGAACATGCGCCGGCGCCCGCGCCTACGCCGCAACCGCCGGCCGTAGAAGCGCCTGTTGCATCTCCGTCAAAAGAAGAAGTCCTTGCCGATACCAAGATTGAGGAGAGCCGTCAGTCCGCATTCTATTTCCAACCGAATGTCGATAAGGATTTAGAGGATTTTATGCAGAATTACGGATTGGACGATTCGGATTTGGCAGAGGACGATATTGATTATTCGGCGTATCTGTCCGAGGTGCAAAACGGAGGTGATGCGCAATGAAAGGCTCGAGTTTAAAATATTTAACCCGTGAGGGATTTCGCAATATTTGGGTGAACCGTTTAATGACCTTGGCGTCGGTTACGGTTTTACTTGCCTGCCTTGTTATCATCGGCGTCGGCACCATGGCATTTTTCAATATTGACGCATTGCTTGACAAGGTGGAAGCACAAAATGTGGTGATGGTCTATGTGGAAATGGACAGCGACGACCTCACCACTTCCGGTGTCGGTGTGGAATTGCAGAAGATGGAAAACATTGAAAGCTGTGAATTTATTCCGAAAGAGGATGCTTTCCGCGCGCAGATTGAATCCATGGGCGGCGACAGCGCCGTTTTTGAAGGCTTTACGGAATGTCCGTTGCCGGATGCGTATAAAGTCACTTTAAAGGATTTGACGCAGTTTTCCGCTACCGTTGCGCAAATCAAAACACTTACGGGCGTCAGTTCGGTGCGGGAAAACAGCGATTTGGCAAGCAAACTGCTGTCCATTCGCCGCGCGGTTACCGTTGTCAGTATCGGGCTAGTGGCGATGCTGTTTTTGGTTGCACTGTTCATTATTGCGAATACCATTCGTATCACCATGTTCAGCCGCAAACTTGAAATCAATATTATGAAAGCCGTCGGGGCGACGAATTGGTTTATTCGTTGGCCGTTTTTGGTCGAGGGCGTGCTCATCGGCATTATCGCAAGCGTTCTGTCTCTCGGTGTTTTATGGGGGCTGTATGAACTTGCGGCGGTATCGTTCTCCGATTTGCTTTTGAGCCTCGGCTTCTCCTTTGTGCCCTTTACGCGGTATGCTTTGCAGATTTTAGGTGTGTTCTTGGGCATCGGTATCTTTACCGGCGGCTTCGGCAGTATGATTTCGATGAATAAATATTTGAAAGAACAAGGGAGTGTGGTCAGCAATGAGTAAGCGCTTTTTACGGCGTGCCGTCAGTATTTTGGTGATTGGTACCGTCTTGCTTTCCACCGCCGCTTTCCCCGTCAGCGCGGAACGGGATTTCCAAGCGGAAATTGACGCGCTTGAAGATAAAATTGCGGCTGCAAATGATAAAAAAGCCGCGTCGGAACAAAGTGCGGCGGAGTTGAAAGAACAAATAGACCTGTTGCAAGAGCAAATGGATGTCTATAACGACAAAATTGCACAACTCAACACCCAAATTGCGGAAAAAGACGCAATCATTACACAGTATCAAAGCGAAATTGATACCCTGCAAGCGGAAATTGACGCCGCAACCGCTAAACAGAATGAATTGGAATCGCAAATCAGCGTTACATATGATGCATTGAGTGCGCGTTTGCGCGCCGCCTATATGGCGGGGGAAACCTCTACGCTGGAAATTTTGTTGAGCGCAAAGGATTTTGAAACCTTTTTAACCCGTATCGAACTGATTTGCATGCGACCAAAGAAAAATTGGACGCAGACCAAAAAGCCGTTTTGGAAAAACAGTCCGCCGTGCAAAGCGAACGCGACGCGGTTGCCGCCGACCGTGCGGAGCAAAAGTCGGCATTGAGCACATTGGATTCCAAGCAATCCGCCTTGGAGCAAAAGGTTGCCAATTTAAACAATTATATTTATAAGCTGGATGAAAACAGCGCGGAATATCAAAGTCAAATCGCAAAAATCGAACGCGAAAAAGAGGAATACGACCGCAAAAAATCCGAGGAAATGGAAAACGGCAGCGGTTCTATCAATAACAGCGGTTCGTCTAATTATCCGGTTTCTTCCAAAGGTATGATTTGCCCATTGCAATATCCGAATGTGGTGATTTCGGCGGGTTGGTACGGTTACGCAAACCACAAGGGCATTGACTTTACCACGGCAGGCGCCACCGGGAACACCTACGGCAAGGAAATTCGCGCTGCGGCGGACGGTGTAGTGTATTCGGCAGAAATGCATTACAGCTGGGGTTATAATGTCTATATTAACCACGGTAACGGTGTGTATACGCGCTATGCGCATTGCAGTAAAATGTTAGTTTCCAAAGGGCAAACCGTAAAACAGGGGCAAGTAATTGCCTATGTCGGCAACACCGGCAATGTCAGTCCCAAACCGACGGCTTCCAACCCGCACGCGGGCGCACATTTGCACTTTGAGGTTTGGGTAAACGGCACGCGCGTCAATCCTGCGCCGTGGTTGCCGTAAAAACCGAAACGGAAAGGTACTGGAACCTATGAACAAAAAAATTTCTTTGGGGCTTGCGCTCGCGTTGGTTTTTATTTCGGTTGCGGCAACCGTAGCCATTACGATGTCTTTGACGATGCGCACCTATAACGCCATTATTAAAGATTTGCCCAGCCGTTCAAAACTGTATTCTGCTGTTTCGGAGTTAGACGATATTGTTCGCAACAACTATTACGGCGAAATCAATGATAGCCTGTTAAATGCGGAGTTATCCGGCGGCTATGCCGAGGGCTTGGGCGACAAATACAGCCGCTATCTATCCGCCGCCGATTACAGCACCTATAAAGACGAAATGGACGGCAAAAAAATCGGTATCGGCGTGATTGCCTTTTATAATCCTGCCGATATGTCGATTTATGTTGCCGAGGTTTCCGAAAACTCTCCGGCGGCTATCAGCGGCTTACAAAAGGGCGACAAAATTACACATATTGATGAAGAAGCCGTTACGGTTTATAATTACACGGAACTGGTGAAAAAACTGACGGGTGACCGCCTTTCCACCGTGACTGTGACCTTTGTGCGTGGGGAAGAAAGTAAAACCGTCAGCGTGGTGAAAGGGTATTCGGCGCAAAGCGTATATTATAGTTTAAACAGCGGCGTCGGCTATGTGAAAATTACCGATTTTTACGCCACCACGGCTACGCAGTTAAACGATGCGGTCAATTCCCTTGTGAAGCAAGGCGCAACGAGTTTGGTTTTTGATTTACGCGGCACCTATAACGGCTTAATTACCCACGCGGCAAGCGCTTTGGATGTGCTTGTGCCTGTGGCAAGTGAGGGAACGGGTGCTTTGGCAACGGCAACGGCAAAGGACGGCTCGGTTCGTCAAACCTTTACCGCGGATGCGGAGAGTGTTTCTATGCCGATGATTGTGCTGGTCAATTCCGAGACGGCAGGCCCTGCGGAGTTGTTTGCCTGTGATTTGCGCGATTACGGCAAAGCACAACTGGTCGGGGAAAAAACCGCCGGGAACGGCACGATGCAGGAAGCGTTTGCTTTAAGTGACGGCGGAGCTATTTTGTTGACAACGGCAGTCATACAGCCGTATATCAGCGATGCTTACAATAAGGTCGGCTTAACGCCGGATACAGAAGTCCCGTTAAGCAGTGAAAAGCGTGTCAAACTGCCTGTATTGCCCCTTGCGGAGGATGACCAATATCAAAAGGCATATTCCATGCTGACAGGTGAAACAAGCGGCGAATAAGTGTAAGAAATCGAAATCACCTTGCATACAGTGGTATGTGGGGTGATTTTTTGTTTTGTGTTTTAGAAATTAAACCGTATATAGCATTACCGCGGTTTCGCCGACGGTTTTCTAAAAATGCACAGCCGTCCATAGAAAAAGTTGCGGTGCGCGGCGGCGCGTTTTTTTATAAAGCGACCGTGCAAGCAGAAAAAAACGGGTATGCCGATTTATCGTTTTTACCCTTTTATATCGGCGCGGCGGCACAAAGAATTCTGCCTTGCGGCGAAATTCGGCAGGATTTACCCGCACCGCTTCGGCTGTATTCGCCACGCATTTTTCCGACAGTGTTGTTTTTAAATTCCGCCCGCGCGTTTTTGCAAAAAAACCGTGTGCTTTTCCAAAACTGTACGCTCGGTATCATCGACCCGAACGGTACTTTACAAACCGCCGTATGCGATTTTGTACCGCTTGTAAAATCCATGCGTATTTTTTGTGAAAATAAGGCAAGCTATGATACGGTACAATCCGAAATTCTATCGTCGAACGGGCTTTCCGTTATCCTGTGCGATACGCCCGAAGCCTTAACGGGATGCGATGTTTTGCTGTCCCCCTATACGGTAACAGCGGACGGGCAGTTCGGTACACTTACGGTATTGCGCGGCGGGAAAACCGTGCTGGCGGGTGAGGGGATAGCCTTACCGCCGGAATATGAATCGCGTCGCCCCGCGGGGACAGACCCGCTGCTTTTTGCGTCAGCACTGTATGCTTGCTGTAATGTGTTTGCGTTGCGGAATTTGCAATATGAAAAATTCACATCTTTGCCGTCAACAAAAACAGTAGGAATGTATTGACAGAATGCCACATTTCTTTTATAATAATTATCTGTGTAAATGTAAAAACCGAAAGGAGCACATACAGAAATGTTACAGGAAACCTTGTTGACCGCCGAGGGCTTAAAAGAGCTGGAACAGGAGTTAGAAACCTTAAAAACCGTCGGCAGAAAAGAAGCGGCTGAAAAAATTAAGGTTGCCAGAAGCTTCGGCGACCTTTCCGAAAATGCCGAATACGACGAGGCGATGAGCGACCAGGCGAAACTCGAAGCGCGCATCAACGAAATCGAAAATATGATTAAAAACGCCAAAGTGTTTGACGAGGATACCCTCGGCACGGAGGTTGTGCATATCGGTTCCAAAGTGACCATCACCAATAGCAAAAAACAGAAATTTTCCTATAAAATCGTCGGCTTTGCGCAAGCAAATCCCGACGAGGGCAAAATCTCCGATGAATCCCCCGTTGGCAAAGCGCTTCTCGGGCACAAGGTCGGCGATAAAGTGGTTGTAGAAGCGCCTATCGGCACTTTAAATTTTAAAGTTGTCTCTATCGACAAATAAAATCTATCAAACCGTCGGGCGGGTTTTCCCGCCCGTATTCTTTCGATACAGGATGTGAATTTATGGCACAGGATACGATGCAGAACAATGCACCGCAGCAGGATGTAAGCGAACAACACCGCATTCGTCTGGGAAAATTGCAGGCAATGCAGGAAGCGGGCACGGACCCGTTTGTTTTAACGAAATATGATGTCACGCACCACAGCGCCGAGGTCAAAGAGAATTTTGACGCTTTGGCGGGCAAAACCGTTCGTGTGGCAGGTCGTATGATGTCCAAGCGCGTGATGGGCAAAGCGTCTTTCTGCAACATTCAGGATTTGAAGGGGAACATTCAGTCCTATGTTGCACGCGACAGTATCGGCGAAGAGCCGTACAAAGCGTTCAAAAAGTTTGACATTGGCGATATTATCGGCATTGAGGGCGAGGTTTTCCAAACCAAAACGGGTGAAATTTCCATTCACGCTTCACAAATCACCTTGCTGTCCAAGAGCTTGCAGGTGCTGCCCGAAAAATTCCACGGCATCACCAATACCGATATGCGTTATCGGCAGCGCTATGTGGATTTGATAATGAATCAAGATGTGAAGGACACTTTTATCAAGCGTTCCAAAATCATCAGCGCAATCCGCAAATATTTAGATGGGCAAGGGTTTATGGAAGTAGAAACGCCGATGCTTGTTTCCAATGCAGGCGGCGCGGCGGCAAGACCGTTTGAAACCCATTTCAACGCGCTGGATTTGGATATCAAATTGCGCATTTCATTGGAACTGTATCTCAAACGCTTGATTGTCGGCGGTATGGAGCGCGTCTACGAAATCGGCAGAGTGTTCCGCAACGAAGGGCTTGACACTCGCCATAACCCTGAATTTACGCTGATGGAGTTGTATCAGGCGTATACGGACTATCACGGTATGATGGATTTAACCGAAAACCTGTACCGTTATGTTGCAAAAGAAGTTTTGGGCACCACCAAAATCACCTATAACGGGATTGAAATGGATTTGGGCAAGCCCTTTGAAAGAATTACGATGCTCGACGCGGTGAAAAAGTATGCGGGTGTGGATTTCAATGAAATTCATACACTCGAAGAAGCTCGCGCGGTTGCAAAAGAACACCACATTGATTACGAGGAACGCCACCAAAAGGGTGATATTCTCAATTTGTTCTTTGAAGAATTTGTGGAAAAACACTTATTACAGCCCACATTTGTGATGGATCACCCGATCGAGATTTCTCCCTTAACCAAAAAGAAACCCGAAAACCCCGACTATGTCGAGCGTTTCGAGTTCTTTATGAACGGTTGGGAAATGGCGAACGCCTATTCGGAGCTTAACGACCCCATTGACCAGCGTGAACGCTTTCAGGCGCAGGAGGCTTTGCTTGCCCAGGGCGATGAAGAGGCGAATACCACCGATGAGGATTTCCTCTATGCGTTGGAACTCGGTATGCCCCCCACAGGCGGTATCGGCTTCGGTATTGACCGTATGGTGATGCTCTTAACCGATTCTCCCGCCATCCGCGATGTTCTATTCTTCCCGACAATGAAGTCCTTACCGAACGACAAGTAAGAAAACCCCAGTATTTATGCGGGTTTCGGGACTTTCCAAACCGAATAAATTTACCTCTTTA
>SFIQ01000004.1 GCA_004555265.1 Ruminococcus sp.
ACAGCATTAACATCAGTAACATTGCAGGAAAGCGTAACAAGTATTGAAAGTTATGCTTTCAGCGGTTGCACTTCGCTGACAAGCATCACCCTGCCGGACGATGTTGAAACCATTGAATACAATGCTTTTTACGGGTGTGTCAGTCTTACAAGTGTTATTGTACCTGCAAGTGTGGTGCGGATAGAAAATGATGTATTTGCAAATACTGCACCGGTGACTATTTACGGCTACAACGATTCTTATGCGGAGACCTATGCACAGGAAAAAGGCTTTACCTTTATCCCGATAAACAATTTGACTGAATCGAATTTCGGCGTTATTGTGACGGTAACAGGTGAGGACGCGAGTGCAACGAGTACGGTTTTACAGGTTGAAAAAGTTGCCGAAGAGGAACAGGGCGTTACCTACAACATTACCTTACGCGACAACGGCAAAGAAATTCAACCAAAATGCGAAGTGTTCGTCAAAATCCCCGTGCCCGCCGGTATGGATGGCACGCAGTGCAAAGTTTATCGTGAAGAAGCAAACGGGAAATTGACGGATATGCATGCGCAGTATCAAAATGGATATATGGTGTTCACCACCGACCATTTTAGCAAATATGTGGTGACAACGGAATCGTTAGGCGTTACCCCGGGCGACCTAAACGGTGACGAAAAAATCAACGCCGTGGACGCGCGCTGGGTGTTGCAGGCGGCATCGGGCGCACGCACATTTGACGCCACCCAAACCGCCGCGGCAGATGTCAACGGCGACGGCAAAGTGAACGCCGTGGACGCCCGCTGGATTTTGCAAGTTGCCTCGGGCGCAAGAACACTGTAATTTGTATTTTGCCCACCTCTATACGGCGTTTGTGTGTCTTTTTTCGCAATCTCTGCTAACATTTTAAATATTTCCGCCCGATTTGAAAAAAACACTTGCATTTTTACCCGTGATGTGTTAAAATTGCTAACGCTGTTATAAAGGATACCGAAAGAGGTGAATGACAATGAAAGAGGGAATTCATCCCGAATACAAAACGACTACCGTAAAATGCGCCTGCGGCGCTGAGTTTGAAACCCGCTCCACCAAAGAAAACCTGCGTGTGGATATTTGCTCCAACTGCCATCCGTTCTTCACCGGCAAACAGAAGTTGGTTGACACCGGCGGGCGTGTAGACCGTTTCAACAAGAGATTCAACATCAACGCAAAATAAGTTTGCAAAGCAAAAAGCGGTACGGTTTGTGCCGCTTTTTTTGTGCTTTTCAAATTTTGAAAAAGAGGTGCAGACTGTGGAGTATAAAACCGTCAAACATAGCGCAAGCGACGAATTCACCGAGAAACGCTCGCGGTTTATCGGCTATGTGCGCCCCGTGCAAACGGCAGAGGAGGCAACCGCGTTTGTCGCGGAAATCCAAAAAAAGCATTGGGACGCAAAACACAATGTCTATGCCTATATTCTGCGCGACGGCAATGTCAAGCGCTATTCCGACGACGGCGAGCCACAGGGCACGGCGGGCGTGCCGACCTTGGATGTGCTCGAAAAATCGGGCGTTACCGATGTTGCGGTGGTGGTGACGCGCTATTTCGGCGGGATACTGCTCGGCGGCGGGGGATTGGTGCGCGCCTATTCCCACGCGGCGCATTTGGCGCTTGCGGCGGGTGAAATCATCACCATGGGGCTTTGCTCCGTTTTAACCGTAGAAGCGGAGTACCCGTTTTATGCAAAACTTTTACCGTTCCTCGAAAAAACCGCGGCAAAAATTTTAGATACCGATTTTTCCGAAAAAGTGCGTATTACGCTCAGCTTGGACAGTACTTTAGAAGCGGATTTTTGCAATAAAATCTTTGATTTTTCGGGCGGTCAGCTGATGCCGCAAAAAATCGGCGAGAAATTTGCCGAAAAATAAAGGGAAACCCGTTTTTTTTGCGTATAAATAGATAAAGGCGGTGAAAACAGTGGGCGAAAGTGTACGCGAAATCACTATGAAAATCGAAAAAGAAACGCTTTCTCCTTTGGCATGTTTGTCTGAAAATACAAAAGGCAGAGAACGCCCCGAAACGGAGTGCGATTTGCGCACGCCCTTTCAGCGCGACCGCGACCGCATTTTGCACTGCAATGCATTTCGCCGCTTAAAACACAAAACACAGGTGTTTTTGTCGCCCGAAGGCGACCATTACCGCACACGCTTAACGCACACCTTGGAAGTGTCACAGATTGCGCGCACCATTGCGCGTTCCATGCGTTTGAATGAGGATTTAACCGAAGCGATTGCCCTTGGGCACGATTTGGGGCATACGCCCTTCGGCCACGCGGGCGAGCGTGCACTTGACGAGGTGTTCCCCGGCGGTTTTCGTCATTATGCCCAAAGCCTGCGCGTGGTGGACAAGCTCGAAAAAGGCGGCAAGGGTTTAAATCTTACTTATGAGGTGCGCGACGGTATTGTTTGCCACACCTGCGGCAAAGAGGCGGATACCTTGGAGGGCAGAATTGTCAAACTGGCGGACAAAATTGCCTATCTCAACCACGATATTGACGATGCGGTGCGTGCGGGGGTAATGCGCGAAACCGATATTCCTTTGGATGTCCGCGAAACCTTGGGCGACACGAAATCCAAACGGATTGACACGCTTGTGCGGTCTGCGATTGCAAACAGCACACAGGATATTACACTTTCGCTTGAAGTTGCCGAGGCGTTTTCGGAACTCAACCGCTTTATGTTCAAAAGCGTCTACACCAATCCCGTTTGCAAAGGGGAGGAGAGTAAGGCGGAAACGCTCATTAAAAGCCTGTATGGCTATTACGCCGAGCACCCCAACGAATTGCCGTCCTCATTTTGGCAGACGGTCATTTCCGAGGGCGCCGAGCGCGCCGCGTGCGACTATGTCACGGGTATGTCCGACAGTTATGTGTTAAGTGTGTATCATCGGATTTTTATTCCGAAAGCCTGGATTGAAAAAGGCTTATATTAAGATGCTTGCCGTTTTGAAAAGTGAGGTGACCTCGGTTGGCGTTTGATGAAGCTTTTTTGCAGGAACTGCGTTCCCGCGCCGATATTGAAAGCACGATTTCGCCGTATGTAACCTTAAAGCGCCGCGGTCGTCTTTTAACGGGGCTGTGTCCCTTTCACAACGAAAAAACACCGTCCTTTACCGTTTATCCCGAAACGCAATCCTATTATTGTTTCGGTTGCGGTAACGGCGGCGATGCGGTTACATTTATTAAGAACATTGAAAATTTAGATTATGTTGAGGCGGTGCGCTATCTTGCCGACAAGGTCGGGCTTGCCGTCCCGCAGGACAATTTCAGTTCCGATTTATACGAAAAACGCCGCCGTATGTATGAGGCAAACCGTTTGGCGGCACGCTTTTTCCATACCGTTTTATATAGCGAGGCGGGCGCGCAGGGCTTGCAGTATTTACATGACCGCGGGCTTACGGATGCGACCATTCGCAAATTCGGCTTAGGCTATGCGCCCAAAAGCTGGGATGCGCTTCGCAACTATATGCATACGCAAGGCTTTACGGATTTGGAGCTGTACGAAGCAAATCTCTTGCGTATGCGCGTGAAAAATGAGAAAAAACATTACTACGACGCCTTTGTTGAGCGCGTGATGTTTCCTGTGATTGATTTGCGCGGCAATGTGTTGGCGTTCAGCGGCAGAGCCGTCACGGCTGACGCCCAGCGGAAATATGTCAATACGAGCGATACGTTAATCTATAAAAAGGGCGAAAACATCTTCGCTTTGAATTTTGCCAAAAAGAGCAATACCGACGCGCTGATTTTGTGCGAGGGGAATATGGATGTGATTTCCCTGCATCAGGCGGGCTTTGACAATGCCGTGGCGGGCTTGGGTACGGCGCTTACCGAACAGCAAGCCGCCCTTTTGGCTCGGTATGCAAGCGAAATTTACCTTTGCTACGATAATGACGAAGCAGGGCAAAAGGCGGCGCGTAAGGCGCTCGCGCTGTTTTCCAAAACCACCTTGCGCGTAAAAGTCATTCGTATGCAAGGCGGCAAGGACCCCGATGAAATCATTAAAACATTCGGCGCCGAGCGCTTTAAGTCTCTGTTAGAGGGCGCGGCGAACGATGTGGAATATCGCCTTTTGCGTGCGCGTGACGGATTAGATGTTTCCACGCCCGACGGAAAATCCCGTTTCTTAGAGGCGGCTTGTGCGATTTTGGCAACGCTGAAAAATCCCACGCAACTTGATATTTATGCCACACGCCTTTGTGAAGAACTCGGCGTGGCTAAAGATGCCATTATTTTGCAAACCAAACAGGTGTATCGTCGCAGTGCGCACCAACGGCAAAGTCGTGTTTTGCGGTCGGCGCAGGAAAATGCGCGTACCGCCGAAAAGACGGTGAATACAGCAAATCCCGAGCGTGAAAAGCATTTGCGTGCCGCAAAAGCGGAGGAAATGCTGTGTGCATCGCTGATACACAATCCCGAATTTTACAAAATCTTGCAATCGGAAATTTCACCTGACGATTTTGTCACCGCGTTTAATCGCCGCGTGTTTCAAAGCATTGTTTCGAGCATTGAACGGGGTGTGGATTTTTCGCCGTCCGTTTGGAACGGGGCGTTTCGCGGGGAGGAATTGGGCGCGGTTGCGCACATTCAAACTTTGATTCCGCAGCTCGCCGATACACTTTCGGAATGCCGCGATTGCATAAAAGTCCTTGCGGAGGAAAAAAATAAGGCTGAGCGCGCTTCGCCTGCCGAGCTTTCCGACGACGACTTTTTAAAATTGTTTCAAAATTTGTAAATATTTTACATATGTGTGAAGGAGATACTATGGAAAATACGGACAAGAAAAGTTCTGTTGCGGCGCTTTTGGAAAAAGGCAAAGCAGCAGGCAAACTGACCACCCAGGAAATCGATACCGTTATCCTTGAAATGGATTTCGATATGGATGAGCTGGACAAACTGTACGAAACCATTGAACAGCAAAATATTGAAATTATCGATGATATGAGCGATGCTTTGCTTGAAGATTTGGATTTCGATTCGGAATTGCCGAAAGGGCAGGAGGCGGCCGCCGCGCAGGCGGACAACCGCAACGCGGCAATGGATGACCCCGTGAAGGTGTATTTGAAAGAAATCGGTCGCGTGCCGCTGTTGACGCCCGAGGAGGAAATTGAGCTTGCCATTCGTATCGGCAACGACGACCAACAGGCAAAACAACGCTTGGCAGAAGCAAATCTTCGTTTGGTTGTCAGCATTGCAAAACGCTATGTCGGTCGCGGTATGCAGTTCCTTGATTTAATTCAAGAGGGAAATTTGGGGCTTATCAAAGCGGTGGACAAGTTTGATTACACCAAAGGTTTTAAGTTTTCCACTTATGCCACTTGGTGGATTCGGCAGGCGATTACCCGCGCGATTGCCGACCAAGCGCGCACCATTCGTATCCCCGTGCATATGGTGGAAACGATTAACAAGGTGAAAAAGACCAACAGCCAACTGCTCCATAAAAACGGGCGCGACCCGACGGCGGAGGAAATCGCCGAGGTGCTCGATATGCCTGTGGAAAAGGTGCGCGAAATTCAGCGTGTTTCCCAAGAACCCGTGTCCTTGGAAACCCCCATCGGCGAGGAAGAGGACAGCCACTTGGGCGACTTTATTCCCGATAACGATGCGTTAGCGCCCGCCGACGCCGCGTCTATGATGTTGTTGAAAGAACAGTTGAATGAGGTATTAAAGACCTTGACCATGCGCGAGGCGAAGGTCCTGTCTCTGCGTTTCGGCTTGGAGGACGGTCACCCCCGTACCTTGGAGGAGGTCGGCAGTGAATTCGGTGTCACGCGTGAGCGTATTCGCCAAATCGAGGCAAAGGCGCTTCGCAAATTGCGCCACCCCAGCCGCAGTAAAAAATTAAAGGATTTCTTGGATTAAAAACTTTGCTCGGCAGTCGCATTTCCTGCGACTGCCGCTTTTTCTTGTCAAGCCCCTTTTTTAAAATCGGCAATGCTTACAAATTTTTATTTCGCTTTTTGTGCATTTCATACGGTAAATGCGTTCCGAATCACTATATATGGCGTTTTCATAGTAAAAAAACGAAAAAAATCCCCATATCTTGTATTTTTCCTCTTGCATTTTACCACAAGATGTAGTAGAATGATGTGGCACTGAAAAAAACATCTTGTGAAAGACGGAGAGAAAACATATGAAAATTATCAAACGAAACGGGTCGGAAGAAACCTTCGACCGGCAAAAAATCAAAAACGCGATTGCCAAGGCGAATGACGAAACCGACGGCAAAAAGGAACTGACCGACCGCCAAATCGATTACATATCTTTGGTGATTGAGGACTATATCAACGAAATCGGCAGAGCCTTAACCGTCGAAGAAGTACAGGAATTGGTAGAAACCCACATCATTTTGCAGGGTGCGCCCGAAACGGCAAAGCGGTACATTCGCTATCGCTTCACCCGTAACTTGGCGCGTGTTGCCAACACCACCGACAATCAAATCCTGTCGCTGATTGAGTGCAACAACGAGGAAGTCAAGCAGGAAAACTCCAATAAAAACCCGACGGTCAATTCCGTTCAGCGCGACTATATGGCGGGTGAGGTCAGCAAAGACTTAACCAAGCGTATTTTGTTGCCCGAAGATATTGTCAAAGCGCATGAAGAGGGTATCATCCACTTCCATGACGCCGACTATTTTGCACAGCATATGCACAACTGCGATTTGGTCAATTTGGAAGATATGCTCCAAAACGGTACGGTTATTTCCGACACCATGATTGAAAAACCGCATTCGTTCTCGACGGCGTGCAATATCGCGACGCAGATTATCGCACAGGTCGCGTCTAACCAGTACGGCGGGCAGTCCATTTCCTTAACGCATTTGGCGCCGTTCGTGCAGATTTCGCGTGAGAAAATCCGCCGCGAACTGACCGAGGAAATGCAGAACTTCGGCATTGAAGCCACGCCCGAACAGGTGGACAAATTGGTCGAAAAACGCGTCCGCGAAGAAATCAAACGCGGCGTGCAGACCATTCAGTATCAGGTCGTCACGCTGCTCACCACCAACGGGCAAGCGCCGTTTGTCACCGTGTTTATGTACTTGAACGAGGCGAAAAACGAGCAGGAAAAGAAAGACCTTGCCATTATCATCGAAGAAGTCTTGCGCCAGCGCATCATCGGCACCAAGAACGAAGTCGGCGTGTGGGTAACGCCCGCGTTCCCGAAACTGATTTATGTTTTGGAAGAGGACAACATTCGCGAGGATTCCGAATATTGGTATTTGACCGAACTTGCGGCAAAGTGCACCGCAAAGCGTATGGTGCCCGATTATATTTCCGAAAAAATTATGCTACAGTTAAAAGTAGACGATAACGGCAACGGCAACTGCTATACCTGTATGGGCTGTCGCAGTTTCTTAACGCCGTATGTCGATGAAAACGGCAAACCGAAGTATTACGGGCGTTTCAATCAGGGCGTTGTCACCATCAATTTGGTGGATGTCGCTTGCACGGCGTGTCGCGAAACCAGAGATGAAAAGAAATTCTGGGAAGTCTTAAACGAGCGTTTGGAACTCTGCCACAGAGCACTCCAATGCCGTCACAACCGGTTGGAAGGCACGCTGTCCGACGCGGCGCCGATTTTGTGGCAGTACGGTGCGCTTGCCCGCCTGAAAAAAGGCGAAACCATTGATAAATTACTGCACGGCGGCTATTCTACGCTGTCACTTGGCTACGCAGGGCTTTGGGAATGCGTTTATGAAGTCACCGGCAAGAAACTCACCGAGCCCGAAGGCGAGGCGTTTGGGCTTCGCGTGATGCAGGCGCTCAACGACGCTTGCTTAAAATGGAGAAACGCGGAAAATATCCACTATTCTCTCTACGGCACGCCGTTGGAATCCACCACCTATAAATTCGCGAAGTGCCTGCAAAAACGCTTCGGGGTTATCGAGGGCGTGACAGACAGAAACTATATCACAAACTCCTACCATGTCCATGTAACCGAGCCGATTGACGCATTTGAGAAATTGGCGCTCGAATCCAAATTCCAAGCCCTTTCGCCCGGCGGCGCGATTTCCTATGTCGAAGTGCCGAATATGCAGCAAAATATCCCTGCGGTGCTGGAAGTGATTAAGTTCATTTATGACAACATTATGTATGCCGAACTCAACACCAAGAGCGACTATTGCCAAGTCTGCGGCTACGACGGCGAAATCCAGATTGTCGAAGAGGACGGGAAACTCGTTTGGGAGTGCCCCAATTGCCATAACCGCGACCAAGACAAAATGAATGTTGCGCGCCGTACCTGCGGCTATATCGGTTCGCAGTTCTGGAATCAGGGCAGAACGCAGGAGATTAAAGAAAGAGTGTTGCATCTGTAATGCGATACGGAGCTATCAAAAAACGGGATATTGCCAACGGCATCGGTGTACGCGTTGTGCTGTTTGTTTCGGGCTGTACGCACCATTGCAAAGGCTGTTTTCAGCCCGAAACGTGGGATTTTCAGTACGGGCAGGACTATACCGCCGAAACGGAAAATGAAATTATGGAGGCGTTGCGTCCCGATTTCATTGACGGGCTGACTTTGCTCGGCGGGGAGCCGTTTGAGCCGCAAAATCAGGCGGAGCTTGTCAAACTCTTACGCCGTGTGCGCCGTGAATTGCCGCAAAAAACGGTTTGGGCGTTTTCCGGCTATACTTATGAGGAACTTACAGGCGAAAGCCGTGCGCGCTGCCAAGTGACGGATGAAATGCTGTCGCTTGTCGATGTGCTCGTGGACGGCGAATTTGTCGAGGCAAAACGCAATATTTCCCTGCAATTCCGCGGCAGTGAAAATCAGCGGCTCATCGATGTGCCGAAAACGCGCGAAAGCGGCGAAATTTCTTGGTGGCAAGCGCCCTCGGCGCAAAAAGCATAAAACGGATTTTGGGAGTGTACATATGGAACGACGCGATAAAATTAACTACTATTTGGATTTGGCAGAAATGGTTTCGCAAAGAAGCACTTGCCTGCGGCGACATTTCGGCGCGGTTTTGGTGCAGAATGACGAGGTGATTTCCACCGGCTATACTGGTGCGCCCCGTGGCAGAAAAAACTGCTCGGATTTAAACTACTGTGTACGCCAAAAACTGAATGTACCGCGCGGGGAACGCTATGAGCTTTGCCGCAGTGTCCACGCCGAGGCAAATGCGATTATCAGTACCTCCCGTGACAAAATGCTCGGCAGTACGCTGTATTTGGTCGGCATTGAATGCGACACGGGCGAGTATGTTGAGAATGCAAGCAGTTGTTCCATGTGTAAACGCCTGATTATCAATGCGGGCATACAGCATGTGATTATCCGCGATAACAAGGACGATTACAGAATTATCCATGTGCAAAAATGGATTGAAGAAGACGAGTCCTTAGACGGAATGCGCGGCTATTAACAGGAAAAATGTAAAGCAAAACCGCTGTGTGCGCACACGGCGGTTTTGTTGTGTTATGCGGATATTTGTATGGTTAGCTTTTCGGTGTCTGCCTTGTCAAAAAGCAACAAAACCGCAAACGCGAATAAAACGGTTTTGATGTCTTGATGTTCGGCAAAGGTTACCGAGAATTCACACGGCAACACTTCTTTCCCCGAAAAGGTTTTTAACGGTTTCTGTATACAGATTTGCAAATGCGTGCGCGTTGCGCTGGAAACGCTGATTTGGCAGGTCTTGCCCATGCCTACGGTGATGCTGTTTGGTACGCTTTCCGAAACAGTGTCTGTATCTAAAATTCGATAGGCAAACGGCGTGCAATTCATTTGCAGTTTTTTGCTGCCTTTGCCGGCAATCAATAAAATGGATTCCTTCGGCGGAACAGATTTTATGCCTTCCCCGTTGCAGACGAAAAAAACCGATGCAACCGGCGCAAAATCCGTAATTTCTGTTTCATCGGCAAAAATCGCACCGCCGAAGCGTTCCAAAATCGCACACATTTCTTTGGCACACGCCTTGTTTTCCGCGCCGGGGAATACAACTGTGACCATTTTCTTCACCCGTAGTAGTATGGCAATTTCGTGTTTGCTTATACGAAAGCCGAAATTTTGTAAAAATACAAAAAAATCCTGCGGAAAATCCAAAGAAATTTCCGAAAACCTATTGGAAAGTGAACGGTTTTCGATTATAATACAAGAGAATATGAAAAGAGGAGGGAACCGCAATGGCTTCTGACTATTCGGTATCCTTGGCAAAAATATTAAAAGAATTTTCGTTTGAAGTGCTGTATATGCCGACGGACGCCTCCGAATTGTCTGTCACTTCGCAGGATGTCAACCGTCCGGGGCTTCTGCTTGCGGGGCGAGACGACTATTTCGACCCCGCGCGTGTGCAGATTTTAGGGCTTTCTGAGTTGGAGTTTTTAAAAACATTAAGCGGCGAACAGCAGGCGCAGGGCTTGGAACGGCTGACCTGCCGCAAGCCCCCGCTGATTTTGATTACCCGTAATTTGGATTGCCCCGAGATTTTGCGCTCGCTGGTGGAAAAATACAAAGTGCCTCTGCTTCGCACGGAGGAGTCCACCTCAGGCTGTATGTCGGCGCTTATCTACTTTTTGAATACCGAGCTTGCCGAACGCATCACCCGCCACGGTGTTTTGGTGGAGGTTTACGGCGAGGGCGTGCTGATTGTCGGGGACAGTGGCGTCGGGAAAAGCGAAACGGCTGTGGAGCTTATCAAGCGCGGCCACCGCTTGATTGCAGACGATGCTGTGGAAATTCGCAGGGTATCCAACAAAACGCTTGTCGGATCTGCGCCCGATAATATTCGACACTTTATTGAATTGCGCGGTATCGGCATTATCAATGCGCGCCGTATTTTCGGTATGGGTGCTGTGAAACTGACCGAGAAAATCAATATGGTTGTGCAGTTAGAGCCGTGGGACTCCAATAAGGTGTATGACCGTATGGGGCTTGATAACGATTATATCAGCATTATGGGCGTGAAAGTGCCGATGACGGTCGTGCCTGTAAAACCCGGTCGGAATTTGGCAATTATCATTGAGGTCGCGGCAATGAACAACCGACAGAAAAAAATGGGGTACAATGCCGCACGCGAACTGTTGCATCAACTCGGTATGGACGAGGGCGAGGAAGCCGCAGAGGAAGAATTGGAAATCTGGCAAAATTATTAAGTGCTTAAAAACGGAGGAAACGCATATGTATAGAATCGGTGTGGACTTAGGCGGTACGAATATCGTCGCAGGTGTTGTAGATGAGTATTACAAAATCGTGGCAAAGGCCAAGCGCAAAACCGCTTGCCCGCGTCCGGCAGGGGAGATTTTGGCGGATATTGCCGCTTGTGTAAACGAAGCGGTCAAAACGGCGGGGATTACGATGGATGAGGTAAAGTCCATCGGTATCGGCACGCCCGGTTCTGTCAATAAGCGGATGGGTATTATCGAATATGCCAACAATTTAGGGTTTGATAAAGTGCCTGCGCGCGATATTCTCTTAAAATATTTTGATAAACCGATTTATATTGAAAACGATGCGAACTGTGCCGCCCTCGGCGAAGCGGTTGCGGGTGCGGGCGGCAATGTGGAAAACTTTGTTGCCATTACCCTCGGCACAGGCGTCGGCAGTGGGATTATCGTCAACGGTAAAATCGTCAACGGCTGTAATGATGCCGCGGGCGAAATGGGGCACAGCGTGATTGTGGTGGACGGCGAACCGTGCACCTGCGGCAGAAAAGGCTGTTGGGAAGCGTATTCTTCCGCTACGGCGTTGGTGCGTCAAACCAAAGCGGCTATGGAGGAAAACAAAGCGTCCATAATGTGGGAGGTCGTAGACGGCGATATTTCCAAGGTCAACGGCAGAACGGCATTTGACGCGATGCGCAAAGGCGACACCGCTGCAAAACAAGTGGTCGACACTTACATAAAGTATCTTGCGGCGGGCGTCACAAATGTGGTCAATGTTTTTCAGCCGGATGTGCTTTGCATCGGCGGCGGTATCGGCTGTGAGGGTGAGCCGTTGTTAGCACCCCTTCGTACCAATGTGGAAAAGGAACGGTACAGCATCCATTGCGGCAAGCAAACACAGATTTGCTCTGCTGTTTTAGGGAACGACGCGGGCGTAATCGGCGCGGCGCTGTTAGACGAATAAGCATCGGAGGATTTTCGTTTGTTCGAGAAAATTACGGCGGTTGCAGACCGCTTTGGAACCGAATATTGCAAGGATTTTCCGCTTTCTAAGGTCACCAGCTTTCAAACGGGCGGTAATGCCGATATTCTGCTGTTGCCGAACAGCGTTGAAGCGTTATCTGCGTTGATTTCCGTGTGCCGAGAAAACGATGTGCCGTATTTTGTCATCGGAAACGGCAGTAATCTTTTGGTGTCCGATAAAGGCGTGCGCGGCGCGGTTTTGCGCCTTTCGACGCCGCTGTCCGAAATTACCTGTCTCGGCGACGGCAAAGTCTGCTGTGCGGCGGGTGCACCGCTGACTGCGCTTTGCAATTTTGCGTATAAGCAAGGCCTTTCGGGCTTGGAGTTTGCCTACGGGATTCCCGGCTCGGCGGGCGGCGCGGCATATATGAATGCGGGCGCTTACGGTGGCGAAATGAAAGATGTCTTAACAAAATGTACCCATATCGCGCCCGACGGCACGGTCGGCAGTTTTGCGGGGGAAGACTTACAGCTCGGCTACCGCAGAAGCGTGTATTCGGGCAAACAGTATTGTATTACCGCGCTGTATTTGCAGTTAACGCCCGGCGACCCTGCACAGATTAAAGCCGCTATGGACGACAAAATGGCACGCCGCACAGCAAAACAACCGCTGGAATACCCAAGTGCCGGCAGTACCTTTAAGCGCCCCGAGGGATATTTTGCAGGTGCGCTGATTGAGGAATGCGGTCTCAAAGGCTATTCTATCGGCGGCGCGCAGGTAAGTGAAAAGCACGCGGGCTTTGTTATAAACAAAGGCGGCGCAACGACGAATGATATTTTGGCGCTGATTCGCCATATTCAGGAAACCGTTTTGCGCGAAAAAGGCGTGCAACTACAAACAGAAGTGGAATTTATCGGGGAAGTGTAACGAGAATGGAATTGGTCATTGTAACAGGGCTTTCGGGCGCAGGCAAATCCGCCGCGGTGGACGCGTTGGAGGACATCGGCTATTTTTGTGTGGACAATATGCCGCCTGAACTTATCCCGACCTTTGCGGCGTTAATTTTGAAATCCAAAGAAAAACGCGACCGCGTTGCCGTGGTGGCGGATATTCGTCTCGGCGCATCCTTTTCATCTTTGTTTAATGTCTTAGGCGATTTGGAGAATATGAATATCAAGTACAAAATTCTCTTTATCGATGCGGACAATGATGTGATTATGCGCCGCTATCAGGAGACGCGCCGCAAGCATCCGCTTGCCGATATGTTTGACTCGCCTTCCATTGCCGAAGCCATCCAAAAGGAGCGCGAAATTTTGTTGCCCGCACGCCAACGCGCGGATTATATCATTGACACTTCCCAAGTGAAAAGTTCGCAGTTTAAAGAACGCGTGGCAAATTTGTTTTTGGACGATGCGACAAAGGCGATGAAAGTGTATTGCATCTCTTTCGGCTTTAAATACGGCGCGCCGAAAGAGGCGGATTTGGTGTTTGATGTGCGGTGCCTGCCGAATCCGTTTTATGTGCCGGAACTCAAAAGCCATACGGGGCTCGATGAAGAAGTGCGCAAATTTGTGATGAAGTTTGACCAGGCACAAGGCTTAAAGGTAAAACTTTTGGATTTGCTCGATTACCTTCTACCGCTGTACCGCAGTGAGGGCAAAAGCCAGCTGACCATTGCCGTCGGCTGTACGGGCGGCAAGCACCGTTCGGTGGTCTTTGCCGAGTTGATTAACAAGCATTTGCTGGAAAACGGCGCATACAGCAGTGTGTTCCACCGCGATATGAACAGGTAACAGATTATGTCATTTTCTTCCGAATTAAAAGAGGAATTATTACATATAGAACCCGAAAACCCGTGCTGCCTTTTGGCGGAAAGCTACGGCCTTATGCTGTTCGGGCGCGCCTTTTCGGGCAAGGAGCTTTCCATTTCCACCGAAAATAAAGCCGTAGCCGAAAAATACTGTTATTTAGCCGAGCGTTTATGCCTGCATCCGATACAGCCGCAAAAACCTTCGGCAAAAAAGTATAAAGTTTCGGTGGAGACCGAACAGGACCGTTTGCGTATTCTTGCCGCATTCGGTTGTAACGGCACGGAGCGCGTGCGCCGTTTAAACTGGGCAAATATTACGGACGACTGCTGTGTCGGTGCGTTTCTGCGCGGGGCGTTCCTTGCGTGCGGCACCATCAATTCACCCGAAAAAAATTATCACTTGGAATTTGTTGTGCCGCATTACAATTTAAGTCAGGATTTGCAGAAGTTTCTGGAAAATAACGACTTTTCTCCGAAATCGGTACGCCGCGGCGGGCTTTATGTTCTGTATTTCAAGAAAACCGAGGAAATTCAAAATCTGTTGGGCATTATGGGCGCGTCACGGTTTGTGATGGAATTTATTGATGTGATTGTGTATAAAGACATTCGCAACAATGTAAACCGCCGTTTGAATTTTGAAAGCGCCAACCTCAATAAAACCGTGAATGCGGCGGTACAACAGATTGAACGGATCGAACAACTGAAAAACACCGCAATCTTTTCGGACTTGCCCGAAGAATATCGGCAAATCGCAGAACTGCGCATACAGAATCCCGACTATTCCTTACAGCAAATCGGCGAGGAAATGCAACCGCCGATGTCGCGCTCGGGCGTCAATTATCGGCTGAAAAAACTTTGCGCTCTTGCGGAAAAACGGCAAAAATAGGGAGAACGGACTATGAAAATTTTAGCCATTGACATCGGCGGAACAGCGATAAAATACGGCGTTGTCAACGAGGATTTTACCATTGAATCATCTTTTGAAGTTCCCACCGAGGCGAGCTTGGGCGGGCCGCATTTGATGCATAAAATTATGACCTTTGTCGGCGAATTTGCCGACCGTGTGGATTGCGTCGGCATCAGTACCGCGGGGCAGGTCAACAGCGAGCTTGGCAAAATTATTTTTGCCAGCGAGAATATTCCGAATTACACCGGCATTGAGATTAAAAAAACCATTCAGAAAAAGTTCAATTTGCCCGTCAAGGTGGAAAACGATGTCAACGCCGCCGCGACTGCGGAAGCCCATTTCGGTTCGGGCAGAGGGTACCGCGACTTTTTATGCCTGACTTACGGGACGGGCGTCGGCGGGGCATTGTGGCTGAATAACAAAATCTATACCGGCGAATATTTTTCGGCGGGTGAATTCGGGCATATCGTCACGCATACAGGCGGCAAAAAATGTACCTGCGGCAACAACGGGTGTTACGAAATGTATGCTTCCACCCGTGCGCTCGTAAACGCCGTGCGCGAAGAAACCGGAAAAGTGCTCACCGGCCGTGAGGTTTTTGCACCGGAGAATTTCAGCAATGTCGCCATTCGCGCCGTCATTGATAATTGGATTGAAGAAATCATCGGCGGACTTATCACCTTGATATTCATTTTCAATCCGCCCTGCATTATCCTCGGCGGCGGCATTATGAATGAGGATTATATTATCGGTGAAATCGAGCGCCGTATCCATGCGCGCCCAATGCACAGTTGCCGTGCGGTGCAAATCAAAAAGGCGGCAATGAAAAATCAGGCGGGTATGCTCGGCGCCGCCTATCTTGCCAAAGATGAATTTGAAAAAGAATAAGCAGCATTTGTTCTGAAAATGCAAAACCGCCTTGGGAGTATCTGCTCCCAAGGCGGTTTTTAAAATACATTTTGCATTTTCGGCGATTCCGACGCCGACAGGTGCGCAAATTGATATTGAATTTCATATAAATCCTCGGTGAATTCTTCGGTGTTGCCGTTTTGCAGCTTGTCCGAAAGCCCGCGCACCAAAAGTTCGGTGTCGTCAAGCTCCCCGTGGTTGACATACGCGCCGAGAATCTTGTAAAAAGGTTTCAAGCTGTGCGGCGGTTTCGGCGGTGTTGTCCTGTTCTGCCGATTGTATCAGCATTTGGGCTTGTGCCTGCATTTTGTCGGAAATTCGGTTTAGGTCCATATAGCCGAATACCGCAAGCCCGACGGCCAATACTAAACAAACGACCGCTATCACAATGCGTTTCATTGATTTTGCCCTCTTTCAATCAAATGTATGTTGCCTTTTTTGTCCAGCGTCATCAGCAGAACATTTTCTGTTTGAATGTTCTTTTTTCGCAAGAGCGCTTGTAGCTTTTCCGTTGTCATATTACATTCTGAAAACTCCGACTCCAAAATATGCCCGTCGCTGATGACCACGCAAGGGATGCCGCTGTCCTCCTCGGTTGCCGAAAGTGCCTCCGCCTTCGGTGCGCGCGCTTCGGGCTTTAACAGCACGCTGAGTGTACCGTCGGTTTCCACAATCGCATACTGTACCTCCGAAATATCAAATACATCTTTTTTTCGGAGCGCTTCCAACAAATCGTCCACCGTAAAACGCAGTAGCTTTAACTGTTTTTGGTCTAATTTTCCGTCACGAATGACAATAATGGAGTTTCCCTGCAACAGCGTGCGCAGGCGAATGCTTTTGATACTGCATACCGAAATCAGTACCTCAAACCCAATCAGCAAAAGCACGGGAATAAAGGTGTTTATCAGCGGGATTTGCGTGTCCTGCATCGGTATCACCAAAATTTCCGACAGCAAAAGGGTAATCACCAAATCGGCGGGTTGCAATTCGCCGACTTGGCGTTTGCCGAGAATCCGAAAGGTGATTAACACCAAAATATACAGAATAACCGTTCGCAAAAGTGTGATGAGCATAATACTTTCTCCCGCGGATATTATCGGGAATATCATTTGCAGAAACGGTCACAATATTACAGGTGATTTTGATGCAAAATTGGTTAAACCGTGAAATTGCGCGCGTGACCGTGCGGGAGACAAACCCGCCCACGCCCCCCGCACCGATTGAAGCGACGCTCGAAAAAAATATTATTTATATGAAGGAAAAGCTCGGCGCAAGCTTTGACATTTTATATAAGCAGACTTCTATCGGCAAAAACAAAGCGATTTTCATTATGGATGACGGTATGTGTGACAATCTGTTGGTCACACAGCAAGTTGTCAATCCCATTATGACTGCCGAAGATATGCCGCAGGACGCATCTGCGCAAATCGCGTATATCCGTGACCAAATCTCCTCGGGGATTGACCAAAAGGAAATATATAACTTAGATGACGCCATTACCGAGGTGCTTTCGGGCGTGGTTGTGCTGTTGATTGACGGCGTGACCGTCGGCGAAGCGTTCGGCGTGCAGGGCTTCCCGAAACGCTCGGTGGAGGATGCGCAAACCGAAGTGCAGGAACGCGGCGCACGGGAAGCATTCGTAGAAAGTTTTAAGGATAATGTGGCGTTAATGCGCCGACGTGTGCGTTCGCCTGTGGCGAGATTTGAAGTACAGGAGGTCGGCGTCACGAGCAAAACACGCGTTTGCGTCTGCTATTTTGCCGACCGCGCCGATAAGAATACCGTGCACGAGGTAAAAGACCGTCTGCAAAAAGCCGAATTGGATGTGGTTTTGGGGGCGGGGTATCTGCGCCCGTTTTTGGAGTCCGATGTCACCTCCATGTTTTCCTCGGTTGGCTCAACCGAGCGACCGGACGTAGCCTGTGCGGAAATGGCAGAGGGCAGAGTGGTGATTTTGGTTGACGGCACACCGTTTGCGTTGGTGGTGCCATATCTGTTTTTAGAGAATTTTCAGTCATTAGACGATTATAACCACCGCCCGTATTATTCGGGTTTTATACGCCTTTTAAAATTTTTGGCTTTTGTGGTCAGTATATTTTTACCGGGGCTGTATGTCGCGGTTTGTACCTTTCATCAGGAGATTTTGCCGACGGCACTGCTTTACGATACCGCCATTCAAGAGAGTATTACGCCGTTCCCCGTGATGCTGGAAGCCATTTTAATTCATTTTATTTATGAAATTGTACGCGAAGCGGGACTCAGAATGCCCAAATCCGTCGGGCACGCGGTGAGTATCGTCGGCGCGCTCGTCATCGGTGACGCGGCGGTCTCTGCGGGGCTTATCGCCGCACCGATGCTGATTGTGGTGGCGATGACGGCCATCAGCTCGTTTGTGGTCTCCAAAATTTACTATCCCGTTTCTATTTTGCGCTTTGCCTTTATGGTGATTGGCGGCGTAACGGGGTATTACGGCATTGTACTCGGATTCGGGGTTTTGCTTGCCAATATGTGCGCAGTCAAGTCTTTCGGTACACCGTTTACCGCACCGATTGCGCCGTTGCATCTCGGGGCGGTGATACGCGATTTTTGGGTGCGCCTTTCTTGGAAAAAACTCGGAAATCGAGAGTTGAAAATCCAAAATTTAGAAAAATAAGAAACCAAGGAGGGTTCCCGATATGCACAGTGTGCCGAAAATCAGCGTTTGGCAGTTGTTTGCCGTTTTGCTGCTCTCACGGCTTTTAACTTTGTTAACCTATACCACACTCGGCGCAGAAGCGATGCAAAATGGCGATTATTTTCCGTCGGCGGTTATTTCGGTATTGTTCATTCTGCTGTTTTCCGTCATGCTGTTTGTGCAAATGCGTTGGTTTCCGCAATACGATTTGGTGGACATCGCATATTACACTTCCCCCATATTTTCAAAAATCATTTCGGTTTTATATGCCATTTTCTTTTTGTTCACCGCGTTAGAAACGCTGGCGCGATTGGAACTGTTTGTCAGCACCGTGATTTTTCCGAGCCGGCAAAGCGCATTTTTGGTCATCATTTGCGTCGTTGCGGCGTGCTATGCCGCGTCTTTGGGCGTGGAGGCGCTCGGCAGAACGGGTGCGATTTCCTTGGGACTTTTTGTCGCGGTATTTCTGTTTATTATGCTTGCTATGGCAGATAAAATTGATTTCATAAATTTTTCGCCGCTGCTTTATGACGGCGTTTCACCGAGTCTTTCCGCGGGCTTGGCGGCGGCAACGCGCAGTGCGGAAATTATGATGTTTTCGGCAATGCTGCCGCAAGTGACCGGCAACACAAAAAAAGCCTACGGCGCGTGGCTTGTCGCCTTTCTCGGCAGCAGTCTGGCGGTGTTTTTCTTTGTGTTCGGCGGACTTGGGTACTTTGCATTAACACAGCTTTTCCCGATTCATGCCATTGCTGTGTTGTCAGAACTCAGCGTGTTTCAGCGGTTTGATGTTCTGTTGACGGGGATTTGGATTTTAAGTGCCTTTGTCAAAATCAGTTTTTTGCTGTATCTTGTGTCCGCGCACTTGCAAAAGTCTTTCCGCCCCGAATGGAAAACCCGTTATCTTGCTGTGTCAGGCATTTTGATTGCCGTTGTGCAGATTTTCTTTGCGAAGAATTTTTCCGATTATTTCTATACCGTCGGCTTGTGGCAGCGCACAGTCTTTTTTGCGGTGTTTGCCGTTGCTTTACCGGCGATTGTGCTGTTTGCGGCACGCAAAAAGAGGGGAGGCAACCAAAATGCGTAGGGTGCGTAAAATTCTTTTGCCGATTTTTTTGATTTGCATTTTGTTTTCGGGCTGTGATTTTTCCTCTGGGGAACTGAAAAACCGTTTGATTGTGCAGGCAGTTGGGATTGACCGTAAGGCGGACGGCGGCGTGCGTGTGACTTTGCAAACGCTGAACACACAGATGACAGGCAATCCGAACAGCGGCGCAAATCCCGGTGATATTGTCAATTCTTTATCTGTAGAGGGTGCAACGATTGCCGAAGCCATTTCCGATGCCGCAAAAATAGTGGGAAAAATGCCTTTGCTTTCGCAAAACCGTTTACTTGTGTTCGGCAGAAGTACCGCCGAACAGGGCATTCATGGGTATCTCGACTATTTTGTTCGCAATGTGCAAAACCGCGCTACGGTGTTGGTGGCGATTTCCGATACCACAGCGGAGGAGCTCGTCAGCGCCAAAATGGGCGAAAGTGTGTTGGCGGCAGACAGCATGGAAGATATATTGCAGGCGGAACGGTTTGATTCCAATGTTCTCAGCCGCGAACTTTACAACCTAATCAACACATTGGACTCAAATACCGCCGATTCGGTTTTGCCGATATTGCGCGTAAGCGGCGAACAGGAGGAAAGCAAAATTCAAATGTTGTGTGTCGGTGTGTTTGAGAAGGACTGTTTGCGATATGAACTGCAAGACGAGGAGATTACAGCACTGCTGTTGCTCAGCAATGAAGCACGAAGCGGTGTGTTTACCGTGCAAAATACGGCGTTTGCGTCTGAAACCGTCCTGCGGATAAAGAAATGTCACACCCGCATAAAGCCCGCCGTAGAAAACGGAAAAATTTCTTTTCACATTCAGGTGAATTTGCGTTTGGATGTGATTGAAAACAAAACGGATACGCCTTTTTCAGTCAATGAAGCTTATATCATTGAAACACAAAATCAAGCGGAAATCTATATGACAGAGCGACTCAACCAAACCCTTTTCAAGTGCTTATGTGCTCAGCAGTCCGACCCGTTTTGCTTCGGAATGCGGTTTTTGCGGTTGCACCCGCGTTTTTACAAGGCGAACATTACAGATTGGAAAGCGGTTTTGCCGTCGGTGCAGTATCAAGTGGAAACCAAAGCGGAAATCAACCGCGTCGGCAACGGCATGGAAAACTTGTAATTTTCAATTTTTTGCGCTAAAATAAAATCGGTGATACGATGAATACCTTTGCGAAAATCTATGAAATTGTCCGACAAATCCCAAAGGGAAGTGTCGCAACCTACGGCGATGTGGCATTTTTGGCGGGCAACCCGCGGCTCGCGCGCGTGGTTGGCTATGCTCTGCACCAAAATCCCGACCCCGAAACCATCAAATGCCACCGCGTGGTGAACCGCGAGGGGAGGGTGTCGAGCGCCTTTGTGTTCGGCGGGGAAAACGAACAAATCCGCCGTTTGCGGCAAGAGGGCGTGGAAGTCAGCGACGACGGCTTTGTCGATTTGCAAAAATATCGGTGGAATTTCGGGAACATTTGACTTTCCTAAAAATAAATCATGACCACCGGTTGAACCGGTGGTCATGATTATTCCTCTACGGCGCAAATATTACATCTCCGACAGCGCTTTTCCGTCCTGTAAATCAAACCGGAAAATCTTCTGTTCGCCGTTTTCAGTATAGGTAATTTCCACGGTGTCGCGCTGTTCTGCGGAAAATTCCGCGCGTAAAATCGCAATATCGTCTTTTTGGAATGTCTTTAATAATGCGTTCATCTGTAATTGGTTGTAATCGTCAACATTGTCGGAAGTAAACAACACACTGCCGAACAATTTGTTGACCGTTGCAATTATTTTTCGCTGTTCAAAATTGCAGTGCATATTGTTTTCACGCAACAAAAAGACATCGGGGTCGTTGCGGAATGCTCTGCCGTCCAACTGACGGCGGAAAACGGTGTTGCCAAGCGCGTGAACGGTGGAAACATCTTCGCGATGGCTTTTGGCTTTTCGATGCCACGAAAGCCCCATATCCGCACCGATGCGGCAATAATCCACTTTGCCGAAGGCGGGCATCATCGGTACACCGCAGCCGAGAATTTGTTTTTCGCCGACGCATTCCCGCAAAAAGTCCATGGCCTCGCACATCAACTGCCCACGGGTTTTGCCGTGGTTCGGGATAATCGCCGCCGCATAGAGAAAATCGAGTTTTACAAGGTCATAGCCCCAATCGTTTAACACAATGTCAAAGAAATGACGGATATGCTCGCGCACTTCGGGGTTTTCAATATCTAAGGCATAAAATCCGCCCCAATTCAACCCGCAACGCACCGGTTTACCGCTTTTGTGGCGAATAATCCAATCGGGATGTGCTTTTGCGACCTCCGACACATATTGTGCGGCAAACGGCGCAAGCCACAAGCCTGCCTGCATGCCTTTTTTATGGATTTTATCGGCAATCACTTTCATGCCGCAGGGAAATTTTTTCACATCGACCGAAAGCCAGTCGCCAACATTGGTTTGATACCCGTCATCGATTTGGAAAATGTCAATATCGGCATCCACTTTGGAAAGCGCCTCTAAATCATGATTCACAATGGTTTCATTGATATTGGGGTAATAGTTGTACCATGTTGTGTAACCGTTTTTGACGGGTGCGGTCGCTTTCGGAATACCCAGCAGGTTAAACCATTTGTCAAATACCGCGTTTTCTGTGCCGTTTAAATGCACAAAATTTAAAACTTCATAATCACCTGTTAATGTAATGCCCTCTAAATCCTTTTCCACCGTGACGGTGTTGTCTGGGCAGTTGAAACGGAAAATCGTATAGCCTGTGCGTTCGTTTAGCGAAGCAAACAGGTCATAGGCTTCCGCCCGCCGCACATACCCGTAAGAAAAGCCGTGAAAATATCCGGGGCGTTTATCGTATTCCACAAAAGTATAGTCGCCTGCCGCACACATTGAGGTTGCCATCACATACGGCTTAACATACGGCGCAAGGCAAGGTGGCTTGTCGTCAATAAAGTACTCGCGGCAATCCGTCCAGGACTGATACCCGTTCAAAAATACACGGTCATTCTGCGAAAAAGTGTAGGGCACGGTTACCGCAAGGCGCTGAACAGTCAGCGGCATTGCGGCATGTAATTTCAAAACAAGATGGTCGCAGAATGCTTGATACTCGATTTTAAAATGCTCGGTTTCAAATAAATTGGTCGAATACACGGTTTTGCCGACCTTGTATTCCAACTGCAATTTAAATTTTTCCATAATTTCCTCCATGATTTCTCCGAAATCGGATAATGAAAACAGTATAACATAAAATAACGGAATTGCATACCAAATTTATTTCTGTTTTTTTGTTGATTTTGATGTGCTTTTGCTGTAAAATAAGTGCAAATTTATGTGAGGTGTTCAAATGCTTTATACCGAACGATATAACGAGTGGCTTTTATTTGACGATGAAACCAAGCAAGAACTGTTAAAAATAACCGATGAAAAAGAATTGGAAGACCGTTTTTATAAAGATTTACAGTTTGGAACGGGCGGTTTGCGCGGGATTATGGGCGCAGGGCCGAACCGTATGAATAAATATACCGTCGGCAAAGCGACCTTGGGGCTTGCCAAATATTTGGCGGCGGAATTTGACGGCGAGAAACGCGTTGTCATTGCCTTTGATTCACGAAATCTCTCCGCCGAATTTGCAAAAAGCGCGGCACAGGTGTTTGCGGCAAAAGGGATTACCGTTTATCTGTTTGGGCAGATTATGCCCACACCTGTTTTGTCTTTTGCCGTACAGTATTTGAACTGCACGGCAGGGGTGGTCATTACCGCCAGTCACAATCCGAAAGAATATAACGGCTACAAGGTATATGACCGAAACGGTTGCCAGCTTGTGCCCGAATATGCCGATAAAGTGATTGCCTATGTAAATGAGATTACGGATTTGCGCGCCGTGCCGCACCTCGACTATGAGGTTGCGTGTGCCAGCGGATTGATAAAGTGCGTCGGTGACGAGGTGCTTGACGCCTTTTTGGCGGCGGTAAAACAGCAGGAACTGTATACCGAAACCAATGGCTTAAAAGTTGTGTATACCCCTTTGCATGGGACAGGTAATATCCCTGTGCGCCGTATTCTTGGACAGTATGCTGTTTCTGTTGTCCCCGAACAGGAATTGCCCGACGGCAATTTCTCCACCGTTCGTTCCCCCAATCCCGAGGAAAAAGATGCGTTGACACTCGGCATTGCACAGGCAGAGCGCGAAAATGCGGATTTGGTGCTCGGCACAGACCCCGATTGCGACCGCGTGGGCATTGCCGTTCGCCACAACGGCGCGTATGTGTTAATGACGGGCAATCAGGTGGGTGCTTTGCTTGCGGATTTCGTTCTGCGATTCAAAAAGGACACCTTAACTGAAAAATCCACCCTCGTCAAAACCATTGTAACCAACGATTTGGGCGCGAATATCGCAAAAAGTTACGGCTTGCAGGTGGTCGAAACGCTGACGGGCTTTAAATATATCGGTGACCGCATCAATCGTTATGCGCAAAGCGGAACAAATGAATTTGTGATGGGTTATGAAGAAAGTTACGGGTATTTGGTCGGCACGCACGCGCGCGACAAAGACGCCGTTGTCGCCTCCATGCTTATCTGCGAAGCGGCGGCGTTCCATAAGAAAAACGGTAAAACCTTGGTGGACGCCTTACACGACTTGTATGCGCAATTCGGCTTTTATTTAGACGCATTGGATTCGTTTACGCTCAAAGGCAAAGACGGCGCAGAGAGAATCCGTTCGATTATGTCTGCATTCCGCACGGCAGGCGAAACCGCCTTTGACGGTGTGGAGCGCGTGATAGATTATTCGTTGGGCGTGGATGATTTGCCGAAAGAAAATGTATTAAAATTTATTTTTGAAAACGGCAGTTGGCTCTCTGTGCGCCCGTCGGGGACGGAGCCCAAACTGAAAATCTATTATTCCGTGTGCGGCGAAAACGAAGAAACAGCAAACGCAACTTTGCAATCCCTGCGCCGTTTTATACACGATACGATAGGAGAATAAACCGATGGAAGAGTACATTGCATCTGTCATTCGACCGAAAATTCAGGGCGACGGCGGTGAAGTGCGCTTTGCAGAGCTTCGCGACGATACGCTGACGCTTGTGTTTCAGGGCGAATGTTCCAAATGCTTAATTTTAGATCGCTGTGTGCATTGGATTGAACAGGAAATCAAAAAAGATTTAGGCAAGTGCGTCACGGTAAACGCCGTTCGTAAAAAACCGTTTTTTTGGGATATATAAGGAGTTAAACGATGGCACATATCAAAGTTACCCGCCGCAGTATGCGCCCCGAAGAATGGACGGCGTTGCGTTTCGGCTGGCTTAAACGACATATTTATGCAAAAAAATATGAAATCAAAACCTTGCAAATCCGCGATGCGCGGCAGGTTGCCGAAATGGAATACGAATACTATTCCGACGATTACCGCCCGCTGCAAAAAGGGGATATGTACTTTACCCCTGACGGCACGGCGTTTATCCGTGGGGATATTGTGATCCCTGATGATTTCCGTGGGGAAGAACTGTGGTTTACCTTAAAAACGGCGGCAGAAATTATTGTTAAGGTCAACGGCAAATATGTCGGCGGCGTGGACCCGAACCGCGACCGTATTTTGCTGTCGCCCTATTTAGAGCCAAACTGTGAAAAACTGCATTTTGAAATGCAGGGCTATAACCGTTCCAAGCCCGACGATGAGCGCAATCCCGAATCTCTGTCCGTGCGCGGTTGCCGTCAGATTTTCGAGGGGGCGTATCTTACAACGGTCAATCGCGATGTGTTGGATTTGGTCTATGATTTGGAACTGCTGTTAGATATTGCAAGCAGTGATTTGTTCAATGAGGATTACCGCGCGTTTTTGAACCGCGAACTGAACAACGCCTTGAATTTGATTGATTTCGAGGAGGATACACTCCCGGGGCTCGCGGACGCGAAGCGCTATGTGGAAGAAGTCGTCTATCACAATGACGATTACAAGGGTAACGGCGATGTGGCGCTGATCGCCCATTCGCATTTGGATATTGCTTACTATTGGCGCCGCATTCACGCCGTGCAGAAAAACTTGCGCACGGTGCTTATCCAGTTGCGTTTAATGGACCGCTATCCCGATTTCAAATACACCCACACCCAAGCCTATACTTATGAAACCTTAGAAAAATACTACCCGGAAGTGTTTGCGGAGTTACAAGAAAAAATTGCCGCAGGGCAGTTTGAGCCCGTAGGCGCCATGTATGTCGAGCCCGACTGCAATATTCCGGCGGCGGAAAGTCTCATTCGCCAATGCCTGTACGGGCAACGGTATTACCGCGAAAAATTCGGCAAAACCGTGCAAAACTGCTGGCTGCCCGATGTGTTCGGCAACAGTTGGATACTGCCGCAAATTCTCAAAAAAAGCGGCGTGGACTATTTTGTGTCCAATAAGATGTCCACTTGGAACGATACCAACCGTTTCCCGCACAACAACTTTATTTGGAAGGGGATAGACGGCAGTGAGGTCTATGCCTGTGTGCCCCCAACACACTTTATCACTTGGAACACCCCATCGCAAATTCAGGAAAATTGGGAAGCCTATCAAGATAAAAATACAGGCGGGCAAACGCTGTCGATGTTCGGATACGGCGACGGCGGCAGTGGCTGTACCGAGGAAATGATTGAGTTCATGCACCGCTTCCAAAAACTGTCGATTATGCCCAAAACCGAGCACACAAGTGCTGCGGCATTTTTGGAAAAGAATTTAAAAGATAATCCGAATCTCCAAAAGTGGGATGGGGAATTATACCTTGAAATGCACCGCGGTACCTTTACCACAAAAGCGAAACTGAAAAAGCAAAACCGTAAGTTGGAGTATAAACTGCGCGAAGCGGAAATCATTTCGACCTTGCGCGCACTTTCCGGCAAATCTTATCCGCAGGAAGTCTTGCGTGCATGTTGGAAAAAGTTGTTAATTAACCAATTTCACGATATTTTACCGGGCAGTCATATCACGCCCGTTTACCGTGATGCCGTGGCGGATTACGAAGCGGTGGACAAGGCGCTTGACGAAATTATCGGGAACGGGACGCAGTATTTTAATTCCTTGAATTTCCCGCGGACAAGTTTAACCTTTGTAGAAAACGAAAACGGCGACAGCACGCGGTACGGCAAAACAGGCTTTTGGTGCTTCCCGAATTTGCCGGCTTTGCAAAACGGCGAAATCAAACGAAGCGTCGGCACGGCGGGCGAATGGTGCTTTGCAGACGAGCAAACGGCGGAAACCCCGTATTACAAAATCCGTTTTGCACCTGACGGCAGTATTGTTTCGCTGTATGACAAAACACTTTCGCGTGAATGGGCAAACGGCGATTTTAACAAGTTGAAATTCTACGAGGACAAGCCCGGCGTTTACGACGCGTGGGATATTTTGCCGAATTACAAGGACAAACCCGTGTTGCCGACCGTATCGGAACCGTTGCATTTGACCGAGAAAAACGACGAGGTTGCCGTGTTGGAATGTACCGTCAAAGTCGGGCAAAGTACTTGGAAACGCTATATTCGGCTGTTCCGTCAGTCGCGCGGGATTGAAGTCGAAAATTTGGTGGATTGGCGCGAAAAGCACCGCCTTGCCAAAGCGGAGTTTTCGTGCAATGTCTTAACACGCGAGGCGGTTTGTGACCTCGGTGCGGGCTTTATCAAACGCGAAACCCACAAAAATACCACTTGGCAGCAGGCGCGCTTTGAGGTCTGCCACCATAAGTGGTGCGACCTTGCGGAAACCGACGGCGGCGTGGCGCTCATCAATGATTGCAAATACGGCGTTGGGTTTGATGAAAATACAATGTCTTTAAGTCTTTTGCGCGCAACCATACGTCCTGACCCGACAAGCGATATGGGCGTGCACCGTTTCTGCTATCTTATTTTGCCGCACGCCGGCGAGGCGGTGTCGGCAAAAATCAACCAAATCGCGTTAGAATACAATATTCCGATTGTGAAAGCAGATGTCTCTTGTCAAAATACCTTTGACGGCTTATTCTTGCAGGCAATGAAACTGTCCGAGGACGGAAAAATGGTGGTTGTCCGCTTGACGGAGTGCGACGGACATCGCGGCACATTGCACTTGCCGAAAAAGGTGAAACGCCTGAATATGTTGGAAGATATAGAGGGCGAAAGTGCCGAAATCCCGTACAATCCATTTGAAATTCTCACCTTGGGCATTGACCTAAAATAACATATAAAAGACCGAACAGAACGCAATCTGTTCGGTCATTCTTTTACAAATTTTATTATATCTTCTACATTGCAATCCAGTGCATAGCAAAGAGCGTCAAGAGTCTTTGTACTCATCGCTTCACCTTTTTTGATTCTGTAAAGCGTATTAGCGGAAAAACCTTGTTTATAAATCAAACTATATTCAGTTATTCCCTTTTTATATAGCGTTTCATAAAACGGTTCATAACTTATCATTATTACCACCATTTAAATTTTACCATACTTAAAGTATTGACAATGCTCAATATATTAACTATAATGTGCATATGCTTAATATTTTAAGCATACAAAATTGAATCGGAGTGATGAAAATGAAAGAAATGTTTGATGCTATACCAATGACATCAAAAAGTTGGGGTGTTACTGACGAAGGTGTTATTTATGACGGTGTTCTTCATCCGTATGATACCATCAAAAAAATGTCAAGTTTTGCGCAACCGACAGTTATTACGAATGGTGTAATTCAGGTTGAATTAAAGAACTCTAAAATACTTAATTTAGCTTATAAAAAGCCGAACAAGGAACGAGCAAATACGGCGTTGGAATTTGCAAAAAATATCCTTAAATCCGTTGATATATCTTCAAAACCAGGTGTGCAATATTCTCTTAATGGTGCACGAGGAAGACATATGGATGTTTATGAAGATAGGGTCTGTATTACCACGGAAGTAACTATTGGTTCATTATTTACAGGAAATTCTACTGATGGCTCAAAAGAAATATATTATTCTGATGTTATCAGCGTTCAATCAAAAGCGCCCTCTGTAACCTTGGGCTATATACAATTAGAAACTGCTTCTACTATGATGAACAATGACAGAGATAACTTCTTCAATGAAAATACTTTTACATATAACGAGTCTGACTTACCAAATGGTTTAGCAGATGAAGTAGTAAAGTATATAAAAGACAAAGTCTCTGAATTTAAAAAAGCAAAAAACACACCGTCTGTAGTCCAACTTTCTGCTGCTGATGAACTAAAAAAGTTCAAAGAACTTCTTGATATGCAGATCATAACACAAGAGGAATTTGATGCAAAAAAGAAAGAACTATTAGGTTTGTAAAAAGCTCATTAGAAGCAGAATTTTTCCTTTTCTCAAACTGTTCGCGATACTCAAAACTGTGTTTTTGTATAAAATTAGGGGGGGAATATGAAAAAAATAATTTCAATTATGATTTCGGTAGCGATGCTTATGCTGTTATTTAACGGTTGTGGAACAAATTTTGGCAAAACAGTACAAATTACGCCAGAAAATTTTGAACAATACTTTAATATTAGTGTCACAACTAGTGACTTTGACGGTGGTAGACATGGTTCTGGATTGGGAACTGGCGCATCTGTGAACGTGAAAGTTACAATTGCACCTAAACAAACAATATCAAGCGGTAGTGTTAATGTGGTTTTAGAAGATAGCTTTGTTGGATGGGATTGCGAATATAGTACAAAAATCGAAACGAAGAGTGGCGGACAAATATCAAAGGGATTGCGCATACCTGTACAATTTTCTCCCAATCAAGCATATGTAATAGAATTTAAGATGAAATCCGCACTTCTAGAGTTTGATGAGCCTACCCTCAATTTTGATATTGTTGAGGCATCCGGAACAATAACATTATAATCATGAAAAGAGCCGTTTCACAAAGCGTGTGAAGCGGCTCTTTTTTATATATAAAATCTTACAAATTTTTAAAATTTTGTTGCAATTTTTTTGCTGATTTTGTTATTCTTATCCATTGTGATAGAGAAAATGCGAAAGAGGTGCTCGAATGCATTCGGATTTTTCGGTACGGCTTGCTACGATAGACGATGCAAAAACCGTGCTTTCTTTTATTTAAAAAATCGCCGAATATGAAAAGGGGATGTAAAAACCGAAAGCGTTTTACATCCCTTTTTTTGGTTTGAGGATTTTATTTTGCCGTGGGGGCAGGTAAATGCTTTTTCCAAACGCCGGCGGCGTAGAAAATCATGGAAAGAATGCTTGCAACCGTCCACCCAATCGGCCACGAATACCAAATGCCCTGTTCACCGAATACGGGGGAAAGAACAAAGGCAAATACGACGCGCAAAATCAAGTCGGAAAATGTGGCAACCATAAAAGCGTTCATGGCGCCTGCACCGCGTAAAATGCCGTCCACAACAAGCTTTACGGTAATGAGAAAATAAAACGGCGCAACAATTTTCAAAAAGGCTGTACCGGCAGTAATGACCTCTGCACTCGCCTCGTCCACGAAAATCTGCATGGAATATGCGGGAAAGAAGAAAAACAACACGAAAAACGGCACTGCAATGCATAACGCGATAACAACGCCGGCGTGAAAGCCCTGCTTCACGCGCGTGGTGTTTCCCGCGCCGATATTTTGCGCTGTGTAACTCGAAAGCCCGTTCCCAAGTGCGCAAAGGGTGGTAATTGTAAAGGTGTTGAGTTTCATAGCCGCCGCGAAAGCCGCAACGACCGTGGCGCCGTAACTGTTAATTAAGCCTTGAATAAACACATTTCCGACGGAAACAAAGCTTTGTTGCAAAATGCTCGGCACGGCAATGCGGGCAATGCGTACAAGCATTTTGCCCGAAAACGGCTTTGGCTTTTCACTTTTTATTTTTTGTAAGCGGAATATCAATACCAAAAGTGCGGCAATCGATGCAAACCCTTGCGCGATAAAGGTTGCCCAAGCAACGCCCGCAACGCCCATATGGAATTGCGTGACAAACAGAATATCCAGCGCAATATTGCCGACAGAGGAGAAAATCAAAAAGATCAACGGTGTTTTTGAGTCGCCGAGTGCCGTAAATACGCCGTTGGCAATATTGTATAGGAATAAAAAGCATAAGCCGCCGATGTAGATATTCAAATAGAGTTCTGCATCAGCAAGAATTTCCGAAGGCGTGTCAATCGCACGCAATAAAGCGGGGGAGAGCAGGAGCCCGAGCCCCGTCAGGAAAAGCGCAAGCGCCGTGCTCGCGAGAATTGCCGTGCTGACTGCCGTTTTCATATGCGTCAAGCGTTTGCCGCCGAATAATTGAGAAATCACCACGGAACAGCCGATGTTCGTGCCGTTGGCAATCGCCATAAATATCATCGTAATCGGGTAGGAAGCGCCGACTGCCGCCAAAGCGGACACACCGATGTAGTGCCCGGCAATAATGCTGTCTACAATGTTATACAACTGTTGAAATATAACGCTCAAAAGCAAGGGAAGCGTAAACTTCATCAACACACGGCGCGGCTTGCCGACGGTTAAATCCGTTACCAAGGGGAAAACCTTCTTTCCGAAATTTTTGTCTATTATATACTCTTTTTTTTGAAAAAGAAACATTTCGGAAAAATTTTGGAATTTTGTCTGTTTTTCCGTATTTTCTGTTGAAAAAATTGTCGGAATATTGTATACTTATCCCATCTTATTTTTTTGTTTTGCGGGGCACGGAATGAAACTGTTAGAAGATCGTATTCAAAAAGACGGAATTGTTAAAGCGGGCAATGTCTTAAAGGTGGACTCCTTCTTAAACCACCAAATGGATATTGCGCTGTTCAATGAAATGGGCAAAGAGTTTAAACGCCTGTTTCAAAATACCGAGATCAACAAAATTATGACCATTGAGGCGTCGGGAATCGGCATTGCCTGCATTGCGGCACAATATTTTGATGTGCCTGTGGTGTTTGCCAAAAAGGCGCAAAGTGTCAATATTGACGGCGAGGTGTATTCCACGCAAATTGAATCGTTTACCCACAAACGGGTCTATAATGTGATTGTGTCCAAAAAGTATCTTTCCCCGTCGGACAAGGTGTTGATTATCGATGATTTTCTTGCAAACGGCTGTGCGCTCGAAGGGCTGATTGACATCGTGAATGCGGCGGGCGCAACGGTTGCCGGTATCGGCATTGCGATTGAAAAGGGTTTCCAAAAGGGCGGTGCGCTCATACGCGAACGCGGAATACATTTGGAATCGTTAGCGATTGTCGATTCGATGAACGACAAAACCGGCGAAATCACATTCCGCGCGCAGTAAATAGGTTGTATGATACGGCAGGGATGACTTTCTTTGCCGTTCATAATATTTTATTTTCTTTTTAGGAGGAAAACAGTATGAAGAAAGTTCTCAGCATTGTTCTGGCGCTTGTCATGGTCGTGCTTTGCTTCGCAGCTTGCGGCAAAACCGATGATGCCAAAACCGATGATGCGGCTGCAAGCGATTTCCTTGTAGGTGCAATCTACATCAACAGCCAGAACGACACCGCAGGGTATACCTTTGCACATCACAACGGTATCACCAAAGCCATGGAACAGCTCGGGCTTCCGAAGGAAAATCTCAAAATTGTGGATAACGTTCCCGAAGATACCGAACAGGTTTCCAAAGCCATCGACACCTTGGCAAACCAGGGTTGCAAAATCATCTTCGGTATCAGCTTCGGCTATATCGATGCTTTTGCAGAAGCGGCTGACAAGCCCGAATATGCGGATATCATCTTCTCGCACGCAACGGGTTACAAATCCAATGACAAAAACTTCAACAACTATTTCGGCAGAATTTATCAGGCGCGTTACCTTGCCGGTATTGCCGCAGGCTTAAAATCGTTGGAACTCAATAACAACAGCATCGGCTATGTTGCCGCTTGGGGTACCGAGTATGCTGAAACTTGCTCCGGTATCAATGCGTTTGCACTCGGCGTACAGTCCGTCAATCCCGATGCAGTTGTGCATGTAAACAAAATCAGCACTTGGGGCGACGAAGCGAAAGAAAAAGCGGCGGCAGAAGCGCTCATCAACACCTATAACTGCTGCGTTATCGCACAGCACTGCGACAGCGCACAGCCGCAGCTTGCAGCGGCAAACGGCAAAGTGTTCGGTTGCGGCTACAACTCCGATATGACCGCACAGGCACCCTCTGCACACTTGACTGCACCGATTTGGAATTGGGATGTTTACTACAAACTGGCGATTGAAACCGCAATGACCGACCCCGCAAACTTCATGAGCAAGGTTGGCATTTACTACGGCGGTCTCAAAGAAGGCTTTGTTGACATTTCTCCGCTTTCCGACAACTGCACGCCCGAAACCAAAGCAATCATTGAAAAGGTTAAGGCTATGATGGTCAACGGCGAATGGGATGTTTTCACCAATGTGAAACTTTCCATTGACAAAGACGGCACCATCACCAAGACCGAAGGTGCTTTGAAAGACAATAAGGGCGCAGAAGTTATCTCGGCTGACGGTAGCACTTATTACACCTACAATAAAGACACAGGCGCTTTGGAAGCGGTTGAAGGCGGCAAAGATGCTTGCGACGGCGTTATCAAAGGCTCTATGAATTACTATGTTGCAGGTGTGACTGAGGGCTAAGCGCCTCCATTCCTTCTGTAAATCTGTTTTAAGGGAGAACTGTTTGTGGCAGCATACGCGATTGAATTAAAGAATATAAATAAATCTTTTGGTAGTGTGGCTGCCAATAAAAACATCAACCTTAGCGTTCGGCAGGGCGAGATTCTCGCCCTGCTGGGCGAAAACGGTTCCGGCAAAACGACTTTGATGAATATGCTGTCGGGCATTTATAAGCCGGACAGCGGTCAAATTTTTGTGAACGGGCAAGAGGTTTCCATCAATTCGCCCGAGGATGCCAAAAAATTGGGCATCGGTATGGTACACCAGCACTTTAAGCTGGTGGATATATTTTCTGCGGCCGATAATATCTGGCTGGGGAAAGAGCGTGACGGCAGTTCTGCGAAAGCGAAACTGTCGGAAGTTTTTTTACAAAAAGAACGCTTTTCTGAAATTGAAAAAACCGCCGAGCAATTCGGCTTTCAAATAGATGCAAGAAAACTTGTAAAAAATATGTCTGTCAGCGAAAAACAGACGTTGGAAATTATTAAGGTATTGTACTACGGCGCGAAAACCATTATTTTGGACGAGCCGACCGCCGTGTTGACCGTCCAAGAAATTGAAAAACTTTTCCATATTCTGCGTGAGATGAAAGCGCAGGGGCACTCCATTATCATCATCAGCCATAAGCTCAATGAAGTTATGGAAATCAGTGACCGTGTCGCAATCCTCAGAAAAGGCGAATACATTGATACAGTGAATACTGCCGAAACCAATACACTCGAACTAACCGAGTTGATGATGGGCAAAAAAGCCGATTTGAATATTCGCCGCACAAAGGTTGAGAAAAAACAACCGCTTTTGGAAATTCGTGATTTAACCATTAAAAATGATGAGGGCGCTGTTGCGATTGACCATGTGAATTTCTATGTGCGCGGCGGCGAAATGCTTGGTGTTGCGGGCATTGCGGGGTGCGGGCAAAAAGAGCTTTGCGAAGCGATGGCGGGCTTGCGGAAAATCGAAAGCGGTATGATCATACACGAGGGCGAAAGCATTGTCGGCTTATCTCCGCAGAAAATCCTTGAAAAAGGCGTGGCCATGAGTTTCATTCCGGAGGATCGCCTTGGCATGGGGCTTGCACCGTCGTTGTCCATTACAGACAATATGATTTTGAAAAAATACAATCAAAATCATTGGAATCCGTTTGTGGACCGCAAATCGGCGCGCAAAGAGGCGCAAGAGGTGATTGACGAATTAGAGGTCGTGACCCCTTCTACAGAAATTCCGGTGCGTCGACTTTCCGGCGGGAATGTCCAAAAAATACTCCTTGGTCGCGAGATTAAATCGAATCCGAATGTGCTCATAACCGCGTATCCTGTGCGTGGGTTGGATATTAACTCTTCTTACACAATTTACAATATTTTAGATGACTTAAAGCAAAAAGGCGTCGGCGTTTTGTTTGTCGGTGAGGATTTGGATGTTTTGATGTCACTTTGTGACAAGATTATGGTTCTTTGTCACGGTAAAGTGATGGGTGTTGTGCATGCAAGCAAAACTTCAAAGGAAGAATTGGGCTTGATGATGACGGGCGCCGTGAATTTGTCTGTCGTGAATGGCAAGGTGGCGGGTATCGCCAAAGATTCCGCCATAAAAGAGGAGGATGTGCAGTGAGTAAACAGAGAGAACCGCTGGTACGCGTTGTCAAACGCGACCGCATTCATCCGCTTTTAAAGGTTGCCTTTTATTTGCTTGCCATTTTGTTCGCACTTACCGTCGGCGGCGTTCTGTTATTTGCCATCGGGGTAAATCCTTTGGTGCTGTATAAAGATATGTTCACCATCGGTATGCTCGGCAGTCGCTTTGCTTATAAAAGCGTGGAAGGTCTTTTGACAATCTTTGTGCCGCTGTTGATTACTTCCCTTGCGCTTTCGCTGTCCTTTAAAATGCGCTTTTGGAATATCGGCGGGGAGGGGCAATTTATTATCGGCGCACTTGCCGCGGCAACGGTCGCGCTGAAATTCGGCAATTCCATGCCGCCGTTCCCGCTGTTGGTATTGATGTTTTTGGCGTCTATGCTTTGTGCGGGCTTGTATGGCGGTGTCGTAGCTTTATTGAATGTGCGCTTTCGTACCAATGAAACGCTGCTCACCTTAATGCTGAACTATATCGCGCTCTACTTACTTCGCTTTTTCGGCGAAACGCAAGCACCGTGGAATTTCTATTTGAGTGATGAGTCTGTTCGCCCGGTGTTTCAAAAATTTCCGGAAGCGGCGTTTATGCCGACGATTTCCATCGGAAAATTCTCGTTGAATATCTCTTTCATTTTTGCCGTTCTCATTTGTGTCGGTGCGTATTTTTATTTAAAAAAGACGAAGCAAGGCTATGAAATTTCCGTAGTCGGCGACAGTGCCAATACCGCACGCTATGCGGGAATGCATGTGCCGAAAATCATTGTGCGAACAATGTTCCTTTCAGCGGCGCTGATTGGCTTGGCAGGCGGGTTTTATGTGTCGGGCGCAAAGGTTCTGTCTACCTCGGTGACCAACAATGTCGGCTGGACGGGTATTATCGTAGCCTGGCTTGCAAAGCTCAATACATTTGCCATTTTCGGCGTGGCCTTGCTTATCAGCATTATGCAGTACGGTGCGCAGGCGGCAAGCACGCAGTTCCCGATTATTGACTCTAATTTTGCGGATTTACTGCAAGGCATCATTTTGTTTTTTGTGCTGGCGGCGGATTTCTTTATTCGCTTTAAATTGGTGTTCCGCAAAAACGCGAAGAAACAGGGAGGTGCGGCAGAATGAATTCCTTAGATGTTTTAACCCTGTTCCTGTTTAATATCGTGATTTATAATATCCCGCTTTTGTACGGCACAGTCGGGGAAATTATCATTGAAAAATCCGGCAGCCTTAACCTCGGCGTGGAGGGCATTATGGCGGTCGGTGCGATTTTCGGCTATCTTATCGGCTGTTCCGCAAATTCGTTGACGGTCGGTATTTTGGCTTCGTTTATTTGCGCGGGTCTGTTCGGTATCATTTTCGCCGTGCTTACCGTGACAATGCAGGCCAATCAAAATGTTACCGGTCTTACGATGACCACCTTTGGTGTCGGTTTGTTCTTCTTTATCGGCAAGGGGTTGAGTGCCTCGTGGCCCGTGATGACGCAGTATGAGAACATTAACAACGGTTTTAAAAATCCGATTGAAATCCCGTTGCTGTCCAAGATTCCCGTCCTCGGCAAAGCGCTGTTTTCCCACAATATCCTTGTGTATCTTGGTATTTTCATTGCCATAGCGGTCTGGTTTTATCTCAATAAAACCAAAGCAGGGCTTCGCCTGCGCGCCATCGGGGAAAATCCCGCCGCGGCGGATTCTTTGGGCATCAATATCACGCTGTATAAATATGTCCACATCGTTCTCGGTTCGGGGATTATGGGCATCGGCGGCTTCTATATGGGCTTAAACCTCGGCGGTAGTTTTGAGGGCAGTAACTGTTGGATTAACGGATACGGTTGGATTGCCGTTGCTTTGGTTATTTTTGCGAATTGGAACACGCTTGCCGCCATTCTCGGTACGCTGGTGTTCGGGTTCTTTAATACCTTGCAGATTTACAGCGGCTCTTTGGCCTATGCGTTCCCGAAAGCTCTCGGTTTCTTGGATAAAATTCCGTCACAGCTCTATCAAGCCTTGCCGTTTATGATCACGGCGCTTGTGTTGGTTTTCTCCTCTGTGCGTAAAAACAATAAATCCGCACAGCCGGCGTCGCTCGGGCTGAATTATTACCGTGAAGAACGCTGATTCGGAAAAAGAACAAAAACAAAGCACCGAAAGGGGAATTCCCTTTCGGTGCTTTTGATGTATTACAGTATGTATATACCGGAATCCAATTGTACAATCTCTTTGCCGCAACTGCGTATATAGCGGCGCACAGGTTCATCAAAAGTACGGAAATCCCGAACAGAAAAGTCCTTCAAATTTACCGTGCGAATTTTATAAGACCCGGCGTTACAGACAAACAATTCGTTGCCGTATTTCTGAATGGCAGTCGGCAAACTGAATGCTGTCGAATTTTCGCCGCCGATGCGCATATAAAACTTTTTGTGTGCGATGGAATAACTGATAATGGCGTTTTGGTCGGGTACGGTACACCAAATTTGGTTTCCGTCCGCCGCAACATCCTGCACAGGGTAGCCGTGATATAATAAATCGCCCGCCCACAGACTTTTTCCTTCAAAATCAAAAAGGCCCGTCTCGCCGGTCGGGTACACAAGCACCGTGCCGTTGTGATGAAATGTGTCCGCATCACAGTTTAAATAATCACCGATTGCGTCCGTAATCCGTTTATAGCCGTTACCGAATTTGTTAAGCAAATATACGCTCCTGGTCACAGGGGCGTTTCTGTAATTTTTCACATCAAACCCATAAAAGGAAACTCTGCATTTGTCTTCGCCGACAGCTTCTTTTTTTGAGAAAATAACACCACCGGAAAAGGGTATCATATCCACGATTTGAAAATCTGCAATTTTCTTCATTTTTATCACCGAATATATATTATAAAAGCACAAAAAATCAATTTATATAACAGTATTTTACTAAATTTTTTATATTCGGTCAACCGTTTCCGATTATTTTTGAAAACTTTTAGGATTTTTCGACCTTTGAATGCTTTTTTGCAGTCGTGCAATGCAAATACATTCTCCGCAGTCACAGTCTGTATGGTGTTCACAGCGGATAATCTGTGTACCGTCCTTGTCAAAAAATTCCTCTAAATATACATTTTGATTTTTGCGTTTGCAAAATTGTTCATAAGTGTTTGGCTTGTTGAACATCATAAACCCTCCCGTTCTATTTCAGTATATTCCGAAACGCTGCAAATAATCGTGCATATTTTATGCGGTTTCTGACATATATTGAACAAAAAGGAGGACAAAGATGAATGGTTGGATTTCTTTTGCCTTGATTTTTTCGGGGCTTGTGATATTGCTCTCTATGCTTCGCACCAAACGCTTTTTTACCGTGCTTTTCTTAACCGTGTTGCAAGGGTTAGCCGCTTTTTTTGCCGTCAATTTTGTGGGCGGATTTTTCGGTGTGCATTTGGCGTTGAATTGGGGGCATTTGGGTATTTCCGCCCTTGGCGGTGTGCCGGGTGTGATGCTTTTGTTGCTGGTGAATACAATGTTTTATAAATAGAGCTCAACCGTAAAACGAAAGAAAGCACATTCTTGCGAAAGTGCTTTCTATTTTGCCTAAGAACTACCAAACGGTGCATAAGGCGGAGGTAAAAAACGCAAAAAGTAATGTGATTATGCAAAATATTGTTTATACTCGGGTTCTTCTTTCATTTCTTTCAACAATTCTTCTTCGTTTTCAAAAAACGATTTCCCAACAATACCTCTGAAAGGTTCCCACATTGCCGGCAACGCAACATTATTTGAGCAAATATACTTCCATTCATCCGCGTCGAATTGATAAATGGCTTCCAGTTGATATGTAAAAAGTCCTTTTTCATCTTTTAAAACAACATATCGCATTGTATTATCAGCGGAATAGACAACGCGTACCACTTCATCGACAAAAGCATCAAGGGACTTATCATACATCATTTCAACAAGTTCCGCCCATGGCGGCATGGCTGGAAATTCTTTCGGCTTTTCGTTTTGAAACAATCTTTTGAAAAAATTCATTACACGGTCTCCTTTGCCGTTTTGCAAGATGCAATTAGCAATCTACGGATATTTCCGCATAGTTTCTCTGCATTTTGATAGGTCGGTGTATCTATACGGTTTGTTTCGTGCATTAATTTCAGCCAATAACTTGTTTCATTTGACTCTTTTAAAGCAATCTCTAACTTTGCAATAAAGTCTTTCTTACTTTATGCGTACTGTGCCTCATGGATATTAGCACCAACAGATGTGCCTGCTCGCGCAAGTTGATCGGTCATGTATGAACTCTTCGGTACAGTTACGCCATCAACAAGGTTTACGATAGCAACAGCAAACTTAAAGGATAGATCAAGTAATTTGTTTTCGGACATAAAAGCACCTTCTTTCATTATAATCATGCCATAGTTTTTCGTGTTTTTCAATGATATATCGCTTGCGCGATATGATATACGGCGTTGCCGTATGATATATTTGCGTTGTGCAAATATGATATAATATCCGTTCCCTTCATACGCGAAGCGTATATCATCTGTGAAGCAGATATCATACCCGCAGGGTAAATCACCCATTCCGACAGGAATGGATATCATTGTAAAACACCTCTTTTGTCTGGCAGACAAAAGAGGTGTTTTACATGGTGGACGTTAACGGACTCGAACCGCTGACCCTTCGCACGTCAAGCGAATGCTCTACCAACTGAGCTAAACGTCCGCGTCAATGCTGTTGTATTATATCGAAAAGTTTGCAAAAAATCAAGTCTTTTTTGATAATTTCCGAAAAAAGTTTTTAAAAACAGGGTTTTTATATGAAAATTACATGTTTATACCCTAAAAATCATATACATAGGTGACAATCAAAAGACGGGAGTGACGAAATTTGCAACAGCCGAGGGAGTATGATTATGCGTCTGCTTACCCGAACCCGCGGGCGAACACGGTTCCCCGTACGCGTACAGTGCGAAATACAGGAGAAACGGAAAAGAAAAACGCCACTTTGCAAAGCGTGATTGCTGTACAGTTGGTGCTGTGCCTGTTGCTGTGCGGAATTACCTTTGCGGTTTTCAAAACGAGTGAAACGCGCTTCGAAGCCCTGAAACAAGCTTATTTTGCGCTGTTTTCACGCGATATGGAAAAAGACGAACTGCAAGCCGCCTTTCGGCGCGTGTCGGATTTTGTATTCAAACCGCCGCGCCTTGCCGAAACGGAAAATGTAACAAAAAATACAACGGATCCCCCCGTGACGCAAGCGACAGAAACGATTCCATCGACGAAAACCTATGACGGCGCAGGCGGGGAGGATTTGCTGTATCCGGATGAGATTACTTCTTTTTCTCCGTTTACGGTGACGGGGAAATTCACTGTGCCTGTGGACTACAAACGCGTGTCGTCAAATTTCGGATACCGTGAAAACCCTGTCACAAAAGCATACGGTTTTCACTCCGGCATTGATTTGGCCGCCCCCGAGGGTATGCCGATTTATGCGGCCTATGCGGGGTCGGTGTCAGAAGTCGGGTATTCCGCAGTGCGCGGCAACTATATTGTTTTGGAACATGGTAACGGTGTGCGCACGGTATACTGCCATTGCAGTACGCTTTTGGCAGAAAAGGGCGCAAACTTGAAAAGCGGTGAGGTTATCGCGGCTGTCGGCGCAACAGGGCAGACCACCGGTCCGCATTTGCATTTTGAAATTTGGCTTGGAACAACACGCTGCAATCCCGCTTGGGTTTTAGAGGTATATGCAGATAACCGTACGGGGCGTTAAGGTAAAAATCGGTTTTGGGTTTGCTGTACTGCTGTGTTTCTTGCTGATATGTGCCGATAACCGCGTGTTGTGCTTTGCCGTCCTGTTTTCGCTTTTACATGAATGCGGACACTTATTGTGTGATTTTTTGTTGCGCGAAAAGCCGCAGGCAATTCACTTTGGAATGTTTGGTTTGTCCATTGTGCGCGCCGATGATATTTGTTTCAGTTATCCGCAGGAAATTTGCGAGGCTTTGGCAGGACCGTCTGTCAATTTCCTGCTGTTTTTGCTGTTTTTGTTGTTGTATTCTTTCTATCGAACAGAAACCGTGTTTACATGCTGCTTTGTGAATTTATATATTTTTCTGTTTAACGCAATGCCCGTGTTTTCTTTGGACGGCGGCAGAGCCTTTTGGGCGCTTTTGTGTAAATATATCGATAATCCCGAAACCCGGCAAAAAATACAAAAGACGGTTTCTTTTTTTTGCATTTTGGTGATGATGGGATTCGGATTTTTTGTTTTGCTGCGCAGTCGATATAATTTCACGCTCCTTTTGTTGGCAATTTACCTGATGATTACCCTTTTTGTAAAATGTTAGAATTGCAAAAAATCAACTTTTCGTGTATGATACTGTGTATCAACCAAAAAGAGGTATTGTATGCTTACAAAAAAACAGGAACAGTTATTCAATAAAGTGCAAAAACCCGCGCGCTATACGGGCGGCGAGGTCAATTCTGTAATAAAGGATAAAACCAGCGTAAAATTCCGCTATGCCTTTTGCTTTCCCGACAACTATGAAATCGGTATGTCACACCTCGGTATGAAAATTTTATACAGCCTTGTCAATGCGCGCGAAGATGCATGGTGCGAGCGCGTGTTTGCCCCGTGGACGGATATGGAGGAAGAAATGCGCAAGGCGGATGTGCCATTGTTTGCGCTTGAAAGCGGCGACAGCCTTTCGGAATTTGATATGATTGGATTTACGCTCCAATACGAACTCAGTTATTCCAATGTCTTAAATATGCTTGACCTCGGCAAAATTCCGTTGAGAAGCCGAGACCGCCAAAGTCTTACGCCGATTGTGGTTGGCGGCGGTCCGTGTGCGTGCAACCCCGAGCCGTTGGCGGATTTCTTTGATATTTTTCTGCCCGGTGAAGGGGAGGAGGTCACCAACGAACTGATTGACCTTTTAATGGTTCATAAAGAGAAGGGCTCGTCAAAACTTGAATTCTTACGCGACGCCGCAAAAATTGAGGGTGTGTATGTGCCCGCGTTTTACGATGTTTCCTATAACGCGGACGGCACCATTTCTGCCGTAACGCCGAAAGAGGGCGCACCTGCAAAAGTGAAAAAACGCATTATTTCCGATTTGGATAAGGTGTATTATCCTGAAAAATTCGTTGTGCCGTATATTGATATTGTTCACGACCGCGCGGTAGCCGAAGTGTTCCGCGGCTGTATTCGCGGTTGCCGTTTTTGTCAGGCGGGGTTTATTTACCGCCCCATTCGTGAAAAATCGAGCGATACCGTCAACCGTCAGGCAAAATGCCTTTGCGACACGACAGGGTATGACGAAGTTTCACTTTGTTCGTTGAGCACAAGCGATTATTCCGGTATTGAGCAGTTAATTCCGCAAATGTTTTCGTGGGCACTGCCCGAAAAAATCAATGTATCTCTGCCGTCTTTGCGCGTCGATAATTTCTCGGAAGAATTGATGGAGGAACTCAAAAAGGTACGCAAAAGCGGGCTGACTTTCGCGCCTGAGGCGGGCACACAGCGGCTTCGTGACGCTATCAATAAAAATGTTACCGAGGAAGAAGTCCTGTCTACTGCCGCACAGGCGTTTCGCGGTGGGTGGACTGCGGTAAAACTCTATTTTATGATGGGATTGCCGACTGAAACTTTGGACGATATTGCGGGAATTGCAGAACTCGCGCAAAAGGTTGTGAATGAATTTTACAAAAACCCGGACAAGCCCAAAGGCAAGGGCGTGACGGTCAGCATCAGCGTGGCGTCCTTTGTGCCGAAGCCCTTTACGCCGTTCCAATGGGAGCCGCAGGACACCATGGAACAGTTGGTTGCAAAGCAAAAGTATTTGATGGAAAATGTGCATACGCACAAAATTCAGGTCAGTTGGCATCAGTCACAGACGAGCTTTTTAGAGGGCGTGTTTGCCCGCGGGGACCGTAAACTTTGTGATGTCATTGAAGCGGCTTGGCGCAAGGGCTGTAAGTTTGACGGATGGGATGAATATTTCCGATTTGACAAATGGATGGAAGCGTTTGAAGCGTGCGGTGTGGATCCGGCATTTTACAGCAACCGCCGCCGCGAATTTTCCGAGATTTTGCCTTGGGATCACTTGGATTACGGTATTCGCAAAGAATTTTTAATCGAGGAAAACCAAAAAGCGCATGAGAGTGTGACCACACCGAACTGTCGCCAAAAATGCGCGGCGTGCGGTGCGGCGCGCTTGAACGGAGGGAAATGCGATGCAAAATGATGTTCGGCTTTTTTTTACCAAAACGGGGTTAGCAAAATACATTTCTCACCTCGATTTAATGCGCTGTATGTCCCGTGCCGTGAAACGCGCAGGCATTCCGCTGTGGTATACCGAGGGGTTTAATCCGCATTTGTTTATGACCTTTGCGCGCCCGCTGTCTTTGGGGCAGGAAAGTCTTTGCGAGGTGGTGGATGTGCGCTTGGTAGGGGAGATGACCTTTAAAGATATTCAAACCCGCTTAAATGAAACCCTCCCCAAAGATATTACTGTGGTATCCGTACAAAAGCCCGTGCATAAACCAAGCGAAATCACCTTTGCCGATTACGAGGTTCGTTTATTCTGTGATATTCCCTCTGCATTAAAAGCATATATGGAAAAAGCCTTTTCCAAAGAACAAATTATCGTTCTCAAAAAAGCGAAACAGGGCAGACGCAAAATAGACAAAGAAATGGATATTAAACCGAATGTTTTAAGATTTGATGCAGCAACGGCAGAAAATGCGGTCTGCTTGGATTTGCGCTTAACGGCAGGCGACCAAACCAATATCAACCCAACATTGCTTTTGTCAGCACTTACTGACGGGTTTGACGGCGAAATCCAAAACACCGATATTCTCAAAAAGCATATTTTGCTTGAAAACGGAGAGCCGTTTTGCTGATTTTTCGGATTTTTTGCTTTTTTAAAAATAATACTTGCATTTTACAAAAACCTATGGTATTATATTTTAGCATTTTGCGTTGGTTTCTCACCAACGGCAGTTAATGGCAACATTAAAGCTGGCGGTCCTCTGCATTTTTTGTACGAACGCCTGAAAAAATTAGGAGGACTGAAAATGGACGCACTCAAAGTAATGACCGAAGGCATGATTAAGGAAGACCGCCCCCACATTAAGGTTGGCGATGTTGTCAAAGTACATGTCAAAATCCGTGAAGGCGAAAGAGAAAGAATTCAGGTGTTTGAAGGCACTATCATCGCTGTCAAAGGCAGCGGCGTTTCCGAAACCTTTACCGTTCGCCGCGTTTCCTACGGCGTCGGCATTGAGAGAGTATTCCCCGTGAATTCTCCCAATGTGGCAAAGGTTGAGCTTGTCCGTTCCGGTAAAGTCCGCAGAAGCAAGCTGTACTATCTGCGCGACAGAGTCGGTAAAGCGGCAAAGGTCAAAGAACAAATCTAAGTTTGCAAAACGAAGCAGAGCAACCATTTTGGTTGCTCTGTTTTTTTGTAAAATTTTTCACATAGGGATGATAAATCGTATGTTTTCCGTAAAAATCCACTTTTGTAACAATTTTTTAAGAAATAATACCTTGCACTTTTTGATATATAGTATATAATGAAATCAGACGAAACAAAGGGTATTGTGTCAAAAGAGGGGTTTTATGAAAGCGGTAAAGCAGAACAGAATATTAAAAGGTGTTTTAATTGCGTGTGCAGCCGTTATTTTGATATTGTCCGTTGCGCTCGCGGTTACAGCGGTCAAAAACAAAAATTTTCGTGCGAACGGTGACAGCGCGGCACAAGCGTATGCCAGCCTTTCCGAAGAAAATGCAAGCATAAACGAAGCGCGCGCAAAAGAAGCGGAATCCTATCAAAACCAAATTCAAGAGCAAGGCGCCGCGTTTTCGAGCGAAAAGGATGCCTTGAACCAAACCATTGCGGATTTGAATAAACAAATTTCCATAAAGCACGCCTCCCAAGCGGCGGAAAAAGCCACTGCATCTGCGCCGTCTCCCGCCCCTGCCGAACAACAGGGGAGCACGGATTTATCGGCAAAAACGATTTATCTGACCTTTGATGACGGACCCTCCGCCCGAACGCCCGAGGTTTTGCAAATTTTGGCAGACAACGGTGTGAAGGCGACTTTTTTTGTTAAAAACGGCGGGAAATATAATCATTATATGCAAGATATCGTTGCACAGGGGCACACGATTGCGTTGCACACCTATACGCACAGTTATTCCGGAATTTACGCATCTGATGAAGCCTATCTCAACGATTTACAGCAAATCTCGGATTTGGTTTATAGCGAGACGGGTGTACGCACAAAGATTATGCGTTTCCCCGGCGGCAGCAGTAATACGGTCAGTAAAAAATACAATCAGGGTGTTATGACGCGTATGACGCAAAAAGTAACCGAAATGGGGTATCTGTATTACGATTGGAATTTAAGCTCCGGCGATGCTGCGGGCGGTACTGTGCCTGCAAGTACCATCATAAACAACTGCCGAAAAGTGCCGCGGAACAATACGGTAATTGTCTTAATGCACGACGCCGGGGATAAACAAACCACGGTGGAGGCACTCCCTGCAGTGATTGCATATTATAAAGCGGCAGGGTGTAGTTTTGCGGCGATTGATGAAAATACACCGCTTATTCACCAGAAAGTGGCAAATTAAGCGTGTGTGCCCCGCTTTTTTGTCTATATTCAATATACAAAATGTATTCCTCTTGTCATTTTGCACAAAGTTCACCAAGTGAAAAACAACTGACTTTGGAATACCCACCGAAATCTTGCAAAAACCCCCATATATCGCGTTTTAACCGTTGACGAGGACAAGTTTTGTGGTATAATATGATACTGTAAACACAGGAAATTACTGATAGTATGATATATGGGGAGAATGACTATGTACGTTAAAGAAGTTCTTGTTCAGAATCAAGTTGGTTTACACGCGCGTCCGGCGACTTTTTTCATTCAGAAGGCCAATGAGTTCAAATCCTCCATTTGGGTGGAAAAGGATGAAAGAAGAGTTAACGCGAAGAGCCTTTTAGGTGTTCTTTCTTTGGGCATTATGGGCGACACCAAAATTCGCATTATCGCAGGCGGTCCCGATGAAGAACAGGCTGTGGACGAACTTGTGAAACTCGTGGAGTCGGGTTTCGCTGAATAATCCCGTTTTTATAGTATGATTTTGACAGACACGCTGTTACTACGGTTTCGGTGTGTCTGCTTTTGTATCTGCGATTTTTGGAGGTGACAGTATGTCGGAAAAACGCGCAGAGCTTCGCAAAAAAGCAATGTCCTTACCGCTTTTGCCGGGCGTATACATTATGAAAAATGCCGAAAATGAAATTATTTATATCGGCAAAGCCAAAGCGTTGAAAAACCGTGTCAGCCAATATTTTGGTTCGCAAAACGGGCATACTGTCAAGGTGCGCAAAATGGTAGAAAATGTGGACGAGTTCGACTACATTGTCACCGACAGTGAGTTTGAAGCCTTAGTCCTTGAATGCAGTTTAATTAAACAGCATATGCCGAAATATAACATCCTGCTGAAAGACGACAAAGGATACAGTTATATTCGCATAGCGGGCGACCGTTATAAAACCATTACCGCCGTTTTGCAAAAAAATGACGATGACGCTGAATATATTGGGCCGTATACCAGCTCCTATGCTGTGAAACAAAGCGTGGACGCCGCCAACAAAATTTTTATGCTGCCGCAATGCGGCAAGGTGTTTGACGGTACAAAAACCAAAGCGCGCCCGTGTTTGAACTATTATATCGGTCAATGCTGCGGGGTTTGCACGGGCAAAGTGCCGCAGTATGAATACAGCGAGGCGGTTTCGCAGGCAATTCGTTTTTTAAAAGGTGACACCAAGGCGATTTTACAACAGTTGGAGGAAGAAATGCTTGCCGCCGCCGAAAAGACCGATTTTGAGCGTGCGGCAAAGCTCAGAGACCGTATCCGTTCTATCAAGCGTATGCAGGACAAGCAAAAGGTTGTTTTTAAATCCGTTGAAGAGCAAGATGTATTTTCCCTTGCCGAGTCGGAAAACACAGTTTGTTTGGCGGTTTTGCGCTTTGCAGACGGCAGGCTGTTTGACAGTGAACACTTTTTCTTTGAGAAAAACGATACCCCCGAGGCTATGCTCTCGCAAGCCATTCCGACCTATTATTCGATGCGAAACAATATACCGAAGCGCGTGACAGTAGACGGCGAAATAGAGGACGCGGACGATATTGCACGCTGGCTTTCTGAAAAAAAAGGAAAAAAAGTTGTTCTGTTTTGCCCGAAACGCGGCGAGCAGTTAGAGGTTGTGCATATGTGCCGCGAAAACGCACAGGAAAAACTTGCCTTAAAAGTCGGTTTAAGCGGCAAAACCGTGGCGGTGCTCGAAGAATTGCGCGATTTGTTGGGGCTTTCTAAAACGCCGTCCTACATTGAGTCTTACGATATTTCCCACACCGCGGGGCAGGACAGTGTCGCGGGTATGGTCGTTTTCAAAGATGGCAAGCCCTTCAAACAGGCGTACAAGCGTTTTACCATAAAAACATTTGAAGGCAACGACGATTACCGTTCTATGGCAGAGGTGCTGACACGCCGTTTCAACGAATATAACGCCCAAAAAGAAACGGGCGAGGGGTTTGGAAAATTACCCGATTTAATCCTGTTGGACGGCGGCGTCGGGCAGGTGAATGCCGTACAACCTGTATTGGAAGCATTCAGATTACAGATTCCGCTGTTCGGTATGGTCAAGGACAATCGCCACCGCACGCGCGCTATTGCACAAAACGGCGGGGAAATTGAAATTCGTTCCAACCGCCGTGTGTTTACATTGATTTCAGAAATACAGGAGGAGGTACACCGCTTCTCCGTCACTTACCACAGAAGTAAGCATGCCAAACGGAATTTAACGATGTCTCTGACGGAAATTGACGGCGTCGGGAACACAACCGCCAAGGCGTTGTTAAAGCAATTTAAAACGATTTCCGCTGTCAAGGCGGCCAGCGTCAGCGCGCTTTGTGCGGCGGAGGGCGTCGGTCAAAAAACAGCAGAAAAAATTTATGCGTATTATCATAAAGAGGATGAAAACAAATGAAAAAAGCCATTGTATTTGATTTGGACGGTACACTTTTAAACACCTTGGAGGATTTGACAGACAGCACCAACTATGCTTTGCGCGTATGCGGATTCCCCGAACGCACGATAGAAGAAGTCCGTCATTTTGTCGGCAACGGGATTCGGAAACTCATCGAACGCGCCGTGCCGGAAAATACCCCAAAAGAGAAGACGGACGCATGTTTCACCGCCTTTTGCGAACACTACAAGCAAAATATGGAAAATAAAACTGCGGAATACGACGGTATTTCCGATATGCTGGCGGCATTGTATTCGGCGGGCTACAAAATGGCTATCGTTACAAACAAAGCGGATTTTGCCGCACAGGCACTTTGCGCAAACCTGTTCGGGAAATATATCAAAACCGTGGTCGGCAGTGTAGACAGCCGCCCCAATAAGCCCGCGCCCGACGGGGTGTATTATGCACTTGAAAAAATGGGTGTTTCCAAAGAAGAAGCGGTTTTTGTCGGTGACAGTGAAGTGGATATTCAAACCGCGAACAATGCTGCAATCGACGCTGTCGGTGTGCTTTGGGGCTTTCGGGATATTACGGATTTAGAGGCTGTCGGTGTCAAAACGACCGTAAAAACGATAAAAGAGCTTAAAAATTTACTGTTAAGCTTAAAAAAATGATGATTTTTGTTGACTTTTGTGCTAAAATAGTAAAGAATATATATCGTATGGTTTCGGAGTGTGATTTATGCGCGTCATTACCGGCTCTGCACGCGGCAGAAAATTGAAAACCCTTGAAGGCGGCGATATTGTCCGTCCGACCACCGACAAAGTCAAAGAAGCGATGTTCAGCATCGTGCATTTTGAATTGGAAAACGCCGTGGTACTCGATGCTTTTGCAGGTAGTGGGCAGTTAGGGATAGAGGCGCTCAGCCGCGGTGCACAAAAGGCGTATTTTTTAGATGAGAGCAAAAAAGCGTTTGAAGTCGTTAAAGAGAATTTAATGACAACGGGTTTGTTTGACCGCGCGGTCGTGCTCAATGCGGATGCATTTTCTTTTGTCGGTGCGGCGAGAGAAAAATTTGACATTGTATTGTTAGATCCGCCGTATAACAAAGGGATTACGCAAAAGCTTTTGCCGATGCTCGGCGCTTGTTGCAAGGAAAACGCGCTTGTGGTTTGCGAAACCGATTATACGGAGGAATTGCCTGAAACGGCGGGTGCGCTTTGCCGCTTACGGGAATATAAATATTCCAAAACCAAATTGACGACATACCGAAAGCAAGAGGAAACTGTATGAAAACCGTAATTTGCCCCGGTAGCTTTGATCCGGTCACGGTAGGGCATCTCGATATTATTCGTCGCTCTGCTTTGATGTTTGACAAGGTTATCGTTTTGGTGATGACCAATTACCATAAAAAGAGTACCTATGCGTTTTCCGCCGAAGAGCGTGTGGCACTTTTAAAACGGTGCCTTGCTGCTATGCCGAATGTGGAGGTCGATGCCTACGACGGGCTGTTGGCGGATTATGCGCGGCAAAAAGGCGCGGTTGCAGTCGTCAAAGGCTTACGCGCGGTCTCCGATTTTGAATATGAGTTTCAGCAGGCGCTGACAAACCGTGAACTCAATAATGAATTGGAAACGGTGTTTGTGACCGCGATGGCGGAAAATATGTTTTTAAGCTCCAGCGTTGTCAAGCAGGTTTGCGAATTGGGCGGGGACATTAGTAATTTTGTACCCGAGGAGATTCGTGACGATATTATTAAAAGAATCAGCAGAGGTGAAGAGAAATGACAATAGAAAGCCTTTTGGACGAAATCGAGGACATTCTCGAAGAAGGGAAAAGCGTGCCGTTCACATCGAATTTACTGATTGATGTGGCGGAAATCAAGCGCGTCATTGAGGATATTCGTTTGAATATGCCCGATGAATTGATGCAGGCGCGCAAAATTGCCTCCGAGCGAAAGGAAATTTTGTCGGCGGCGCAAAACAGTGCCGATGAAATCATTGCGGCGGCACATAAACGCGCTAAAGAGTTGGTAGAGGAGCATGAAATCACGAAGGGCGCAGAGAGTGCGGCGGCAGACATTATGGCGCAGGCACGTACCCAGGCGGGTGAAATCGTCGAGGGCGCACGCGCGACGGCTTCCGAGCTTACCGACCAGGCGCAGAAATGGGCGAACGATATGCGCACGAGCGCCGGTGAATATGTTGAGAACATAGTGGCGCTTGCCGACGAAACACTTACCAATTCCGTCAATGAAATTCGCCGTGCACGGCAGTCGCTTCGTGCCGCGGCACAGCACAAACATGTGGATAACGGCTAAGCCGATTCCCGATTGAATGTTTTTTCACCTCGTCGCATATATATGTGTACGAGGTGAATGTTTATGTTCGTGCTTTCCGTGCATAGAAGACAAATCAAAATGGCCATTTTGGTGCTCTGTATTGCCGTGGTCGCCGTTGCATTCTTTTTTGTCAGTAAACAAGGCGTTGAGGCGGCAAAAGAAGCGCAAATGAATCTGCGTGCCGCAACGGCGGAAGAGCGCATTGCCTATTTATCGCAATTCGGTTGGTCGGTTGAACAAGACCCCGTGGAGGTCAGCGAGGTGATTCTCCCCGAGACCTTTGACGACACCTATGCGCAATATAACGAGCTGCAAAAGGCGCAGGGATTTGATTTGTCCGTTTATGCAGGGAAACGCGTAAAACGCTGGATTTACCGCGTGACAAACTACCCCGGATATGAAAACGCCGACTGTATACAGGCAACCTTGTTGATTTACGACGGGCAGGTTATCGGCGGTGATGTTTGTTCCACGGAAATCGACGGGTTTATGCACGGCTTTGTGAAAGAAGCAACAACTTTTTCACAGGAGACGACACAAGCGACTTCGTGAAAATAAAGGACGAAATCTATGCCCAAAGAACGAATAGACAAATGGATTGCAAGTACAACAACGCTTTCCCGTAAAGATGTGAAGGCGCTGTTACGGCAAAAGCGTGTGACCGTGAACGGCGTAACGGTGACGGACGGCGGCTTTCAAACCGATGCGGAACAAGATGCTGTCGCAGTCGACGGCGTTCCGTTTTCGATAAAACCGCATATATACATTATGCTGAACAAACCCACGGGCATTGTTTCGGCAAGCCGTTCACAAAAAGAAAAAACCGTCGTTGATTTGGTGCCGCCGCAGTTGCAAAGAAACGGCTTGTTTCCGGCGGGCAGATTGGATAAAGATACTACGGGATTTGTCTTGATTACGGATGACGGCGACTTTGCACATCGGATTTTGTCGCCGAAAAATCATATTCAAAAGACCTATATTGCACATCTTGAAAAACCGATTTCGCCAACGGAAATTGCGATTTTAAAACAGGGTGTTGTTTTGCGCGACGGAACACAACTTTTACCTGCATCGGTAGACATTATCGGCGAAGACATGCAAACGGTGCAAATCCGGATTTGCGAGGGAAAATACCACCAAATTAAGCGAATGCTTGCCGCCGTCGGCAACCGCGTCACAGCGTTACGACGCACGCATATGGGCGCTTTGGCGTTGGATACGGCGCTGCCACCCGGTGCATGTCGGGAAATTACGCCGGAAGAACTGAATAAAATCTGTGAATAGATAGAGAAACGGTGTGCAAACAGAAGTTGCGTACCGTTTCTCTTTTGCACTGCCTGCCCGTTTTTGGCATATACTGTGGTAAGAACAGTTCGGTGGTGTAACTATGAAAAAAGTGATTATAAAGGTGGGCTCTGTAACGTATGCAATGAAAGCAAAGAATATTTTGCAACAATACGGTATGCGAGCCAAGGTCATTAAAACTGTCAGTACGAAGAAAAACGAGGGGTGCGGTTATTCCGTCTCCGTAGAAAATCCAAAACAAAATATTGCGGAATTACTACGGCGAGAGGGGATTACCGTCAGCGAAATGAAGTGGTCGCCATGATCTATTTTGACAATGCGGCAACAACCTATCCGAAACCGCGGACGGTTTTGAATGCCTTACAGAACGGTGCTGTTCGCTACGGTGCCAATCCCGGCAGAGCAGGGCACAAAATGGCGTTTGCAACGGCACAGCAGGTGTATCATGCGCGAGAAATAATTGCCGATTTTTTTGATTTACCGCAATGTGAGAATGTGATTTTTACCAAAAACTGCACAGAAGCGCTGAATACTGCCATAAAAGGTCTTGCAAAACGCGGCGGGCATTTTGTATGCTCGGATTTGGAGCATAACGCCGTGGTAAGGCCGTTGGAAGCGCTTCGTTTGCAAGGGATATGTACTTGGACAGCCGCGGCGGTGGGGGGAACAGACGAACAAACCGTAGAAAACTTCCAAAAGTGTTTACGCCCCAATACGATTGCGATTGTCTGCACAGGGGCGTCCAATGTGTTCGGAAAAACATTGCCGCTACGGGCTTTGGCGTCGCTTGCGCATCGGCACGGCGTACTTTTGGTTGCAGATACGGCGCAGTCGGCGGGCATTTTGCCGATTTCTATGCAGAAAGACGGCATTGACTTTTTGTGCGCACCGGGGCACAAGGGTCTGTACGGTGCAATGGGAACAGGCGTGCTTTTGTGCAACTGTGAAACGGTGCTTAACCCCTTAACCGAAGGGGGTACGGGTGTGCTTTCCGCCCAACTTACACAACCGGAAACCTATCCGGAACGCCTTGAAAGCGGTACGCTGAACGTGCCCGGAATTCTGTCTGTTTCGGCGGGCGTGCGGTTTGTAAAAGAACGGGGAATAGATCGCATATACAACAAAGAAATGCGGTACATTCAGCGATTAGAAGCGGTGCTTCGTGAAATGAAAGGTGTAGAACTGTATACGGATATTTCCGAACGCCCGACGGGGTATGTACCCTTGCTTTCTTTCAATGTGCAGGGCTTGCACAGCGAGGAGGTCGCCGCACGGCTGTCCGAAGAAAATATCGCGGTTCGGGCGGGTCTTCACTGCGCCGGATTGGCGCATAAAAGGTATAAAACACTCGACCGCGGCACGGTTCGGATATGTCCGTCGGTATTTACAACGGAAAAAGATGTAAATAGTTTATTAAATTCTATAATTAAAATTGCAAAAAGCGCCTAAGTATGATACAATATATCGTGATTATATATGTGCAGGTTTCTGCACATTGCGATATATTGTATTTTTTTGTAGAAACGGGTGTTTTTATGCAGTTACCGCTCACCTTTGCCGACACAATGGACGAAATCGGCAAGGCAATCCGCAGTTTCAACAGCATTTCGGATGTTTTGGATGTTTTGCTGGTTGCATTTGTGATTTACAGCGCCATTAAGTTAATTCGTGAAACCCGCGCCATTCAGCTTGCAAAAGGTTTTGTGCTTTTGACTGTGATTTATGCCGCAGTCTATTTATTGCATATGCAGGTCAGCACCTATATGTTTTCGATGGTGTTTTCCAATTTGTTGCTCGTATTGGTGATTATTTTTTCACCTGAAATTCGGCACGCGTTGGAAAGCGTCGGCAGAAGCAGTGTTTCCAATTTTAACTTTTTCGGATTTAAAAACAGCGAGGATATTCACCGTCAGGAAGAGCAGGTGAAAATGGTGAACGCCGTCACCAAAGCCTGTGCAGATATGAGCGACAAAAAAATCGGCGCGTTGATGGTGTTTGAAAAAGAGAGTATTCTCGGAGAGATTATTCACACAGGCACACCGGTGGATGCGGAAATCTCCGCCGAGCTTATCGGGAATATCTTTTATCCGAAAGCGCCTTTGCACGACGGCGCGGCAGTAATTCGAGAGGCGCGTGTGGCGGCGGCAGGCTGTATTTTGCCGCTGACGCAAAACAACAATGTCAGCAGCGAACTTGGAACGCGCCACCGTGCGGCAATCGGGCTAAGCGAGCAAACCGATGCGCTTGTGGTGGTGGTTTCGGAGGAAACCGGCGCTATTTCCGTTGCGCAGAAAGGGAGTTTGCGCCGTGGGCTTTCCAGCGGCGATTTGCGTGAATTGCTGTTGCAGAATTTTACAACATCTGCAAATGAAGAGGATAATAAATGGAAAAAACTTTTGAAAGGGCGGCAAAAGCATGAAGATAAATAATGAGTCGAACAAGGGTAACGCCGCCGAAAAAAAGGTATACAGCGGGTTGCGGAGTATCATTTATAATAACAAGGTTGCCATGCTGTTCTCTTTGCTTGCGGCATTCGCCATATGGATTTGGGTTGCTGTGGAAAAAAGTCCTGTGGTCGAGGTTACGATAAGTTCTGTTCCGGTCAGAATTGATACAGAAAACAGTGTGCCCGCACAGTTGAATTTGCAAACTTTCGGGCAGACAGAGTATTATGTGGACGTAACCGTGACCGGAAAACGTTTTGTGGTGTCGACGCTCACGGCGGAGGATATTGTGGTCACTGCGCAAACCAATTATGTGGATTCTGCGGGTAATAAATCCCTGCAACTGAAAGCGGCTTCGGCAAATTCCAAGGATTTTGAAATCGTCCGTCTGTCGCAGAATTATATTGATGTTTATTTCGATACCTATAAAGAGGCGGAATTTGCTATTGTGCCGCGCATTGCCGCACCGAACAACCAAACGGTCATAGACGGTTGCATTTTAGGAGATGTGTTGTTTTCTAAAAATACGGTCATTGTCAGCGGGCCGACCGCCGAAGTAAACAAAATTACGGGTGTTGTGGCGGAAACTTCTATTCGTGCACCGCTTTCTGCAACCACAACGGTACAGCCGCAAATTAAACTCCAAACCGAAAACGAAGAAACACTTTCCAATGTGGAAATCGATACCGGCGACGCCGCAATTACCATGACAATGCCCGTACTAAAAACAGTTACTTTACCGACTACGGTGACCTTTAAAAACACACCTGCAGGGTATTTGAACGACAGCGTGCCGTTTACGGTGTCGCCTTCCAAAATTGAAGCCGCGGTGCCGATTGAAAAAATCGATGAAATCCAAAGCATTAGTGTCGGTACAGTCGATTTTTCGGAATTGGACATTGGCTACAATGTTTTCAATTTCAAAGCGTCCGATATTACCGAATATACAATTACGGACAGTTCTGCTCGCTTTAAGGTTACCGTCAATATGACGGGGCTTACCTCTGCAACCTTTTCCGTGCCGCAACAGAATATCAGCATTACTACGCAAAAAGAGGGCTATTCGGCTACCGTGATTGCCGAGCCACTGGAAAATATCCGCATTATCGGTACGACCGAAGAAATTGCTGCTTTGACGAATGAAATGATTTTTGCTGAGGTGAATTTGTCCGAGGCCTCTTTGCAAGAGGGCGAACAGACCGTGAAAGTGCGCATTGTCATAAAAGGCAGTACAAAAGCGTGGGCATCCGGTACGTATTCGGTGCGTGTGCGGGTGACGAAAGGAGCATAACCTTTGAAGGAAAAACAGACAAAATATATTTCAGTCGGCGGGCAGGCGCTGATAGAGGGTATTTTAATGAAAGGGCCGAAGGGCGCGGCAATGTCCGTGCGTCTGCCGAACGGCGAAATCGAAACAGAGTATAAACACGACACGCCGTGGCGCGAAAAAAATGCTTTTTTCAAGTTGCCGTTGGTACGCGGTATCGTCGGCTTTGTGGAATCATTGGTAACCGGCTATAAATATTTGATGGAGTCTGCCGAAAAGTCTACACAGGGCTTGGAAGAAGACACTGAAAATCTTTCCAAGGTTGACCAATGGATTAACGATCACTTCGGTGAAAAGATGATGAACGCGGTTGGCGTGATTTCCGCCGTTTTAGGCTTTGGGCTGGCATTTTTCCTGTTTATGTGGTTGCCGTCCTTTTTGGTGGATACCGTAACGCGCAACACGTTACTTCAATTTCACGCATTGTTTGAAGGAATTATTCGCGTTATTATTTTTATCGTGTACCTTTTGTTGGTTTCGCAAATGAAAGATATCAAACGCGTGTTTATGTATCACGGCGCGGAGCATAAATCCATTTTTTGCTTGGAACACGGCTTGGAACTGACGGTGGAAAATGTGAAAAAGCAAAAGCGTTTCCACCCGCGTTGCGGTACGAGCTTTATGTTCGTTATGATTTTATTAAGTATTTTAATATCCTCGGCGCTTGTGCTGATTTTCCCCACACTTGCAACCGCAAACCGCGCACTTTGGATAGCGGTTAAGTTGTTAATTTTACCGCTTGTTATGGGGCTTGGGTATGAGTTTATTCGCTATGCAGGCAAGCACGACAATTTGCTTGTCAAAATCTTGGCCGCGCCGGGACTTTGGATGCAGCGCATCACTACCAAAGAACCGACCGACGATATTATCGAAGTCGGGATTGCCGCGCTGAAAGCCGTTGTGGACGGCGAACCGGAAACGGACAGTACTGCGCAATGAATATAAAAGAATTGTTCCGAAACGGGGTACAGGCGTTAACCCCGATTGCGCAGAGTGATGCACAGTTTGAATGTAATTGCCTTTTCGAGTTTGCCACAGGCATTTCTGCGAGTCAACGACTTGCCAATCCCGCACAGCCTGTTTCCGACAGCGGACAAGCCCGATTTTATGCTTTGCTTGAACGCCGCTTACAAGGCGAACCGCTGCAATATATATTAGGCAAATGGTCGTTCTACGGTCGGGATTTTTTCGTCGGAGCGGGTGTGCTTATTCCGCGTCCCGAAACCGAACAGCTTGTGGAAACGGCAAATGCACATATCCGAGAAAAACAGTATCGCGTCATTTGGGATTTGTGTGCAGGCAGTGGCTGTATCGGCTTAACGGTTGCTTTGGAAAATCCCGACACGAAAGTATATTTGTTTGAAAAATACGATGCGGCACTATACTATTTACAAAAAAACCGTGACGCACTCGGCGTAAATAATGCAAGAATTGTGCAAGCAGATATTTTGGCTTACACACCCGAAAACAGTATTTGCGCCGATATGCTGTTGTCAAATCCGCCGTATATTCCGTCGGCTGAATTGGGCTTTTTACAGCGAGAGGTACAAAACGAGCCGCTTACCGCTTTGGACGGCGGGACGGATGGTCTCGATTTTTACCGTACCATTGCCGCGCGTTGGCTGCCATGTGTGAAAGCAGGCGGAGAAATTCTTTTAGAATGCGGCGACGGGCAGGGTGCGGCTGTGGCAACGATTTTTCAGCACAATACCGCGCAGCAAACCGTGCGGTACGATTTTAATGATATTGACAGATTTGTCCAAATCAATGTATAATATATTCTAATGTTTTTGGGAGAACGGCATGTTATTTAATATTCTTCGCGGCGGATATTCCGGCATTCAGATTTTAGCGGGTGTGTTTGCCTCTGTCTTTGTTGTATTTTGCACCTTGCCGATTCATGAATATGCACATGCGTGGGTTGCCACCAAACTCGGAGACCCCACCCCGCGGTTACAAGGTCGCTTGTCCATAAATCCGATGCGGCATATTGACCCTATCGGTGCTTTGATGATTGTTCTGCTCGGCTTTGGCTATGCGAAGCCCGTTTCGATTAACGCACGCAATTTCAAAAATCCGAAAACGGGTATGGCACTTACCGCGATTGCCGGTCCGTGTGCCAATTTGCTGATGGCGCTCCTTTTTCTGCTGTGCAAAAATATTGTCATGCTGATTTCCACAACCAATATATTGGCGGTTGCACTTTTATATTTCTTTGTTTTTGCCGCCGGCATCAATGTGGGCTTGGCAGTGTTTAATTTATTGCCGATTCCACCGTTGGACGGATCGCGGATTTTACAGCTTCTCATTCCGCAGAAATACTATTTTAAGTTTATGCAATATGAAAGGTATATCATTTTGATTGTTTTTGCACTATTATTTTTCAATGTGCTTACAAAACCACTCGGGTGGTTGCAATCTTTCGTTTATAATGCATTGGATTTTATTGTCAGCTATCCTTTCCGATTAGGCAGGTAACAGATGGAACAGATTTCTTATAAGTTAGAAGTATTTGAAGGTCCGATGGACTTGCTTTTACATCTGATTTCTAAGCATAAACTGAATATTTATGATATTCCGATTATCGAGCTTGTCGAGCAATACATTGACTATGTAAAGCGTATGCAAGCAGAGGATATGTATGTTGCCAGCGAGTTTTTGGAAATGGCGGCACGCCTTGTGTATATTAAAACGGTTTCGCTTTTGCCTGTGTATGAAGAAGCCGAAGAACTGAAAAAAGAATTGACCGGGGAACTGTTAGAATACCGCGATTGTCAGTTGATGGCGGGCAAATTGGCGAAGCAAACCGAGGGTTTTGACCGTTTCGTGCGTAACCCGATGTCCATAGATATTGACCCGACATATACGCGTTTACACGAGCCTTCGGAGCTTTTGCGCGCCTATCTCAATGTGGTTGGGAAAAAAATGCGCAAACTGCCGCCGCCGATTGAAGCGTTTAAAGGCATTGTTGCCACAAAAATTGTTTCGGTCGAGTCCAAAATCCAATCCATTTTCCGCAAATTAAAGCGCAAAGGGAATAAACAAAAGTTCAAAAATTTATTTACCGACGCCGAATCCCGTTCGGATATGATTGCGACATTTTTGGCGGTTTTGGAACTTGCCAAGGTCAAAAAGGTCTATTTGGACGGTGAGGGCGATGCGATGCGCGTGGAACTGCTCGCAGAGGATTTCGCGGATTTTGACGCGCACGAATGGGAGTAAACTATGTTAAATGCCAATGAGTTACAGGCGGCGGCAGAGGCGGTATTGTTCGCTGTCGGTGAGCCGCTGGAATTGAAAAGAATTGCCGAAGTGTTGGAAATTGAAGAGGAGAGCGCCGAACAGGTGCTGATGAATTTGTCTGCCGCTTTAGATGAGCGTGGTAGCGGTATCAGCTTGTTGCGCCTCGGTTCAAAGTATCAACTGGCTTCTCGTACACAGTTTGCGCCGCAAATTCGCAGTATCTTGGAAGTGAAGCGTAATGCACCGCTTTCGCAGGCGGCATTTGAGGTGTTGGCTGTGATTGCCTATAATCAACCTGTCACAAAATCCTTTGTCGAGCAGGTACGCGGCGTGGATTGCTCCGGGGTAATTGCAACACTATGCCAAAAAAAACTGATTGAGGAAAAAGGTCGCTTGGAATTACCGGGCAGACCGCTTGTATACGGTACAACACCGGAGTTTTTGCGTTGCTTTTCTGTGTCAGATTTGGGCGAATTGCCGGAGCTTCCCAACCATGATGCAGAGCAGTCTATAGAAGCGGTGATGGAGGCGGCCGGCCAACCGTTAGACGCAGTTTCGGAGGAAAACGAAGAAGTCGAAACAGGAAGCGATACCATTTCCGAATAAATGCCAAAAATACCGAAAAGGGAGGTGTCTCGTTGGTTTTTCTATATATTTTACTTGGGATTATTTCTTTGATTATTCTGCTGTTAAGCGTAAAAGTGCGCGTGGATGCAGAATATATTGACGATTTCCGCGTAAAACTGCGTTGGCTTTTTCTTTCCTTTGACATATACCCAATGAAAAAGAAAGAAAAAAAGCCGAAAGAAAAAAAACCGGCTGCGGAAGAACCACCGCAAGAGGAAACACCACCTGCCGAGAAGAAACCGAATCCCTTGAAAACATTTTATGAAAATCAAGGCTTTGACGGCGTAATGCAGTTGATTCGAGATACGGCAGATGCGGTCGGCTCTTTGATGAAGAGCGTTAAAAAGCATTTGATACTCGATGAATTGTATTTGTGGGCAGTTATCTCCCATAACCATGATGCGGCACAAACCGCCATCGAATACGGGCAGGCTTGTCAGCAAATTTTCCCCGCAATGGGTTTTATCTGCTCCAATTTAAAGGTTAAAAAATACGATGTCGAGGTCGAGCCGGATTTTATCGGAACATTCAGTTCTGCGCAGTTTGCGTTTTCCCTTTCCATTCGACCGATATTTTTAATTCATGCCGGTATTGTAATGGCATGCAGATTGCTGTTTAAAGTGATTTTGAAGATTTTCCCAATCAAATCGAAATCACCAAAACATACGGAAAACCCTAAAAACAATACTACTATTGAAGGCGGTGCTACAATATGAAAGAACAATCAGCAGCAGGAATTTTGGAAGCCACCATTGAAAAGGTGAAAAATCTTGTCAGCGTCAGCACAATCATCGGGGAACCGATGCAGGTGGACGGCGGCATTACCATTATTCCCGTTTCTAAGGTGACCTATGGGTTTGCGTCGGGCGGTTCGGATTTTCCGTCCAAAACCAACAAAGAACTGTTTGGCGGCGGCGGCGGTGCCGGCGTTACGATTACGCCCGTTGCATTTTTGGTGATTGCTGACGGCGAAGTGACCATTAAGCATATTACGGCGTTTGACAATGCCGCAGAACGCGTGGTCAACCTTGTACCTGAAATGTTTGACAAGGTGACATCGGTTGTGAACAAAGCCAAGAAGGAAAAAGAGGCAAAAGCGCAGGAAGCCGCCGACGATGCAATGGTTTCCGCCGCGATTGATGAACTGACGAAATAAAACCCACAAAATATTTCAATCACCGCCTGCATATTCTTGAATATGGCAGGTGGTTGATTTGTGTAAAAAGTGTTTTTTGGCGTTCGGACTTTCTTTGCTGTTTCTGTGTCTTGGTACGGTTTTTGCCGCCGCGCAGGAACAGCCGACGGATATTTCCGCACAAGCCTGTATTCTCATGGTCGCTGACACGCATGAAGTGTTGTTTGCACGCAACGAGCAAGAGAAATTGCCGATGGCAAGCACGACCAAAATTATGACGGCGCTTGTTGCCCTTGAAAGCGGCATACCGCAAAAAGAAATAACCGTTACCGATGAAATGGTGCGCGTGGAGGGGACTTCTATCGGTCTGCTGCCCGGGGACACGGTTACCGTGCAAACACTCGTTGCCGGTATGCTGTTGGAGTCGGGCAATGATGCCGCCAATGTGACCGCCTACGCGGTATCGGGCGGCATTGCACCTTTTTTGGAAAAGATGAATGCAAAAGCGCGTGAGCTCGGTATGCAAAATACCTGTTTTGAAACCGTGTCGGGGCTCGACAGCGAAAATCACTGTTCTACGGCATATGATATGGCGTTGCTCGGCTGTGCCGCAATCCAAAATCCGGCGTTTTGCGCGATATGTTCGCAAACGCATATGCGGGTTTCTTACGGAAATCCGCCGTATGCACGGACTTTTTCAAACCATAACAAGCTTTTGCGCTCATGCGACGGCGTTTTCGGCATAAAAACAGGTTTTACAAAAAAAAGCGGGCGGTGTTTGGTATCTGCCGCCAAGCGGGACGGCGTCACGCTGGTCGCGGTGACATTGAATGCGCCGAATGATTGGTCTGACCACAACAAACTGTTGGATTTCGGGTTTTCTGCTGTACAAAAACAGCAGGCGTTTTCTCCCGAACAGTGTCCGCAGCTTGCGGTCGTTGGAGGCGAAAGCGCTTTTGTAACCGCAACAGTGGTAGGGGATTGCTCGGTTGCGCTCGGCAATATCTCGGCGCAGGTGACAACAAAAGTATATGTTCAACCCTTTTTATATGCACCCGTGCAAGCAGGGGACTGTGTCGGCAGAGTGGATTTGTTTGTGGACGGTGAAAAGGTATCCACTCGTTCGCTGGTTGCGGCGGAAAATGTTGCCGCAGTAACGCGTGATTGTAACGAATGGACAGATGACGAAAAACCAAAGGCGCTGTCGGAAAAAATCAAAGCGTTTTTGCGTATGTTTAGGTGAATTGTATGACAGATGCAAAAGTTCGACTGCAAAAATATATGGCAGAAGCAGGGATTGCTTCACGACGCAAGTCGGAGGAGCTAATCGCCGCAGGAAAAGTGCGTGTGAACGGAAAAGTTGCCGAAATCGGAGACAAAATCAATCCCCGTACGGATAAAGTGACGGTTTCGGGCAAAAAGGTTGTAAAATCCAAAAAGCAGGTCTACATTATGCTCCATAAACCGCGCGGTTTTATTACCACGATGCACGACGAAATGGACAGAAAATGCGTGGCAGAACTCATTGCCGATGTGCCGGAGCGCGTCTATCCCGTCGGTCGATTGGATCGCGAGTCCGAGGGGCTTTTGTTGTTAACCAACGACGGGGAATTTGCAAATGCGTTAACGCATCCGTCCAAGCATGTGCCGAAAACCTACCGTGTAACCGTTCGCCCCGATGTGACGAAAGAGCAGTTAGAATCCTTTGAAAACGGTATAGAAATTGACGGCAAAATGACTTTGCCAGCCGAAGTGCGCGTGCTGGACAAGCAAGTGGGCAGAGTTGTGCTGGAAGTTGTGATTTATGAGGGGCGCAACCGACAAATTCGTAAGATGTGTGAGGCGTTGGGCTTAGAAGTGGCGCGCTTAAAGCGAACCAAAATCGGTTCTCTGAAACTGGGGATGTTGAAACCGGGGGAGTATCGGTATTTAAGCGAGGAAGAAATCCACGGACTTTTGGTCGCCGCAGAAGTTAAGAAGAGAGGGATATAATGGTTTTTTACCGACCGATAACCGACCGTGCAGAGATTGCAAAGTTGTACCCGACGCCTTCTTTCCCGACAGACAAGATTGTCGCTGCATATGTGGCTGAAGAAAACGGCGCTTTTTGCGGAAAGTGTATGGTTGCGGTGGATGGGCAAGTTTGCGAGATTGCAAAGCTTTCTGTGCCGAACGGCGATGTGCTTTTGGCTGAAGGGCTATTGCGTTCCGCCTTGCATTTTGCGGGAAACCGAAACGCCTACATGGCGGTGTGCCGTGAAAACGATTTTCGGGAAACCTTACTGCTGCTCGGTTTTGCGGAGCAGGACGGCGTGTTTACAGGGGAAATTCCTACACTGTTACTCGGCTCGTGCTGTAAGCACAATCGCGGTGCAAATGGTTGACACACCGTGAAAAATGTAGTAAAATATATCGATAAAATCAGAGGCGGTTCAAAAATATGATAAAAAGCATGACCGGCTTTGGCAGAGCGCAGGAAACCGTGGACGGAATGCAAATCACGGTGGAACTCAAAAGCGTGAACCATCGCTATTTTGAATTTTCCGCAAAAGTGCCGCGTGCTTACGGCTTTTTGGAGGAAAAACTGAAAACTTTTACGAATACACAAATTTCCCGCGGGAAAACCGAATGCTATGTTTCTATTGAATTTTTAGAAGAAAGCGATGCAACGGTCGGGGTAAATACGGCGCTTGCCAAAGGGTATGTGGATGCGTTACGCACGCTTTCCGAAACCTTTCAGCTGAAAGAGGATATTTCCGTGTCGCTTTTGTCGCGCTTTCCCGATGTTTTGACTTTACAAAAAGCACCGGCAGATGAGGAACGGATTTGGACGGCGGTGCAAAGCGTTGCTTCCCTTGCGGTTGAACGCTTTCTTACGATGCGTGAGACGGAGGGCGAAAAGCTCCGCGCGGATATTCTTTCCCGCGCCGATACCATTCTTGATTGTGTTTCGTTTGTAGAGGAACGCTCCCCGCAAACCGTACGCGAATACAACGAAAAACTCAAAAAGCGTATGGAGGAGTTGCTCGGCAATACCCAGGTAGATGAACAACGCCTGTTAACAGAAGCCGCCATTTTTGCCGATAAAATTGCCGTGGACGAAGAAACCGTCCGTTTGCGTAGCCACATTTCACAGCTTCGCGCCTTTATGGACGCTGAAGAGCCCATCGGCAGAAAACTCGATTTTTTGGTGCAGGAAATCAACCGTGAAGCCAACACGATTGGTTCCAAAGCGCAGGATGTGGAGATTGCCAAAAAGGTAATTGCCATTAAAGCGGAGGTCGAAAAAATCCGCGAGCAAGTACAAAACATCGAGTGAGGGCTTTTTTATGAAACTCATCAACATCGGCTTTGGGAATGCGGTAAATGCCGCAAGGATTTTGGCGGTGGTTTCGCCGGATTCCGCACCCGTGAAGCGTTTAATTCAAGAGGCGAAAGAGCAAAAACTCTTAATTGATGCCACGCAGGGGCGTAGAACACGCGCCGTCTTGATTACGGACAGTGACCATGTCATTTTGACCTATTTGCAGGCAGAAACGATTATGAACCGTTTTAACGGGGATACAAGCGCGGAGGATACGGTCAATGAGTGAACAAGGCAAACTGATTCTGTTTTCCGGTCCGTCCGGCGTCGGGAAAGATACATTGTTGGATATTTTGATTCGCAAAAATCCGAATTTCCAAAAATCAATTTCCATTACTACCCGCGAACGCCGTGAGGGTGAAGTGGACGGCGTAGATTATTATTTCATCACGCCCGATGATTTTGAAGCGATGCTTGATTGCGGTGAGGTTTTGGAATTTGCAAAATACGGGAAAAATCTGTACGGTACACCCAAAAAGCCCGTGGATAAGTGGCTTGCGGAAGGAAAAAGCGTGATTTTGAAAATTGAGGTGCAGGGTGCGGCTAAAATCAAAAAAATGTATCCCGATGCGCTCGCTATTTTCATTATGCCGCCGTCAATGGAAATTTTGGAACACCGTTTGCGCCGGCGCGGAACTGAAAATGAGGACGACTTGGTGCGCCGCCTGACCATTGCGCGCGATGAAATCGAAAAGAGCCGTGATTACGACTATATTGTCATCAACGATAGCTTAGAGGCCGCCGCCGACGAAGTTTTGAATATTTTAAGTAAAGAATAAACAGAGTGAGGTAATGAAAAATGTTTAATCCGGATTTATCGAATGTGTTGAAAAACCATCTCAGCCGTTATTCCTTGGTGACGGCAACCGCAAAACGCGCGCGGGAAATCTCCGATGATGCGCTGGAAAACGGTGACATCATTGTTGAAAAGCCCGTGAGCCTTGCATTAGATGAGATTGTGGAAGGTAAATATCAAGTAATTGAGCCGGAAGAAATTCGCAACATTTGATTATTGTACCGTGTGGAGAGGTGAATTGAGTGTATAATCAAATCGCAAAGGTCGCTGTGGAAAATGCGACTTACAGCTTTGATGATGCATTCGATTATGCAATTCCGCAGGCTTTGGCAAGCAAGGTGCAGCCGGGTGTTCGCGTTTTGGTGCCGTTCGGTAACGGCAATAAAAAGCGGCAGGGCTTTGTGTTTGCTTTACGACAGCCGAAAGACGGCAAAAAACTTAAAGCGATTACCGAAGTGCTTGATGAAGCGCCGCTTTTAAATAATGAATTATTAAGAGTAGCCGTGTTCCTGAAGGAGCAAACCTTTTGCACGCTGTTTGAAGCGGCAAAAGCCATGCTTCCGTCGGGGATAGGGCTGCATTTTATTTTGTCTTATATTTTAAATCCCGCTTACACAGAGGCAACGCGCCCAACCGACACAGCAGAGCAGGCGGTTCTTGCGTATATGCAGGAAAAAGCCGTGTATGTCAAGCGGGAAAAGATTTTAAAAGATTTAGGTTATAAAAACGATTGCACATTGTTGGAAGACATGGCGACAAAAGGGTATTTGCTTTGCAATACGGACGCACAGCGAAAAATCGGCGACGCCACCGTCAAAATGGCACGGCTGACCGCGTTTTATTTTGAATTTGCGGACGGTGCAGGGAAGTTGACCAAAAAACAAAAAGAAGTAACCGCCTTTTTGGAAAATGTCGGCACAGCGTCGGTGAAAGAAATTTGTTATTTTACAGGTGTCACGGCAGCGGTTATATCCACGCTTGTCGGAAAGGGTATTATCGAGTTTTTTGAAAACGAAATATTCCGCCGCCCGAAATTTGACAAGCAATCTTCCGTAAGAGAGCAGATACATTTAACCGCCGCGCAGCGTACGGCCTTTGATGGGCTAATGGGGCAGTTACATAAAGAGGCGCCTGAAACCGCCTTGCTGTTCGGCGTGACAGGCTCGGGCAAAACGCAGATTTTTCTGCGGCTGATTGATGCCGTGTTGGAAACCGACAAAGGCGTGATTGTGATGGTGCCTGAAATTTCATTGACGCCGCAAATGCTGTCTATATTTTATGAACGATATGGGCAAAAAGTTGCTGTATTTCACAGTGCACTGTCGATGGGAGAGCGTTTGGACGAATGGAAACGCGTGAAAAAAGGTGAGGCAAAAATCGCGCTCGGCACGCGGTCTGCCGTATTTGCGCCGTTTGAGTCGATCGGGCTGATTGTGATGGACGAGGAGCAGGAGCATACCTATAAGTCCGAAATGTCACCGCGGTATCATGCGCGTGATGTGGCGCGGTTTCGCGTAAAAAATCACAATGCCCTGCTTTTGCTTGCATCTGCAACCCCATCCATGGAAAGCTATGCGCGGGCGAAAAGCGGACAATATGCTTTATATACGCTCACCGAGCGCTACGGCAATGCCGTTTTGCCCGAGGTGTTGACGGTCGGCAATGCGCAGTCCGATACGGGCACGCAATTGAGCGACGCTTTACTTTTGGAACTGCGCGAAAACCTAAAATCAGGCAATCAGTCTATATTGTTGCTCAATCGGCGTGGGTATAATACCTTTGCCGCTTGTGCTTCCTGCGGTAAGGTTAAAACTTGCCCGAATTGCAGTATTTCCTTAACCTATCACGCGCGTAATCATCGCTTGATGTGCCACTATTGCGGTTATTCCGAGCCGTTTACCGACACTTGTTCGGAATGCGGTGCAAAAACGGTGCAATATTCGGGCTTCGGTACACAGCGTTTGGAGGACACCATCAGCGAGTTGCTCCCCGAAGCGCGCGTACTGCGTTTGGATACCGATACAACCGCTTCAAGATATTCTTTTGAAAAAGCACTAAAAAAGTTCACAAATGGGGCGTATGATATTATGGTCGGCACACAAATGGTGGCAAAAGGGCTTGATTTCCCGAATGTCACCTTGGTCGGCGTTGTATCTGTTGACCAAATGCTGTATAATGATGATTATAAAAGCGCGGAGCGAACCTTTGATTTATTAACCCAAGTTGTCGGGCGTGCCGGGCGCGGGGATAAGGCGGGCAAAGCAATTATACAGACGGCGTTTCCCGACAATGAAGTCATTGCTCTTGCAAAGGCACAGGATTTTCCTGCATTTTATGATTTGGAAATTCAAATTCGTAAAGCGATGATTTATCCGCCGTACTGCGATTTGTGCACGGTTGGATTTATCGGTACAGACGAATTGCTGACAAAATCTGCGGCAAAAACATTTTTGGAGAACTTGCGTGCACGCCACAAAGCGGAATATGCCGATTTGAATTTGATTGTATTGGGACCGATTGCCCCGCGGCTCTCTAAGGTTTCCGGCAAATATCGGTACCGTATTATTTTGAAATGTCACAACACCGCAAAACTGCGGGCGTTTGTGGCAGAACAGTTAAAAGACTTTTCTAAAAACAATACTTACAAAAAAGTGACAGTTATAGCGGATATGAATCCGGAGAATATATATTGAGGTGACAAAAATGGCAATTCGGAACATACGCGTAAAAGGCGACCCGATTTTAAAACTCAAAAGCAGAACGGTTGAAAAATTCGATGACCGCCTGTTTACCTTGCTTGATGATATGCGCGATACGATGTACGATGCGGACGGTTGCGGTTTGGCGGCGGTGCAGGTCGGTGTTTTAAAGCGTGTTGTTGTGATTGATACAGGTGATGGACTGTTGGAACTTATCAATCCCGAAATTACTGAACGAAAAGGGGAACAATGCGATGTTGAGGGGTGCCTGTCGTTACCCGGTGAAAGCGGCTATACATTGCGCCCTGCTTTTGTGCGGGTGCGCGCGCAAAACCGAACGGGCGCGTGGTGTGAATATACCGGTGAGAACTTGCTGGCACGCGCATTTTGCCATGAAATCGACCACTTGGACGGGCATTTGTATACAGAACGCTTAGCGCCGAAAGATGCCGTAGAACGCATAAAAGCAGAACACCGTTTGGAGGGATGACCGATGCGAATTGTGTTTATGGGCACGCCGGATTTTGCCGTGCCGTGTTTTAAGCGACTGCTTGCTGACGGGGAAGATGTTGTCGGCGTATTTACCCAGCCCGACAAGCCCAAAGGCCGCGGGTACGAATTGACGCCGCCGCCTGTGAAAGCGGAGGCGGTATTGCATGGAATCCCTGTATTTCAGCCGAACAGTATGCGCAGCGGCGAAGCTTTGAAAATTTTAAAAGAACTCAATCCCGATCTGTCGATTGTTGTCGCATACGGGAAGATTTTGCCGAAAGAGATTTTGGAACTCCCAAAATTCGGCTCGGTGAACATTCACGCTTCGCTTTTGCCGCGGTATCGCGGTGCCGCGCCGATACAGTGGTGCGTACTCAACGGAGAAACACAAACAGGCGTGACCTCTATGCAAATGAATGAAGGACTGGATACAGGCGATATGCTTCTTTCAAAAAGTATGTCCATTCCGCCTGATATGACAGCAGGCGAATTGCATGACGCGCTCTCCGTACTTGGTGCCGAGGTAATGTCCGAAACCGTAAAAGCCATACGGGAAAACGCTTTAAACCCTATCGCGCAACCGGCGGAAAGTAACTATGCACCGATGCTTACAAAGGCACTTTGTCCGATTGATTTTCATAAATCGGCGCAGGAAATCCACAACCAAGTGCGCGGGCTTAGCCCGTGGCCGAGCGCTACGGCAATTTTGGGCGGAAAACGCTTGAAAATTCATAAAACACGGTATGTGCATGTGTCAACCGATGCGTTGCCCGGTACGGTTATTGCCGTGGAAAACGGAATTACGGTGGCCTGCGGCGACGGCAAAGCCATAGAGATTTTAGAGTTACAGCCCGAGGGGAAGAAACGCATGACGGCAAAAGCATTTTTGGTGGGGCATTCCGTCAAAACGGGGGACACTTTTCAATAAAATCAGGTGATAAATATGTATCTCGATTACTATTATTTTATACTTGTTGTTCCGGTTCTTATCATTTCACTTCTTGCGCAGGCACGCGTAAATTCTGCCTATAACCGTTTTTCTGCTGTGCATAATATGCGTGGGCTGACAGGTGCTATGGCGGCGCAGGCGGTTTTGGATTTTTACGGTGTGCACGATGTACGGATTGAGCATATCCACGGCAAACTCAACGACCATTACGACCCAAAAACCAATGTGATTCGGCTGTCCGACGGCGTATACGGCAGTTGCTCCATTGCGGCGATCGGGGTGGCGTGTCACGAGGCAGGACACGCTGCACAGCACGCGGAAGGCTATGCACCCATCAAAGTGCGCAATGCATTTTTACTGCCTGCGCAAATCGGTTCCAATGCCGCAATCCCACTTGCAATTATCGGGATTTTTCTCGGCTCGCAATTTTTAATGAATCTCGGTATTTTTCTGTATGCCGCAGTTATGCTGTTTCAGTTATGTACTTTGCCTGTTGAATTTAACGCCAGCCGCCGTGCAATCTCTGTGATACAGGATACGGGTTTGCTTGCAGAACAGGAAATCGGTGGGGCACAAAAGGTGTTGCGCGCGGCGGCAATGACTTATGTTGCATCGTTTGCAATGTCCGCGGCACAGTTGCTTCGATTGCTGTTGCTCACAAGAAACAGAAGGGATTGACCGTATGAATGACCGCCAAACGGCGTTTCGCGTTTTAAATCGCATAGAAAAAAACAAAGCATATTCCAATTTGGCACTGGATGCACAGTTGCGGCAAAACCGGGAAAACACCGTTTCATCGGCCTTCGTTACCGCACTTGTTTACGGCGTTTTAGAACGCAAAATCACTTTGGATTATATTTTGTCCGCTTTTTTAAAACAACCGATAAAAAAACTGCGCACCGAGGTGTTGACCGCCTTGCGCTTGGGTGTATATCAAATCAAGTTCATGGATAAAGTGCCTGTATCGGCGGCTGTTAACGAAAGCGTCAAGCTCGTGAAAACCAACGGTTGTGCCTATGCTTCCGGACTTGTGAATTCTGTATTGCGCAAAGTGGCAGACAGCGCGGTTTTGTATCCCGAAAAGACCGATTTTCTGCAATATTTAAGCGTGCGCTATTCCTGCCCGACCGCGCTTGTGCAGCACTACATAGATGATTACGGCGCGGAGAATGCCGAGGGAATTTTGATGAGCTCTATCGGCCCTGTGCCGACCGTTTTGCGGGTAAATACTTTAAAAACGAATGAAACCGACCTAAAAGAAGCATTAGAGGCAGAGGGGATTGCTTCTGCCATCGGTCAGACAGAGCATACGCTCGTTCTAACGAACAGCGGCGCGATAGAACAATGCAATGCCTACCGAGACGGTCTTTTTCACGTGCAGGATACGGCAAGTGCGCTTTGCGTGCAGGCACTCGATGTGCATCCGGGGCAGACGGTTATAGATGTTTGCGCCGCACCCGGCGGCAAAACCTTTACCGTTGCGGAACGAATGGAAAATCAGGGTAAAATTTTTGCGTTTGATTTATATCCGCACCGTGTTTCGCTGATCGAAAGCGGCGCTGTACGGCTCGGTATTTCCATAATTGAGGCGGCGGCACAGGACGCTTTGAAATGTATTCCGTCCCTGCAAAACCGTGCTGACCGTGTTTTGTGTGATGTACCGTGTTCGGGGCTCGGCACCATTCGCCGCAAACCCGAAATTCGCTATAAAGATATGGGCTTTATTGACAACTTGACCCTTTTACAGTATAATATTTTAGTTAATGCGTCAAAGTATGTTAAAGAGGGCGGCGTTTTGGTGTATTCAACCTGCACCTTAAACCGTGCGGAAAATGAGGCGGTTTGTGACCGCTTTTTGCAGGAAAACGCCGATTTTCATAAATTAGAAGCGTATCAAACGCTACTGCCGCATAAAGATGGTACGGACGGGTTCTTCTTTGCGCGGCTCGGGAGAAAAGTACAGTGAGCAAAGCAGATATTCGTTCTTTCAACTTCGCGGAATTGACATCGGAAATGACGTCACGCGGTTTCCCAAAATTTCGGGCGGCGCAAATTTATGCGTGGCTCCACGAAAAAGGCGTGCGTTCTTTTGCGGAAATGACCAATTTGCCGAAAGCATTACGCGATACGCTGGATGCGGAGTTTGAAATCAAGAATTGCACGATTGATACCAAGTTGTGTTCCGCGGTGGACGATACGGTAAAGTATTTGTTTCAATTACAGGATGGGGAATACATTGAAAGTGTTGTGATGAAGTATAAATACGGCTATACGATTTGTATTTCCTCCCAACTCGGATGTAAAATGGGCTGTTCGTTTTGCGCCTCTGCCATCGGCGGCTTTCAACGGCACTTAACCCCCTCGGAAATGCTTTCTGAGATTTATACGGCGCAAAGTGACCTCGGTGTGCGTATTTCGCATATTGTTTTAATGGGGACGGGCGAGCCGCTTGATAATTATGACAATGTGATGCGTTTTTTGGAATTGGTGACAGACGAGAAAGGTCTAAACATCAGCATGCGTCACATTTCTCTGTCGACTTGCGGCGTCGTACCGCGGATTTATGATTTGGCTGAAAAGCGGTTGGGGCTGACGCTGTCGGTTTCTTTACACGCGCCGAATGACAAAATCCGTTCGCAGACCATGCCCGTCAACCAAAAATGGAATATTGCGGAATTGCTGGAAGCGTGCCGCTATTACACAAAAGCGACCTCGCGGCGGATTTCTTTTGAATACGCCATGATAGACGGCTTTAATGATACAGATGCGTGCGCCACGGAACTTGCTTCGCGGCTTCGCGGAATGCTGTGTCATGTAAATCTGATTCCGGTCAACAATGTTCGGGAGAAGAATTATAAAAAAAGCAAGGAAGACCGTATACGGCGGTTTTCTGAAATTTTAGAGCAAAACGGTTTGACTGTAACGGTCAGGCGTACCCTCGGGAGCGACATCAACGCCTCCTGCGGGCAGTTGCGTGCATCAAAAAGAAGGTGATCTTTCTTGAAAATTGCAGCAAAATCCGATATTGGTAAGGTTCGTGAAAGCAACCAAGACGCATACGCCACAGGCGAAATGCCCGACGGTGTTGCTTGGGCGGTGGTTTGCGACGGCATGGGCGGTGCCGCGGGCGGTAATGTGGCGTCCGAAACAGCCGTGAAAATTATTTCGGAGCAAATCACATCGGCGTATCGCGGTTCTATGCGCAGTAAATCCATTAAGAATCTATTGGTTACTGCGATTAACGCCGCCAATATCAGCGTGTTTGACATCGCGCAGGCGAATTCCAAACTCGCCGGTATGGGTACAACGGTTGTGTGTGCCTTGGTCGCGGACGGCGTAGCGTATATTGCCCATGCGGGGGACAGCCGTGCCTATCTTTTGCACACAAAGCCTGAACAGCTCACGCGGGACCATTCCGTCGTGCAGGAAATGGTGGATACCGGCCGTATAACGCCGGATGAAGCCAAGGTGCATCCGAGTAAAAATATTATTACGCGCGCTTTGGGCGTACTGCCTGAAATCCGTGTAGATTTTTGCGAGCAGCCGATGGGGAACGAGGACATCTTGTTGCTTTGCACAGATGGGCTGACTAATTTTGTAGCGGATGCAGACATTTTCAGGTTGGCAAAAACCTGCGGGGATAAAAACTTGCCGGAATTGCTTGTCGAAAGCGCGCTTGAAAACGGCGGCGGCGACAATGTTACGGCGGTTACAATCGGCTTTTAAGGAGACAGAATGATGGAAAATTATTGTGGAAAACGTTTAGACGGCAGATATGAGATACGCGAAATCATCGGTGTCGGCGGTATGGCGGTGGTCTATAAAGCGTATGACAATATTGATGACCGTATTGTGGCAATCAAAATCTTGAAAGAAGAATTTTTGGCAAACGAGGAATTTCGCCGTCGCTTCAAAAACGAAGCAAAGGCGATTGCGGTGCTGTCACACCCGAATATTGTAAAGGTGTACGATGTCAGCTTCGGCGACCGTCTGCAATATATTGTCATGGAATACATTGAGGGGATTACGCTCAAAGAGTATATTGAACAGCAAAAGGTTGTCAATTGGAAAGAAGCGGTGCATTTTGTCAACCAAATCTTAAAGGCGCTCCAACATGCACATGATAAAGGCATTGTCCACCGCGATATTAAGCCGCAAAATATTATTTTGTTGCAAGACGGCACCATTAAAGTCAGCGATTTCGGCATTGCGCGTTTCTCACGCGGAGATACCCGCACCATGACCGAAAGTGCCATCGGTTCTGTGCATTACATCAGCCCCGAACAAGCGCGCGGTGAAATCACGGACGATAAGGCGGATCTTTATTCCGTCGGTGTTGTGATGTATGAAATGCTCACAGGGCAGTTGCCGTTTCAGTCGGATAACGCTGTGTCGGTTGCAATTATGCAAATGCAGCAGGAGGCAAAACGCCCGCGAGAAATCAATCCGAATATTCCATTAGGATTAGAACAGATTACTTTGCGTGCGATGCAGAAAAATGCCAAAGACCGTTATCAATCCGCATCTGAAATGCTCTTGGATTTAGATGAATTCCGCAAAAATCCTTCCATTAAATTCGATTATAACTATTTTGTGGACAGCGAGCCGACAAGATTTGTCGACCCGAAACGCGTTCCGCCTGCCAAAGCGCCTGCCGACGCCGTAAAAACCGAGCCGGAGGGAATGCCGGAAGAGGAAGAAAAAGAGCCGAGCAAAACTATGCCGATTATTTTCGGCGTGATTTCGGGGCTTGTTGTCATCATTGCTATTTTTGTCGGCGTTTTCTTGGGTAGAAACGCCAAGAAAGTGGAAGTGCCGAATTTTATCGGGATGAATTATAACGATGAAATTATGGGTAATGCTTTGTATACCGATAATTTTGTATTTGAAACCGTTTCGGTATACAGTTCCGATGCGGAGCCCGGCGTAGTGCTGACGCAAAATCCCGAAGCCAAAACAAAAATCCGTAAAGGCAAAACCATTAAACTTGAAATTGCCTATAACGATGACAGCGTTTTGATTTCCGGCATTGTCGGTCTTTCGGCTGAGGAAGCACAGGCGAAATTGAAATCCGCCGGATTTGAAGTCAAAGTGATTACCAAATATGATAAAAACGCGAAGGATGGGATTGTATTTGATTCCTACCCCGTTGAGGGTTCTTACGGCGAAAAAGGCTCGCTTGTCACGATTTATGTCGGTACAACCGAAAATCCCGATGCCGCAACCGTACCCGTTGTCGTGGGATACAGCCAAGATATCGCGAAAAAATTGATTGAAAGCGCAGGATTTACCGTCGGTAATATTACCGAAGCAAATAGCGATAAAGAAAAAGGCGTTGTCCTTTCACAGTCTCCGGACGGCAATACGACCGCGGAGTCGGGTGCGCCTATCGCGTTGGTCATCAGCAACGGCGTTCCGGAGGCAACCACCGCAACCATTACCGTGACCTTGCCGAAATCCAGCGGCGCTTCGGGTACGATGAAGGTATATCTCAACAGTTCTCTTTACAATTCCGACCAAGAGCAATTCCCGCGCGAGGTGAGTTTCTCCGGCGAGACGATTACGATTACCTTGAAAGGTTCGGGCGCGAACAATACCTATCAAGTCGTAATTGATGACCAGGAAATCCAAAGCGGTAAGATTGACTTTACAAAATCTCCTGCGGCGGTGACCGACGAAAAGAAAACCGAATTCCCGGTGTCGGTGCCGTATGTTGTCGGTCTGTCTGTGGCAGATGCCCGTGACAAATTAGAAAACGCCGGCTTTAAGAATATTGTGTTTGTTGACAGTGAGGGCAACAAGGTTTCTTCCGGTACCGTCACGGCGCAAACACCCGAGCAAAACGAAAAAGTCATTCCGTCCACGGAAATTAAACTAACGGTTGCGTAAAGAGGTTTTGCATGGCTGACTTTACACAAAAAGGCATATTGCTGAAAGGCATCGGCGGCTTCTATTCGGTTGAAGCCGCCGATGCGGTATATGTTTGCAAAGCACGCGGCGTATTTCGGAAAAAGCATATGACGCCGCTTGCAGGCGACAGTGTGCAGATTACCGTCCATGACGGTGACGCAGAAAATACGATTGATGCAATTTTACCGCGAAAAAATGAATTACGCCGTCCGCCCGTTGCGAATATCGACCAACTGTTGATTGTAGCGTCCGCAACGGCGCCGAAGCCGTCGCCGTTTGTCATTGATAAACTGATTGCCATTGCCGAGCAAAAGCAAATTGAACCGATTGTGGTCTTTACCAAATGTGATTTGGAAAATGCGGACACCCTTGCACAAATCTATCAAAACGCCGGATTTACCTGCCGAACGGTTTCCAATAAGACGGGAGCAGGCGTTGATGCGGTAAAAACGCTCCTACAAGGTAAAATTACAGCATTTACGGGGAATTCGGGTGTAGGGAAAACTTCGCTTTTGAATGCGTTAGATGCAAATTTGTCGCTTGCCACGGGTGAAATCAGCGATAAATTGGGGCGCGGCAGACACACCACGCGCCAAGCGGAACTGTTTAAAACCTGCGGCGGGTATATTGTGGATACGCCCGGATTTTCCGCGTTGGAACTCGACAAAGCGGACTGCATTCGCAAAGAGGATTTAGCTTCTTGTTTTCGGGAGTTTCGCCCATATTTGGGCACTTGTAAATTCTCGACCTGTTCGCATACCTGCGACAAGGGCTGCAAGGTGCTGGAAGCTGTCGAGCGCGGGGAAATCAGCCGTTCCCGACACAACAGTTATGTGGAACTGTATAACGCCGTAAAGGACTTGAAAGAATGGGAATTGTAACGAAGCCGGACTGCATTATTTTTGCGGCAGGGGACTGTTTACCGAAAACGCAAGTTTTGCCCTATTTGGCAGAAAAACCGTATATCATTACGGCAGATGCAGGTTATCGCTACGCCGAAGACATCGGCTGTACGCCGAATTTGATACTCGGCGATTTTGATTCGGGTGTATGCCCCGAAACCGATATGGAAACCATGCGTTTAAATCCGATTAAAGATGATACCGACAGCGCGGTTGCGCTCAAAGAGGCGGTGCGGCGCGGCTATCGGAAAATTGTGTTGGTCGGCGGTACAGGCAGTCGTTTAGACCATACCTTTGCCAATTTTGATTTGTGTGCCTATGCGAAAACGCTTGGCGCGGATTTAACGGTGGCAGATTCGCATCATCGCGTGTTTGTTTTGCAAAACGAAACACAAATTTTGCCGCGGGATGACAGCAAATATATTTCGGTTTTCGCATTTGGCGGTGCATGTACCGTCACTTTAAAGGGATTTTACTATCCGCTTGAAAGCTTTACTTTTACGCCGTTCTGCGGCATGGGCGTCAGCAATGAAATTACAGAGCCAACCGCCGAAATTACCGTGCATAACGGTACCGCGCTGATTTTTATCACAGATAAAGATTAAAGAACACTTTTTTACCCGCCGCATATAGTGTATTAGCAACACAAAAGGCGGTGTCGATATGAAAAAGCGTCGTAGGAACAATCTCGGCTTGATTTTTGCCATGCTCGGTCTCGGGCTTGTGCTGGCATTTATTTTTCCCTCAAAATTCTTGGTTGTGGTTTTGTCCATCGCGCTGATTTTAAGCGGCATCGTGCTTTGCAAAACATGCTGTTAAGGAGGCTGTCGGTATGAAAGTGGTCGTGATGAAAAGTCCGAAGGTGTTAAGCGGGTTGTTGCGTATGATTTTCGGTATAAAAAAGGAACAGAATGTATAACTGAACATAAAAGAAAACTCCGAAGCGTAACACTTCGGAGTTTTCTTTTATGCTGTTCTCTTAAAAATGCAGCCACTCTGTATATACCGCGTCTGAGGGCATGCGCCAATCGCCGCGCGGGGAAAGGCTTACCGAGCCGACTTTCGGGCCGTCCGGCAGGCAGGAACGCTTAAATTGGTTGCCCCAAAAGCGTTTAATAAACAACTGCAACACAAGCCCCAAAGCGCAAAAAGTGATACAGATAAAAATCGTGCACCTCGTAAGGACCTAAGGTATCTTCGGTTTTTTGCTGAATTTTGCCGTTTTCGTCGGGCGGCAGTAATTCGGGGCTTACCGGTGTTGCAAGAACATCCTGCAAAATTGCGGCAATGGTTTCGGGCAGATGCTCTGCTTCGTTTTCTACCAAATGCCGTACAAGCGTTTTCGGTACGCCCGCATTCACACCGTACATACTCATATGGTCGGCGTTGTAGGTGCACCAGCCAAGCGCCAATTCGCTCAAATCCCCGGTGCCGACCAAAATGCCGCCGTGCTTGTTTGCCAAATCCATTAAAATCTGTGTGCGCTCACGCGCCTGTGTATTTTCATAGGTAATGTCGTGCAAATCGGGATCGTGGCCGATGTCCTGCATATGCTGTAAGGCGGCGTCTTTTATGGGAATTTCCAAAAAAGACGCACCGAAAGACTTGATTAACGATACCGCATTTTGATAGGTGCGGTCGGTTGTGCCAAAGCCGGGCATCGTCACACAAAGGATATTCTCAGACGGAAGCTGTAAAATTTGCATCGCCCGCACCGAGACAAGCAGTGCCAGCGTCGAGTCAAGCCCACCTGAAATGCCGACCACCGCTTTTTTCAGCCCTGTGTGTGTAAGGCGCTTTGCCAGCCCATGACTTTGAATTGCCAAGATTTCTCGACAGCGCGCGTCTTTTTCGGCGGTATCCGACGGTACAAACGGTTGCGGTTGAAATGTACGCGTGACTTCTGAAAAATCTGTGGACACATTTACGGCTTCACATATCGCGTATTTTAGACTGTCCGCGCGCGCATTATCCGCAAAAGAACCGTTGCGTATACGCTCGGCATTCAATTTATCCAAATCAATATCCGCAATCGCGCGTGTACCGTCAAACGCAAACCGTTCGCCCTCTGCTAAAATCGCGCCGTTTTCCGCTACGGTGCAAGCCCCCGAAAAGACTAAATCGGTGGAGGATTCGCCGACGCCTGCCGAAGCATATATATACGAGCAAAAGCATTTTGCGCTTTGCGCGGCAATCATATTTTTTCGGTATTCATTTTTGGTGACGGCTTCATTACTTGCCGAAAGGTTTACAAGGATATTGGCGCCTGCAAGGGCTAAATCGGTGCTCGGGGGATTGGGTACCCATAAATCCTCGCAAATTTCTACGCCGAGGACACCGTTTTCCGCGATGGGGAACAGTAGGGAAGTGCTGCAAGGCGCATCAATTCGGCCAAATCGGATTTGCGTGTTCAGCGTTTTTCCGCTTGCAAACCAACGCTTTTCGTAGTATTCGCCGTAATTCGGAATATAGGTTTTCGGGACAAAGCCCAAAACCTTGCCTTTATACAGTACCGCCGCGCAGTTGTAAAGGCGCGTGTTGACGCGTAAGGGTAACCCGATGCAAATAACCATATCGAATTTTGCGGTTTTTTCGCAAAGTGTTTCCAAAGCCTGCAAACAGGCGTCTGTTAGTGCTTTTTGCAAAAATAAATCGCCGCAGGTGTACCCGGACAAATGTAACTCGGGAAACACCAAAACCTTCACATTTTTCTCTGCGGCTACTTGAATTTCACGCAAAGCATTTTCTGAATTTTGCTGAACACCGCCAACCGTTACGCGCGGGGAAGCGGCGCAAACCTTTAAAAATCCGCTGTTCATAGAAAAGACCTCACAGTCTGCAATAGCATATATATCCTCATTATATATGAATTCCCAAAACTTCGCAAGTGCAATGTCTTGACTAGTGTGTTAAAATGATAAATATTCAATTTTAAAAGGTGTAAATCAGGTGATACCATGCGTGAATTTGAAAAATCCCATAAGTTAGACAATGTATGCTATGATATTCGCGGCCCGGTGATGGATGAAGCCGACCGAATGATTGCAAACGGTGTGGAGATATTAAAACTCAATATCGGTAATCCTGCGCCGTTTCATTTTACCGCGCCCGATGAAATAATACAGGATATGATTTATAATTTGCGTGAAGCGGAAGGATATTCCGATTCCAAAGGCATTTTTTCCGCGCGCAAGGCGATTATGCAGTACAGTCAAATCAAGCAACTGCCGAATGTCGGTTTGCAGGATATATACACGGGGAACGGCGTCAGCGAGTTAATCACAATGGCCATGCAGGGGCTTTTGGATAACGGCGACGAAATTTTGGTGCCTGCGCCCGATTATCCGCTTTGGACAGCGGCGGTTACCTTGGCAGGCGGCAATGCCGTGCACTATATGTGCGACGAGCAAAATGAATGGAATCCCGATATTGAAGATATGCGCAAAAAAATCACAAAAAAGACAAAAGGCATCGTGATTATCAACCCGAACAATCCCACGGGGGCACTGTATTCGGAGGAGATTTTAAAAGAAATTGTGCAGGTGGCACGCGAAAATGAACTTATCCTTTTCTCAGATGAAATTTATGACCGACTGGTCATGGACGGATTGAAACATATTTCCATCGCTTCTCTTGCACCCGATGTGCCGTGTGTTACCTTTAACGGGCTGTCAAAATCGCACCGCGTGGCAGGATTTCGTTGTGGGTGGATGTGCATAAGCGGCGATAAAAAGCGTATCAAGGGCTATATTGAGGGTCTGAATTTGCTTTCGTCCATGCGGCTTTGCTCCAATGTACCTGCACAGCAGATTATCCAAACGGCTTTGGGCGGGTATCAAAGCAGTGACGAACTTTTACAGCCCGGCGGGCGCATTTATGAACAGCGCGAATGTATTTACAATGCCCTTTGCGATATTGACGGTGTATCTGTGATGAAACCGAAAGCGGCATTTTATATTTTTCCGAAATTGGATAAATATAAGTTTAATATCAAAGATGACGAACAGTTTGTGTTGGACTTCCTGCGAAAAAAGAAAATTCTTTTGGTGCATGGCAGGGCGTTTCATTACCCCGAACCCGACCATGTGCGGATTGTCTATTTGCCGAATACCAAGCAATTAACTGAGGCGACAGGGGCGTTAAAGGACTTTTTACAGGATTACAGTCAAGTCTAAACCGGTGTTGGATAGCTTAAATCGGGGTTGCTTTTTTGTTCTTTCTATGCTATGCTCAAATCAGTAAAGTGAGGAGGGAGCTTTATGGAACAAAATGAAAAAGGCTGTTTTGCGGAAAATGCGGGCGATATTCTCGAGAAGAAACCTTTTGACCCGCTTGCGGCGGGCGATATGCCGGAAATTCGCGAAATGCCGAGTTATGAAAAAATGCGGGATGAAGCAGTGGCACAATACCGACAGAACCGCAAAGCAAATTTGATTTTTCTTTGTATCGGTATTGTAGGTTTAACGGTATCTTTTTGCATATTTTGGGAGTTGATTATCTCCGGTGCCAATATTCTGTTTTTGATTGTCGCGCTGTTTGTGCTTTTCTTTGCGGCGTGGTGTATTTCTTGCATCAAAAAATTTTCCGATTTGAAACGAGACTACCGCTATCGCCTAAACCGCGCGGTGGAAATTATGTCGAACGCCAATGTCTTTATGCAAGTACCGAAAGAGGATTTGGAACGGTTTGATAAATGGTATTTGTAATATCCGCAAATGCATAAAAGCAGTCTGCCGAAGGGTAAGCCTTCGGCAGACCTTTTTTTGTCCGAAAAATATTAACGAACTTATTTCATGCTGTCTTCATAAGATTTAATCATCTTTTTAACCATCTGACCGCCGACAGAGCCTGCCTGCTTCGAGGTCAAATCGCCGTTGTACCCCTGTTTCAGGTTAACACCTACTTCAGAAGCTGCTTCCATCTTGAACTTATCAAGTGCCGCGCGAGCTTCGGGGACTACATTCTTTCTGCTAGCCACAGTAAACACTCCTTTGCAATAAATTTTGCGTTTGCAATAGTATTTTGGACAATTTGGATTTTGTTATCACAGAAAATAAATGCAAAAGATGTTAAATTTTTGCAGTCGATTGCAAAATTCTTTTTCGCATATTCAGCCAACCTACATCATATTTATTATTGACAGAAGTAAGGAGGGCTGTATAGTGAAAGATACCGTTGAAGACCGTGCGGTAGAGCTCGGCGAATATATTGTGCAAAACCAAACTACCGTACGCGCCGCCGCGCAGGTGTTCGGCATCAGCAAAAGCACCGTACATATGGATGTAGCCAAGCGCTTGGAACGCATAAACCCGTCACTGTACCAATCGGTTCGAGAGGTTTTAGATGTGAATAAAGCGCAACGCCATATTCGTGGCGGACTTGCTACGCGTGAAAAATATAAGCACGGTGCAAAAGATGCCTAAAATATTGTTTGACAGATTAAAAATGCGCAGTCATCAGATTGCGTATTTTTTTGTTGGCAATATGCGTTTTTTATGGTACAATAAGGTAGATTTCATAAGGAAGGAGCTATGTAAAATGAAAACCTTGGATTTAATTGTGCCTTGTTATAATGAAGAAGAAGCTCTTCCGATTTTTTATAATACCGTTGTGCCGATTGTGGATGGATTGGCGGATTCGGCGGTGCGTTTTTTGTTTGTGGATGACGGCAGCCGTGACAAAACGCGTGCTGTTTTGCGCGATTTGGCAGAGAAGGATGAGCGTGTGCGCTATATTTCTTTTTCACGCAATTTCGGCAAAGAGGCGGCAATGCTTGCGGGGCTTCGTGCAACGAACGCCGATTATATCGGGATTATTGACGCGGATTTACAGCATGACCCGCAGTTACTTCCCGAAATGTTGCGGGCTGTTTCCGAAGAGGGCTATGATATTGCGGCGGCACGGCGCGTTGACCGCATAGGGGAATCCAAACTGAAAAGCGGTTTTTCAAAAGCATTTTATAAAATTATCAATCGCATTTCCGACGCAAGTATTGAAGAGGGAGCGCAAGACTATCGGATTATGCGTCGTAAAGTGGTACAGGCCATTCTTTCTATGCCCGAATATAACCGCTTTTCCAAAGGGATTTTCAGTTGGGTCGGATTTCAAACCAAATGGTTCCCGCACGAAAACCGCGCACGCTCGGCGGGGCGCTCGAAATGGTCTTTCGGCAATTTGTTGACCTATGCGATGGACGGTATTGTGAATTTTTCTACCGCGCCGTTAAAGATTTCGCTGTTCTTCGGCTCGGCGCTGAGTTTTGTCGGCATCATTTATGCCTTGTACATCATTATTCGCACATTGCTTTTGGGCAGTGATGTACCGGGGTATCCGTCCATTTTCAGCGCTATCTTAATTATCGGCGGATTTATCCTGCTTTTCTTGGGCGTTTTGGGTGAATATATTTCGAGAATTTATATGGAAGTGAAAAACCGTCCGAACTATATTATTGACGAAACCAACATAATTCCCGAAACCGACGAAAAAAAATAAAATAAGCCTTGTAATTGCGACATTTTTTATATATAATCTTAACAGTATGCACAAATCGATTGTGCTGAAAGGTGGAAGCAAAAAGTGGCAGAAGAAAAAAATATGTTCGTTGAAATGGAACATAACGTCATGGATTTTTGGGAGCAGGAAAAATGCTTTGAAAAATTGCGTGAAAAGAATAAGGGAAATAAAATGTTCCGCTTCTTAGACGGTCCGATTACCGCCAACAACCCGATGGGCATTCACCATGCCTGGGGCAGAAGCATTAAAGACATATTTATTCGTTACCATGCGATGAACGGTTGTGATTGCCGGTATCAAAACGGCTTTGACTCCCAAGGGCTTTGGGTGGAAGTCGAGGTGGAAAAAGAACTCGGCTTTGAAACCAAAAAAGATATTGAAGATTACGGCATGGATAAGTTTACGCAGGCTTGTAAAGACCGCGTAAAGCATTTTTCGGGCATTATCACAGAGCAGTCTAAACGCCTTGGGCAGTGGATGGATTGGGATAACTCCTATTATACCAATACAGACGAAAACATAGCGGGCATTTGGTATTTCTTAAAGAAATGTGATGAACACGGCTGGATTCAGCGTGAATATAAGCCGATGCCCTGGTGCCCCAGATGCGGTACTTCGCTTTCAGAGCACGAAATGACCGGCTCTTACAAACTGATGACGCACAATTCTGTGTTCTTTAAACTGCCAATCAAAGAGTTGGACAGCAAAATGCTTGTGTGGACAACCACCCCGTGGACTTTGTCCTCGAATGTGGCGTTGGCAGTCAATCCCGAGATTGATTATGTGGAAGTCAAAGTCAAGAGTGACGAACAGACTTTAATTCTTGCCAAAAACGCCATCAAGTATTTGGGCGATGATAAAGTCGAAGTTGTGCGCGGCTTGAAAGGCGCAGAGCTTGTAGGTCTGCATTACGAAACCTGCTTCCCGGGCATTCCTGCACAAGCGGGGATTGACCATAAAATCGTACCGTGGGAAGATGTTGCCGCTGATGAAGGTACGGGTGTTGTTCATATCGCGCCCGGGTGCGGTATTGAGGACTTTGAACTCGGCGAGCGTCTCGGTCTTGCAAAGGTGATGCCGATTGACGATATGGGGATTTACCTTGACGGCTTCGGCTGGATGACCGGAAAGGACAGCCATACCATTGCCGACGAAGTGTTCGAGCACTTGAAGGCGGATAATAAACTCTATAAAGTGGAGCCGCACGAGCACAGTTACCCTGTGTGCTGGCGTTGTAAATCCGAAGTGGTGTTCCGTTTGGTGCCGGCGTGGTATATCCGCACCGAGGAATTAAAACCGAAACTCATTGCGGCGGCAAACGCCGTGAAATGGGAGCCCGCTTCCAACGGCAAGCGTATGAACGATTGGCTGACCAATATGGGCGATTGGAACATTTCCAGAAAACGCTATTATGGTATGCCGTTGCCGTTCTACCCGTGCGACTGCGGGCATACTACCGTGATCGGTTCGCGGCAGGAACTGCATGATTTGGCGGTTGACCCTGCCAAAGTGGACGCATTGCCCGAATTGCACCGCCCGTGGGTAGACGAAATTCAAATCAAATGCCCGCATTGCGGTAAACCTGTTTCCCGCGTTTCCGAAATCGGCGATGTTTGGCTCGATGCCGGTATCGTACCGTTTTCAACGCTCGGCTATTTCCGTGATAAAGCATATTGGAAAAAGAACTATCCCGCAGAATGGGTGACCGAAATGCACGAACAGGTGCGCTTGTGGTTCTATTCCCTTCTGTTTATGAGCGTTGTTTTAGAGGACAGAGCGCCGTATGAGCGTGTTTTGACCAACAGTGCGGTTGTTTCCGAGGACGGTTCAAAATTCTCAAAAACCGGCTTTATGATTAAGTTTGACGAGGCGGCGGAGAAAATCGGCGCGGATACCGTTCGTTATATGTATGCAGGCGCTCCGGTTTCCAGTGATGTTCGTTTTGGCTACAATCTTGGTGATGAAGCACGCAGAAAACTGTTGTCTTTCTGGAATATTTATACATTCTATGAGACCTATGCCAAAATTGATAAGCCGAATTTTGAAGGCTACACGCCCGACAAATCCAAAATGAGCCCCACAGACTTGTGGCTTGTGGCGCGCACCAATGAATTTATCAAACGTGCAACGGCTTGCTATGAGGATTACAAGGTGTATTTGCTCGTCAAAGATTTTGAAGTATTCGTAGACGATATTTCCAATTGGTATATTCGTACCAACCGCCGCCGTTTCTGGAAAACAGGCGACGAGCAAGACAAAAAATTGGCGTATTGGGTACTGTTCTTTGCGCTCAATTCCGCTGTGCAGGTAATGGCGCCTGTGATTCCGTTTATGACCGAGCACATTTGGCAAAATCTGACCCGTAAGGTGTTGCCGTCATCGCCGATTTCCGTGCATTTGAGCGATTGGCCGAAACCTTTAGAGGGCTTTGACAACGACGAAATCATTGCACAAACCGCTATGGTGCGTGAGGCAATTGCCGTTGCAATGCGTTTGCGCAATGAACAGCAGTTAAAGATTCGTCAGCCGCTTTCAAAACTGTATATTTGCAGTGATGAGGCGTCCGCGAATAAAATCCGCACCTTTGAGAAAAATATTTTAGACGAGCTCAATGTGAAAGAACTTGTGTATTTGCAAGATGTGAACATTTTGGAGGACAAATACCTGACCGTGAACTTTAAGGTTGCAGGTGCTGTTCTCAAACAAAATGTGAACAAGATGAAACAGACGCTCGAATCCCTTTCCGATGCGGATATGGCGGCGGCTGTGTCTGCTGTGGAAGCCGGCGGGCAAGTGATTGTACCCGATTTTGACGGCACTTTCGATGCGAGCATTTTCAATTTAGCAACCAAAACCAAAGCGGGGATTGTTTCTGCGGAATTCCAAAACGGTGCGGCGGTGATTGCACTGGATACAACGCTTACCGAGGATTTAATACGAGAAGGCTTGGTGCGTGATGTCATTCGTCAATGCCAGCTTATCCGTAAAGAAGCGGGCTATGAGGTGGAACAGCGCGTCAATATGGCAATCGCTTCGGAAAATGCTGATATTATTGCGGCGCTGGCAGAAAAGAAAGCGTATTTGGAAGCTGAATTGCTTGCCGATTCCGTTTTGTTGAATGAAACGCTTGCAGCAGACCTTGAAAAAGAAGTGGATATTGCCGACAGTAAGGTGAAACTTTCGGTTGTGAAAGCATAAGGAGGATATGGAAATGGGTATGCATTGTCTCGGCTGTCCTGCCTCTCGTGGCGAGACCGTCGAACAAGCTTGCGAGGTGCACGGCGTGGACGCCGATGCGCTTGTGGATAAAATCAACGAATTTCTCAAGAATAAATAAGGAAAAACAGGGGCGGTAACAAGTTTGTTGCGCCCCTGTTTTCTACGGTGACTTATGCTGAATTTAACAAATCGATTGCAGTTGGTTGCCGACTGTGTAAACCCTTGCGTCTGCATGGCGGACATCGGCACAGACCATGCCTATTTGCCGGCGTGGTGTCTGCTCAACGGCAAAGCGCAATTTGCTATCGCCGCTGACATTAATCCAAACCCGCTTGCCAATGCACGGCAAACGCTCGGTACATACGGCTTAGAGGAACGAATTGATTTGCGCCTTTCCGACGGATTGCAGAATATTGCGGCTGACGAGGCGCAGGAAATCGTTATAGCCGGTATGGGCGGGAATCAAATTGCGGATATGATTGCAAATACCGCGTGGTTACAAGATAACGCAAAACATTTGATCTTACAACCGATGACGCATTTTGAAGATGTGCGAAAATCCCTTTTGGAGAACGGCTTCCAAATCGAGACGGAACGAACTGCCGCAGAGGGCGAGCGGCTGTATTTGGTAATTTCCGCGCGTTTTTGCGGTGAAACACGCATATATCCCGAATGGTATTTTTATGCGGGCGAGTTGGTGCGTGGTAAAACGCAAACGGACAGTCTTTTTTTAGAAAAAATTCTTACCCGCCTTAAAAAGCGAGCTACCGCACTTTGTGAAAAAGACGCGGCAGAATCCGCACGGCTGTTTGCCGTCATAAAGGAGATTGAACATGAACGCAGGGCAGATTTATGAATACATAGACAGCATTGCGCCGTTTTGTCGCCAAGAGGATTGGGATAACAGCGGTTTTCAGGTCGGCGAACGGGCAAAGGAAGTACATAAAGTTTTATTTGCCTTAGATGCGACTGCCGATTTGGTACGAGAAGCGCATAAAAAGCAGTGTGATTTAATCGTAACGCACCACCCGTTTTTGTTTCAGGCACAAAAACAATTTACGGAGCAAAACCCGGCTTACCTTGCGGCAAAATACAATATTGCCGTGATTTCCGCCCATACTTCGTTCGACTGCGCAGACGGCGGTGTGAATGATGTGCTGGCGGAACTGTTGGATTTACAAAATATCCGAAAATCCGAAAATGGGTTTTACAGACTCGGCGAAACAAAATGCAAAACCGCCTTGGAATTTGCCGCGTTTGCAAAATCTGTTTTACATGTGCCCGTAGCGGTTTCACTTCCGCAAAAAGAAATAAAGGTGGTTGCGGTTTGCGGTGGCGCGGCAATGGATTTTGCGCTTGAAGCCCAAACAGCGGGTGCGGATATGTATTTTACGGGTGACGCCAAGCACCATGAAATATTAGATGCCGCGGAATACGGGCTTTCCGTAGCGGCGGCGGGGCATTTCCAAACAGAGTATCCTGCGGTCGTCTCACTCAAAAACCGCGTACAGGCGCAGTTCCCCGAAATTTCTTGCGTGCTGTCTGCGCAGACAGCACCAACCGTAACGGTATAGGAGTATATATGGCATTAGACGGTATTACATTGCATTTTGTGAAAACCGAATTGGAACAGACCGTTTTGGGCGCGCGGGTGGAAAAGGTTCACCAACCGTCGAAAGCGGAAATTGTGTTGCTGCTGCGCACGCGCGGCGGTGCGTTTCGGCTGTTCTTATCGGCGGAGTCTGCCTCGGCACGGGTACATTTGACACAGTTCCCAACCGAAAATCCACAAAATCCGCCGATGCTTTGTATGCTGTTTCGTAAACACTTGACAGGCGCAACGCTTGTAGGAATTCGGCAAGCGGGGCTGGATCGTATTTTGTTTTTGGATTTTGACGCCGCCAATGAAATTGGCGATAAGGTAAAACTGACGCTTTGCATTGAAATTACGGGGCAGCACAGCAATATTATTTTAATCGACGGAAACGGCAAAATCATCGACGCTGTTAAACGCGTGGACGAAACCAAATCCTCTGTGCGCGAAGTATTACCGAATTGTACCTATGTTTTGCCGCCGCGGCAGGATAAAATCAATTTGCTGTCAGCGTCTGTCGAACAAGCCGCCGCGCGCGTAAAACTGCAAAAAAATCAACAACTCGCAAAAGCATTTATGCAAAGTGTGGAGGGTATTTCTCCGATTGTCAGCCGTGAATTGGCACATTTGGCAGCAGGAGATTGCACCTGTGCCGTAGAAGTGGTTCCAGAACAACAAATTGCCGCCGCGCTTGAAAATGTGAAACGGTGTTTACAAACAGACGCACCGCAATACTGCACGGTGTATAATGAAGAGGACAAGCCTTTTGACTTTTCTTTTTTGGATATTACGCAGTACGGTGCGTTTTACAAAAAGACCTATGCCGACTCATTCTGTGCACTTTTGGATGCATTTTATTTTGAACGCGACCGCGTACTGCGCGCGAAGCGCAAAGCAGGGGATTTATACAAGGCTTTGCACACCTTACAAGAGCGTACGGCGCGTAAGATTTCCAATCAGCAGGCAGAACTTTCAGCGTGCGCGGACAAAGAACAGCTCCGTGTTTTTGCGGAACTGATTAACGCCAACCAGTATGCACTTACAAAGGGTTCTCCTGTTTATGAAGTACCGAATTATTATGCAAATAATGAAACCGTGCGCATTCCTGTAAATCCCGCGCTTTCGCCCGCACAGAATGCGCAAAAGTTTTATAAAGCCTATAAAAAAGCGCACACAGCCGAAAAAATGCTCGCCGGCTTAATTGAAAAAGGGGAGCAGGAAATCCTGTATTTTGATTCGGTTTTAGATACGCTTTCTCGTGCCGAAACCGAAAGTGAATTGACGCTGATTCGGCAGGAATTGATTGACGGCGGCTATTTGAAACGCAAAAAAGGCGGAAAACTCCGTTTGCCGAAAGAATTACCGCCGTATCAATTTAAAACGAGCGAAGGTTTTACCGTTTTGGTCGGACGGAATAACACGCAAAATGATAAACTGACTTTGAAAACTGCCAAAAATTATGATATGTGGCTGCATACGCAAAATTTTGCCGGCTCGCACACGGTGATTTTATCGGAAAACCGCGAAATTACCGACAAAGCGATTGTGGAGGCGGCAGAAATTGCGGCATTTTTCAGTAGTGCCAAAGAGGCGCAAAAAGTCCCTGTGGATTATACCTTGATAAAAAACATAAAAAAACCTGTCGGTGCAAAGCCCGGGAAGGTAATTTATCATGTATATAACACCGTGTTTGTGTCGCCGCGTAATCCCGAAGAAACAAAAACATAAAATGCAAGCCCGCAGTTTCCGATAAAGGAACTGCGGGCTTTTTAGAATCGACTGACGGGTATTTATTCGTCCGATGTGGTGGAAAGCACTTCGCTCTCTCTGAACAGCAGAGAAATACACCAAACCGCCGCAATTGCGACCAAAGTGTAGATAATTCTGCTGATAACCGCGCTTTGCCCGCCGAAAATCCAGCCAACGATGTCAAATTGGAAAAGCCCGATGGAGCCCCAATTGATGCCGCCGATGATAACCAATATTAATGCGATTCTATCCAGCATATTTTTCAACTCCTTCATTGTGTCTTATCCGTAGTTTGCGTGAAAAAATATGCTTTATTCAATTTTCAAAATTTTTCTTTTTCGATTAAATGCCTGCCGCCTTTTTTAAGGCATCGACTTTATCGGTTTGCTCCCAACGCACATGTAAATCCGTTCTGCCCATATGCCCGTATGCGGCAAGGGGGCGGTAAATCGGGCGGCGCAAATCCAGATAATCGATAATTGCCGCGGGGCGTAAATCGAATACTTCCGTCACGATTTCGCTTAAAACATCATCCGCCAAAACGCCTGTGCCAAAGGTATCAACCATCACAGATACGGGGTGGGCTACGCCAATGGCATATGCCAACTGAATTTCGCATTTTTTTGCAAGCCCGGCTGCTACAATATTTTTGGCAACATAACGCGCCGCATACGCCGCCGAACGGTCAACCTTGGTCGGATCTTTGCCCGAGAAGCAACCGCCGCCGTGTCTGCCGACGCCGCCGTAGGTGTCCACAATAATTTTTCTGCCGGTCAAGCCGCTGTCGCCTGCAGGACCGCCTGTGACAAAGCGTCCGGTGGGATTGACATAAATAATCGTGTCCGCATCAAAAAGATTTTCAGGTACAATCGGTTTAATGACAAATTTCAAAATATCACTACGAATTTGCGAGAGCTCCACATCTGCACTGTGCTGAGAGGATACAACAATCGTGTCTATACGCACGGGTACATCGTTTTCATCGTATTCCACCGTGACCTGTGTTTTGCCGTCTGCGCGTAAGTAGGGGAGCGTGCCGTTTTTACGAACCGCTGTCAACTGCTTTGCCAATTTGTGTGCGAGCGAAATCGGCAGGGGCATCAATTCTTCGGTTTCGTCACACGCGTAGCCGAACATCATTCCTTGGTCGCCCGCGCCGTGCAGATTATAGTCTTCCGCTTGCCCTTTTTTTAATTCATAAGAAGCGTCAACGCCCAATGCAATATCTGCCGACTGTTTATCAATAATGGTTTCGATTTTGCAGGTATGCCCGTTAAAGCCTTTTTCGTCGTTGTCATACCCGATTTCACATACGACATCGCGCGCAATTTGTTCAATATCGATTTTGGCACTGGTGGTGATTTCGCCCATTACGGTAATTCTATCCGTAATGCAGGTGGTTTCGCACGCAACGCGGCCATGCGGGTCCTGTGCTAAAATTGCGTCCAAAACCGCGTCAGAAATATTGTCACAGATTTTGTCGGGATGCCCTTCTGTAACCGATTCAGATGTAAAAAGATGTTTTGCCATGGTGGTTCTCCTTTGTGTTTTGCCGTTTCCGAATAAAAAGCACCCGGGCGGCAGGCGCCAAGGTGCTTTGTGTCACCTTATCTTTCAGCAAAATGCTGTGGGATTTGGCACCTTGCAAATATTGCAGGTTGCCGGACTTCACAGGGCCTGTCCCTCCGTCACTCTCTATAAGGAATGTTGTATTTTGTTGTCGAACAGTATTCTATACTGTTTTACGGGGTTTGTCAACCGTATTTCAGTAATTGCACACAAAATGTTTATCCGTTGTGTTTTCCTTTTAAAATCGGAGAAAGGGGTTTATAAACAAGGAATGTAATCAATGCACAAAGCATTCCTTTTATGAAAGTAAACGGTACATTAAATATTAAAAGTGCCTGCCAAAGCGCGGTAACGCGCGGCAAAATCGCTTGATACGCCGCAATGATTTGCTCTATTGGCATAAAGTTGGTGTAAATCGGGTAGACAATGAAGTAATTGGTGAGAAAACTCATACCCGCCATACAAATTGCGCCGACCAATGACCCAAGCAAAGCGAATTTACGATTTTTTTTGCGCTTATAGATAAGCCCTGCGGGAATGACAAGCATACAACCTAAAATAAAGTTGGAGAGCTCGCCGACGCCGCCTGTGGTGGTTGTGAACAGATTGATTAGATTTTTAATCAAACACACGCCGACGCCGCTTAAAGGTCCAAATGCAAACGAAGCAATCAGCGCGGGCATATCTGACAAATCCATTTTAATAAAGCCGGGCATAAACGGAACGCTGAAATCCAAAAACATTAAAACGGCGGAGACTGCCGCCAAAATTGCGGTAACCGTCAGTTTGCGGATTTTTTGTGAGGAGTAGACTTTGCTTTTTTTCTTCGGGTTGGTTGCTGTGTTTTCCATTTGACATTTCGCCTTTCCAAAAATATTGCAAATACGGCTGTCAAACAAAAAGCCCCGTAAGAAAAATCTTACGAGGCGCAGGTGTATAGAACATACATCTTCTTTCATCCGGACTGTACCGTCGGTTTGGGAATTGCACCCAATCAGCAAAACGCTTGTGGACTTTTACCACCGGTGGGGACTTGCACCCCGCCTTGAAGACAGCTGTTAATTTGTACGGTTATTATATGCCTATCTGTGTGCTTTGTCAACCGGCTTTTTTCTGTTTTTTAAAAGCAAAAGCCCGAGGATAATTACAATTGGGAAAAGATTGCCGAAGCCCAATCCGATTTTTAAGGCCTCGCCGTCTGTAAGTGCTGTATTTGCCGATTGCACCGCGGTGGAAATGTAGCTGACAATCGAAGGCCCCAAGGAGCAACCGAGGTCACCTAAAATTGCAAGCACACCGAACATGGCGGCGCCGCCCTTTGGGTACAGTTCTGAAACCAAGCTGAATGTACCCGGCCAAAACAGGCTGACCGAAAGCCCCGTCAGCGCACAGCCGAACAGAGACAGAAGGGGATTCGGGGAAACGGCTGTGACTGTGTAGCAGGCAATGCACAGTGCCGCACAGCAAAGCAAGGCTTTTTTTAGATTGAGCTTATGCCCGTAAAGTCCGAACAGCAGTCTGCCCATACCCATAAATACGGCAAACAGGCACGGTCCCAACAAATCACCCATAAACTTGCCTACGCCCAAGCCTGCCTCCGCAAAATACGAGGACCATTGCGACATGGCAAGCTCCGAAGCACCCGCACAAAACATCAAAATCATGGCAATGATGAAATAACGCGAGGTCAACAGTCTGCGTACAGGCGTCTTTTCGTCCTCTTGCAGGGTTTTCGGGAAGGGGAGCGTGGAGAAATTGAACAGATTGCCAAGCGGAATAAACGCCCAAAGCATCGGAAGGACATACCAAAACTGTTCCCCCAACAAACGGATAAACAGCGTGGAAAGCGCCACTACCGCCATCTGCCCCCAACAGTAAAAGGAGTGAAGCAAACTCATATCCGCTTGCTTGCGGGCACTGGGAATCGCGTCCACAATGGGGCTTATCGTCACTTCAATCATGCCGCTGCCGAGTGCGGAAATGACGGTTGCAATTACGAGACCTGCAAATGCAGGCATCACACGCGGCAATACGCCGAGTAAACATAATCCGAAAGCGGCGCAGATGTGCGAAGCCAAAATAATTTTGCGATACCCCAAACGGTCAACCACCTTAACAGAAATGACATCCACAACGGTTTGCGATAAAAAGTTTATTAAAATCAAACTGCCGATGGCATTTAAGGATACGCCGAGCTGTTCGCGGTAAATGATAAATAAAATAGGGGAAAGGTTGTTGATAATTGCCTGCACAAAGTAGCCGATATAGCAAGCTACGGTTGTGCCTTTAAAGGTTCTTTGCATTTTTGTTTATATATACTCCTTATCGTCTGATAATTTTGCAGAACCGTCAATCGGGATTGCTTCACCGAGATATGTCGGTAGCGGTTTCACAAGGCAAGTGCCGAAATCCTTGACGCGTGCCAAGGTTTCACGCAGATTGTTTTTGATATCGGTAACCAATGCATAGTCCTGTAAATCTGCCGCGACGCCGTACGCTTCTACGCCCAACGCGCGTGCAATATATACTGCGCGATACAAATGGTAGCCTTGTGTGACAACAATCATTTTTTTGACGCCGAAAATTTCTTTTGCGCGATACATCGATTCATAGGTTGAAAAGCCTGCGTGGTCTAAAAAGATGATATCGGGGTCAACGCCTTTATCTACGCAGTATTGCTTCATATGATTTACTTCGTCGTAGTTTTCTTTGCCGTGGTCGCCGCTCATTAAAAGACGGTCGGAAACGCCGCTTTCATACAGCGAAAGTCCGGTTTTGACGCGATCTTCCAACATCGGGCTCAAAGTTTGACTGTTCCACACCGCACAGCCCAAAACCAAAATACAGTCCACATCTTCTAAATCGGCGGCTTCGCTTTGTTCTAAAATGAATGGTTTAGATTTTAGTATCACGATGGCATTGATTGTTCCGAGGCCAAGCGCCCCGAGTAAAATAATGGCGCAACATACAAGAAAAAACTGTTTCAGTCTGCGTCGCATTTGCATCGTCATACCCTCGTTTCGATAAATTCGGTTTTGCCCTTCACGGAAAAAGTACCGCTGTTTGCCGCAAGGAAGAAACTGTCACCTTTATTGGCAGTGAGCGTTTCACCGTTACAGGTGATTTCACCGTCGCCGTCCGTTACAAGCACAGAAACAAAGGACGAACTGTCTGCTTTACCGAAATATGCGTTCGTTGTTTGTACGCTTGTTACGGTAAACAGGTCGCACGTGGTTAAAAGCTGTTTTGTATTGCCGTTTTCAATGCGCTTTTCACCCTCGGGTTTTGTACTGTGTGTCGGCGGTATGCAGTTCGTGACATCTATCGCTTTTTCTGTATGCAGAGGGCGCGGTTTGCCGTCCGCACCCAATCTGCCGTAATCATAAACGCGGTAAGTTGTGTTTGAATTTTGTTGGATTTCTGCGAGTAAAATGCCGCCGCCGATGGCGTGCAGCGTGCCCGCTTCAATAAAAAACAAATCCCCCTTGTGCACGGGGACTTTGTTGACAACCTCTAAAAATGTATTGTCCGCAATGCGTTGCTGAAATTCTTCTTTTGTGATTTCCCGTTTAAAGCCGTAAATCAGTTCAGCGCCCTCGTCGCAGTCCAAAATATACCAACATTCCGTTTTGCCGTATTCGTTTTCTACGCGCAAAGCGTAATCGTTGTCAGGATGCACCTGTACCGATAAATCCTTTTTTGCGTCAATGAGTTTGATAAGAATCGGAAAACGGTCAAATTTTTGCGCATTTATTCCGAGGATTTCCGTGCCTGTTTCCTCTATGACTTCGGTTAGTGTTTTGCCTTTATATTTCCCGTTTTCAACGATATTTTCACCGTCTTTGTGGCACGAAAGCATCCACCCTTCGGCGACTATATCCAAATCCGTTTGAAATCCGAAATCGGTTTTTAATCGTGTGCCGCCCCAAAGATAATCTTTCAGCGCAGGACGAAGTTTCAATAGCATGAAGAAAACCCCTTTTATCAATAATTGCATTAATTCTATCAAAAAAACGGGGTAAAATCAACCCAAGGGGAATTTCCGTGCTTGAGATATGTAAGGATTTTCTATAAATGGATACTGAATTTTATCGGAAATACACGAAAAGAAAGTCGGAAAATGCGGTTGCTTTGTTCTTTTTCTAAATTTTTGCAAGAAATTAAAACGGATATTGCAAAATTGTATAAAATGTATTAAAATCTATGAGCAATCAAAAACTTGAATGAAATTCGGAGGGCAAAAAAATGCAGTACTCGCAAATGTCGAACGATGAGCTGCGCGCACGCAAGGCGGAGCTTGACAAAGATTTTGCCGAAATCAAGAAATTAAATTTGAAATTGGATATGTCCCGCGGCAAGCCGGGGGCCGACCAGCTGGATTTGTCGATGGATATGCTCAAAACCGTGATTGGTGTTTGTGACTGCAAGGCGGAAAACGGCTTTGACTGCCGCAATTACGGCGTTTTGGACGGACTGCCCGAATGCAAGGCGCTGTTTGCGGAAATGCTCGAAGTCAGCCCCGACAACATCATCATCGGCGGTGCGTCGAGCCTCAATTTGATGTTCGACTATATTGCACAATGTATGACAAAGGGTGCAGGCGGTGCGCCTTGGATGCAACAGGGCAAAATCAAATTTATTTGCAATGTGCCCGGCTATGACCGCCATTTCACGATTTGTGAGCACTTTGGTATTGAAATGCTCAATGTGGAAATGACGGAAAACGGCCCCGATGTGGAAAAAATCCGCGAACTTGTCAAGGACGAAAGCGTCAAAGGTATGTTCTGCGTGCCGAAATATTCCAATCCCGACGGCATTACCTATTCCGAAGATACCGTGCGTGCGCTTGCCGCATTACAGCCGGCGGCAAAGGATTTCCGTGTAATTTGGGACAATGCCTATGTGGTGCATGATTTGACCGATACCCCCGACCGCTTGCTGAATATCTTTGAAGCCTGCAAACCGTTCGGTACGGAGGATATGTTTGTGGAATTTACTTCCACTTCAAAAATCAGTTTCCCGGGCGCCGGTGTTTCCGCGATTGCGGCTTCCGACAACAACATTAAGGCGATTAAGGCGCGCCTTGCGATGCAGACCATCAGTTATGATAAAATGAACCAGCTGCGCCATGTCAAATACTTTAAGAATTTAGACGGTATCACCGCGCATATGAAAAAACACGCGGCGATTATTGCACCGAAATTCGCAATTGTTTTAGAAGCGTTGGAAAATGAACTGAAAGAAAACGATTTGGCGCGTTGGACAAAGCCGAACGGCGGGTATTTCATCAGCCTGAATACCACGGGCTGCAGTGCAAAACGCGTAGGCGAGTTATGCAAAGAGCTTGGCGTGGTGCTGACCTCGGTCGGTGCGACCTATCCTTACGGAAAAGATGAACAAGACCGCAATATCCGCATTGCGCCGACTTATCCGTCTACGGATGAGTTGAAAAAAGCGGTTGAGGTGCTTTGTCTTTGCATCAAACTTGCAACGCTTGAAAATTTGGTATAAATGGTGTAGAATACGCATAGAGTATAGCCTGCATTTTGAGGTGAAGCTGTATGCGTATTTTTCATTCTAACCCAAAGGAAGCAGAGAACAACGCGCCGCGCCCGTTTGTCACGGCAATTGTGGTGGCTGCGGGGAACTCCACCCGTATGGGCGGCGTGAACAAGCAGTTTCTGGTATTAGACGGTGTTCCTGTGCTTGTGCGTACTTTGCAAGCGTTTTCTGTGTGCCCGTTGATTGATGAAATCGTGGTTGCCGCGCGGGAAGCGGATATTGCACAACTGTTTGCGCTCGTCAAGGAATATCAAATTGAAAAGGTTACGGATATTGTCCGCGGCGGGAACACGCGACAGGAAAGTGTATTTGCCGCCATTCGCCGTTCTTCGCCGTTTTCGGAGTTTTTTGCCATCCATGACGGCGCAAGACCGCTTGTATCGCAGAATGTGATTTGTGATACGGTGGAAACCGCATTCCGTGTCGGTGCGGCGGCGACAGGCGTCCGCGTGAAAGATACCATTAAGGTTGTATCCGAAAACGGTCAGATTGTGGGCAGCCCGGACCGCGCAACGCTTTGGGCAGTACATACACCGCAGGTGTTTGAACGAAACCGCTATCTGCACGCCGCAGACAGTGTGGAAAACAGCGCCGCATTTACCGACGACTGCAAACTGATGGAGGCGGCGGGATTTCCTGTGCATATGGTCGAGGGCAGTTATGCCAATATAAAAATTACCACGCCGGAGGATATTCTTTTGGCGGAAGGGATATTGCGAGGAACGGAAGAATGAGTATGCGAATCGGGCATGGATATGATGTGCACAAACTGGTAACCGAACGAAAACTGATTTTGGGCGGTGTGGAAATCGAGAATAACGGTGTCGGGCTTTTAGGCCATTCCGACGCGGATGTATTGCTGCACGCTGTCAGCGATGCGTTACTCGGTGCGGCGGCACTCGGTGACATCGGCAAGCATTTTCCCGATACGGACGAACGGTATAAAGACGCAGATAGCTTGCAGCTGCTGTCCGCAGTCGTAAATCTGCTTGAAAAGAACGGATATACCGTTGGCAATGTGGATGCAACCGTGCTTGCACAAGCGCCAAAGCTTGCGCCCTATATCCTTGAAATGCGCAAAAATATAGCGCGGGCTTGCCGTGTGGATATTGACGCAGTCAGCGTGAAAGCAACCACCGAGGAAGGACTGGGCTTTACAGGTACAAAAGAGGGGATTGCCGCGCACGCGGTTTGTTTGTTGGAAAAGGCGGCGGCGATACGCTTTATTTAATCCGCTTGACGGAGGAATACAAATTTGCAGAAAATTACTGATTTGCTGAAAAAATATAAAGAAATCATTCTGTATGTGCTGTTTGGCGGGCTGACAACGGTTGTCAACTATATTATTTATTTCACCTGTACCGCAGGATTGCACATCGGTTGGTCACCGGCAACGCTGTTCGCTTGGATTGGTGCGGTGTTGTTTGCCTATGTCACGAACCGTATTTGGGTATTTGAAAGCCGCGCAACGGGTTTTTCGGCGGTTTTATTCGAGTTTGTGAAGTTTATCGGTGCACGGCTTTTGTCCTTGGGGTTGGAATGGCTGACACTAAAACTGCTCCTTGACATTTTGCAAATGGATTTGTGGATATGGCGTGATTTTCCGCTTGGGGAATTTGTCGCCAAAACAATCGCGCAAATTCTTGTGATTATCGCCAACTATGTGTTCAGCAAATGGGTTGTTTTTCGTAAAATTTAGAAAAATACAGAATAAATATACATTTTGCTTGCATTTTTATACATTGCGTTATATAATGATACCATCCCTAAAATTCTATAAGGAGTGAAAGAAATGAAAAAAGCAACAAAAGTTTTGGCATTGATTATGACCTTGGTTTTGGTTGTCGGCGCATTTGCTGCTTGCGGCGGCGAAAAAACGCCTGCGGTTAAAGTCATCAAAATCGACCTCACCGATGAAGAATATGCATTTGGTGTGGATAAGGAACAGCCCGAACTCTTAACGCAGGTCAATGCATTTATCGCGGAAATCAAGGCAAACGGCAAATTTGAAGAAATTTGCAATAAGTATTTTGCCGACGGTACGCCTGCGGTTATTCAATCTGCAAAGTTCGATGAAAGCAAAGACCAATTGGTTGTTGCAACCAACGCGGCATTTGAGCCGTTTGAGTATACCAATGGTGATGGGTACAGCGGTATTGATATGGAAATCGCGGCACTGCTTGCTGAGAAACTCGGCAAAGAGTTGGTTATCCAGAACATGGACTTCGATGCAGTTTGCCTTTCCGTCGGTCAGCATAAATGCGACATTGCAATGGCAGGTCTTACCGTAAACGAAGCAAGAAAAGAGTATGTGAATTTCTCTGATGCGTATTATACCGCTTCACAGCGTTTGATTGTGAAAGGGGATAACACCCAGTTTGACGCTTGCGAGACGCTGGCGGATGTGGAAGCGATCTTGAAATCATTGGATAGCACCACCAAAATCGGCGTACAGAACGGCACGACCGGTCAGTTCTATGTCGAAGGTGATGAAGATTGGGGCTTTGACGGACTACCCGTGACCTGTGTCGGTTACAAAAACGGCTCTATGGCTGTGCAGGATTTGATGAACGGCGGCGTGCAGTATGTGATAATTGACGCAGCGCCCGCAGAATGCATTACCGAAGCGCTCAACAAAATGAACTGATTTTAACGAAAATTTCAGCAATGCCCCACGAAAATGCGGTGGGGCATTGTTTTCTGTGTAAGGTATAGTAAATATGAGTGGATTTGATCGTAAAATTCAACGCTTTTTAGAAGTGTTTATAAACGCCGGCGGGTACAATAAAGTGCTTGAAGGCTTGCAGAATACGCTTTTAATTGCGGTTTTGGGCTTGGTCATCGGCATTGTGGTCGGTACGCTGATCGCTACCGTGCGGGTTTTGCCGAAATATAAGCGTCTGCCGCGAATTTTGAACGGAATTTGCAGTTTTTATGTCGGTTTGTTCCGCGGCACGCCGATTGTTGTCCAACTTTTGGTGTTCTATTATGTTCTGCTACCGCTGATGGGGTTGAAAATGACCTCTGTTGCGGTTTCGGTAGTTGTGTTTGGCTTAAATAGCGCGGCATATATCTCAGAGATTATGCGCAGCGGTATTCAGTCGGTTGACCCCGGACAAATGGAGGGCGGTCGCGCTGTTGGTCTGAGTTACGGTACAACGATGATGCGTATTGTCATTCCGCAAGCGGTAAAAAATATTTTGCCGACCTTAGGCAATGAATTTATCGCGTTGATTAAGGAAACTTCTGTTGTCAGTTTCGTCGGTGCTACGGATTTATATGTTGCTTTCAATTACATCGGCAGTAACAGTTATGAATTTATGGTGCCGTATTTGGTGATGGCGCTGATTTATATTGCTTTGGTACTGATTATCAGTATGCTTGTGAAAGCCATGGAAAGGAGCCTGAGGAAAAGTGATAGAAGTCGTTAACTTAACCAAAAGCTTCGGCGATTTGCATGTGTTAAAGGGGATAGACCTCACCATTGAACAAGGCGAAAAAGTAGTGATTATCGGGCCATCCGGTTCTGGGAAAAGCACATTGCTTCGCTGTTTGAACTGTATGGAGGATCCGACCTCCGGTCAGGTTTTGTATCACGGGGTCGATTTGACGGATTTGAGTGTCAATATCAACGAACAGCGACAGAAAATCGGTATGGTTTTCCAGCATTTTAATTTGTTTAATAACAAAACAGTGCTCGAAAACATTATGCTTGCGCCCGTGATTACGCAAAAGAAAAAGATGAAAAAACTGCGCCGTCAAAAAAATGCAGACGCAGTCATCAAGACAAATGCGCAAATCAAGGCAGATGCAAAAGAAAAAGCATTGGCTTTGTTAGACCGTATCGGGCTTACCGATAAGGCCGATGCATACCCGTCCCAACTTTCGGGCGGGCAGAAGCAACGCGTGGCGATTGTGCGTTCTCTTGCGATGAACCCCGATGTGATGCTGTTTGACGAGCCAACCTCGGCGCTCGACCCTGAAATGGTCGGCGAAGTGTTGGAGGTTATGAAAGACCTTGCCAAAAGCGGGATGACCATGGTGGTGGTTACACATGAAATGGGATTTGCCCGCGAGGTTGGGGATCGCGTATTGTTCATGGATGAAGGCAAAATTTTGGAAGAGGGCACGCCCGATGCGATTTTCAATCATCCGCAAAATCCGCGTTTGCAGGAATTTCTTTCAAAGGTTTTATAAGAATATACACATAAAAAGGACGAGTGTTTTGCACTCGTCCTTTTGTGTTGTAAAATGCATTAAACCTCTGCAATGACTTCTACTTCGACCAAAACATCTTTCGGCAATGCCGCCGCCGCGACACAAGAGCGTGCAGGCTTGGAGGAGAAATAACCGCCGTATATGCTGTTAAAGGTTGCAAAATCTGACATATTTTTTAAGAAGCAGGTGGTTTTGATAACCCGGTCAAAGCTCGAGCCTGCCGCCGCTAAAAGCGCGCCGATGTTTTTGCACACCTGTTCGGTTTGACCCTCGATGGTGGTTGCTTCCACTTCGCTTGTTGCGGGATTAATCGCAATTTGACCGGAAGCATACAAAATGCCATTTACGATTTTTGCCTGCGAATACGGCCCGATGGCAGCGGGGGCGTTGTCGGTATGTACGGTTTCAATCATGTTTTATTCCTCCTAAACTCAATATGCTTTAATTTGATAGCCTTTGGTAATTAAGGCGTTTTTAATGGATTCAATATGTTCAAAATTGCGCGTTTCCAAAACCAAGCGCAAATAACAGCCGTTGATGTCCGAGCCCTCCGAAGCACGCTCGTGGTGGACGGAAATAATATTACCGCCCTCGCTTGCTATCGTGTCGGCAACGCCCTTTAACTGACCGGGCTTATCAAGCAACTCAATGGTGAGCGAGTAGGTTCTGCCGGACTTTAACAAGCCGCGTTTAATGACGCGCGAAAGAATGGTAACATCAATGTTACCGCCCGAAACAAGACAACAGACCTTTTTGCCTTTAATGTCAATTTTATTAAACATTGCCGCCGCCACGGAAACCGCGCCCGCACCCTCGGCGATCAGTTTTTGCTGTTCAATTAGCGCGAGAATTGCCGCGGCAATTTCATCCTCAGAAACGGTTACAATGCCGTCCACATATTTTCGGCACATCTCAAATGTGACATCACCGGGTTCTTTGACGGCAATCCCGTCTGCAATCGTAGAAACCTCGTCTAATTTTTCAATTTTACCGTCTGCAACGGATTGGAGCATACTCGGTGCGCCTGCCGCCTGTACGCCGTAGACCTTTACTTTCGGATTGAGTGCTTTAATGGCAAATGCAACACCCGAAATCAGCCCGCCGCCGCCAATGGGGACGATTACGACATCAACATCCGGCAACTGCTCTAAAATCTCCAAGCCGATTGTGCCTTGCCCTGCGATAACATCTTCATCGTTGAACGGGTGAATGAAGGTGTAGCCTTTTTCCTCTTTTAACTGCAATGCGCGGTTATAGGCATCGTCATAAACGCCCTCTACAAGGCAAATATCCGCACCGTATTTGCGCGTAGCCTCCACTTTGGAAATCGGCGCGCCGTCGGGTAGGCAAATTAAAGATTTTATTCTGTTTTTGGTGGCCGCAAGCGCTACGCCCTGTGCGTGATTGCCCGCAGAGCAGGCGATAACGCCTTTGGCTTTTTCGGCGTCGGATAACTGTGAAATTTTATATGCCGCACCGCGCACCTTGAACGAGCCCGTGACCTGCAAATTTTCGGTTTTTAAATGCACTTCACAGTCGGGGTTGATTTTCGGCGCCATAATCATATCTGTACGGCGGATGACATCTTTTAATTGAAATGATGCGTGATACACCTTGTCAAGCGTCAGCATAGTTTTATCTCTTCTTTCAACCAATGTTTGCAAACCATTATATACCTCTTTCCCCGCAAAATGCAACAATAAATCCGCGAAAGTCCCGAAAAATTTCAAAAGGATTAAATTTCAGTATTTTGTTGCTTTATATGGATTTTTGTTTTATAATGCTTTGCGATTGATTTTTTTCGCGTTTAGGGGGAAAAGTATGACAAAATTGCAGAATTTGATGCCGCTTTGGGGGCCGTATTCCAAAAAATACAGCGGCATTTCCCGCATTACAGACCACGCCGATGAAAAAGGTGTGCGGTTTGATTTGGTGGTGAGCCCTGCCGTTAGTAATACCAACACTTGCCCGCCGAATGTGACCATTCCCGTGGGGGTACATCCATGGACGGCAAAAGCAGATTATACACACTATTCCTATCGTTGTGACTTGGAGTGGAAAGATAAAATTTATGCCGATGTTTCTTTCACAAAACTGACAGAGGACAGTGTTTTGGTGCGCACATCACTTGTCAACCATTCCGAATTGCCGCAAAACTGCCTTGTGAATTATTTTTCTGCACTCGAATTCCCCTCAAAATATACTACAACCGTTTCCTTGCCTGAAAAATGTATTTTTAAAAAGGCTTTGGACTATGTGACCTTTGATTACAACACCCACCGCCCGTGGGACAAGCAGGTCATGGACGCGCTGCACAAAGGCGAGTTTTTTGACGATGCATTCACAGACCACCGTGGGCTTGGTGACCGAGATAACAACCGCTATATTTTGCAAAAATTTCCGAAATTCGGTGAGGAATCAGGGGACAGCGTTTCCTATGTATTTGACGGTATCTCTGTATTTGAAAACCCTGTATTAACCGTACGCTATCAAACAACGGGGGAAAAAGACAGCACCTTTACGCTGAACGGAAAAACAACCGTTGTGTTTCCTGCTACGCACAACGGATTGCAAACGGTACAAATCGCTTTGCCGCACGCAGAACAGGATGCTTTGGATTTATCTTTCGTTTCCGTTGGTACAGGTGGTGTGGAATTTGATTTCTTGGTGATGTCGGAGCAAGCGGATGCTATGCAAATCATTTGCAAAACGGAGAAGCATCCTTTTGTACCGCAAATCGAAACGGCGCTTTTTTCGGACGGCGCGAAAGCGGTTTATCGGTATGACGGTGTAGAAAAACCGTTTGTATTGCGTACCTTTAACCCCTCCACACGGTTTCGTAAATTCCCCACAGGCGCGTTGGAGGACAGCCCGACCTCGCGTATCACGCAACCGGACGAAAGTTTCGGGGATATGCTTGAACAGTTCTCGGTGTCTTTTTCCAAGAAACACAGCGACGACGGATTTTATCACAACACGGTTGTGCATACCATATTTATCGAGCCCGGTGAAGAAAAAATCGAATATGCTGTGATCTCATACGGCGAAACAGAATGCCAAACCGTGTCACAGTACGAAACAATTTATCAAAACGCCGTGCAGGGATTGGAGAAACTTATATACACCAAAGCCGGGAAACAGTATACTTTTTCCAATCAGCTTTTGCGTGCCGCTATGTTTCAAAACACGGTGTATCCGCTGTATTTGCACGGGGAGTATGTCGTACATCACACGCCCGGCAAGCGCTGGGATTCTTTTTACACATGGGATTCGGGCTTTATCGGGTTGGATATGGCTTTGTATGCGCCGAAAATTGCCGACGGAATTCTCGATATGTATTTCAGCACCGAGGAGAATCCCGACTATGCCTTTTTGCTCCACGGCTCTCCCGTGCCCGTGCATATCTACCAATATTTTGAAATGCTCAATCATACCAACGACAAGACAGAATTATACGGGTATTACAGCCGTGCAAAATTGTTTTATGATTTCTTGGCGGGGAAAATCAACGGGTCTACCACCGCAAAGTTTAAAAGCGGAATGACAACCACCTTTGACTACTTCTATAATTGCAGCGGGATGGACGATTTGCCGCCGCAAAAAGCTATGTACCAAGAGAATATACAGCGTGTTTGCGCGCCGGTGATTTCATCCTCGCAGGTCATTCGTACTGCGAAAATGCTCAAAACCATTGCCGAACACCTCGGAAAAGACGAAGATGCGGCTGTTTATCAGGCGGATATAGACCGTTTGACCACGGCTTTGCAAAAATGGTCTTGGGACGAGCAGTGCGGTTATTTTTCCTATGTAGTGCATGACAAAGACGGCTATCCGCAGGCACAACTTAGAACAAGCGATGGGGAAAACCTCAATAAAACCATGGACGGGATTTATCCGTTAATGGCAGGCGCAGTGACCGAGGCGCAAAAAGAGCGTATTCTCGGGCATTTAAAAAGCGATACCGAGTTGTTTACGCCTGTCGGTATCAGCGCCGTAGACAGAACGGCAGGCTATTATTTGCCCAACGGCTATTGGAACGGTAATGTATGGCTTTCGCACCAATGGTTTGTGTGGAAAACGATGTTAGACCTCGGCGAAACCGATTTTGCTTACAGAATTGCCGAAACCGCCCTGAATGCGTGGAAACGAGAGGTAGAATATTCCTACTACACCTTTGAGATGTTCAGCATTGAAACGGGTCGCGGCGGGTGGTTTCACAATTTCGGCGGGCTTTCCGCGCCAATTAACCTTTGGTCTGCCGCCTATTTTACACCGGGTACCTATCAAAGCGGTTTTGATACTTTTTGTGAACGCGCGGCATTTAACGATACATATACTGCGTTTTGCGGCTGTTTCACGAATACAGGTGCATACGATGGTGCTTTGCTGGTTGTAATGGCGGAAAACGGCAGTTACAGCGTAACATTAAACGGTGCGCCTGCCGTTTTTACGGCGCGCTTTGACGGTATGCTGGAAATCGCCCTGCCGAAGGGCTGCAAAAATGCAGAAATCCGTGTTCAACTGGTGTAATCCTCAATAATTTTTTGAATTTCTGCGTCACTTTCTGCACAAATGCCTGCTTTAATTTTTTCCTGTTCCTCTTTCGGGAGTGTGTCTAAATACACATCGAAAATCTCTACGGGCATCGCGTAGCCTCTTTCATACAACGCAAGCTTGTCTTGATAGACGGTGAAGGTGTATTTCGGAACAGCGACTTTGCTGTTTGGCCTGACGGTGTCTTTTGTTTCCCCAGCGGAAAGAGAAAACAACCCGACTGCGGTGAGAACGATCAACGAACAGATAACGATACCAATGCATTTTAACAGTTTTTTTTGCATCATGGCACATCCTTTCTGCCTTATTTTGTGCAGAGTCGGGTAATTTTATTAAATTTCAGGGAAATTTGGAAATTTTTAATGAAATGCTGTCAAAAATATGTTACAATACATTTACTGTCTGTAATTATGCATATTTTTAATTCTTCGGAGGGCTTGTATGGCGACCAATCGAACGAATCACAATACACGCGCGCGCGCAAAACAGCGTAAGCCGCGAAACGGCATTACGGCGTTACTTTGCGCGGTGTTTACAGCTTTGCTGACAATGCTCATTGTCGGTGTCTATTTTCTTGTCTTTATGATTTCCTATGTGGACGGTGAGCCGAAAGTCAATTTGGAAGAATATAAGGAAAATCAGGACCAAACCACAATCATTTACGCCTATGATTCTAATGATGCGGTGGTGGAGCTTGCGCGTTTACACGGCGAGCAAAACCGTGTTTGGGTGACTTATCGCGAAAATCCCGATGAAAGTGTGATTCCGCAGCATCTTGCTGATGCGTATATTGCTTTGGAAGACAAGCGTTTTTATAAGCACAACGGCGTGGATTGGTTCAGAACCGCTTCTGCAATTATCAAGGACAAGGGCAACACGGGCGGTTCGACGATTACCCAACAGTTGATTAAGAACCTGACGGGCGAAAATAAACGCACCTTAAACCGTAAGTTTTACGAAATTCTAATGGCGTTAAATTTGGAAAAGAATGTTTCCAAGGAAACCGTATTGGAAGCTTATATGAATACGGTTTATATGAGCCACGGCTGTTACGGCGTGCAGACAGCGGCGGAAAAGTATTTCGGTAAAAATGTGGAGGACTTAAACCTTGCGGAATGTGCCTCTTTGGCAGCCATTACACAGGCACCGTCCAAATATGACCCGCTTTTGAAGCCGGAAGAAAACCGCAAGCGGCAAATGACTTGCCTCGACAATATGCTGGCACAGGGCAAAATTACACAGGAAGAATATGACGAAGCCGTCGCTTACGAAATGGTTTTTACAAATAGTGAAAACTATGTGGAATCCGAAGATTTGGCATCGAAAAAAGTCCAAACCGAAAATGCCGTTTGGAGCTATTATGTCGATTATGTCATTCAAAGCGTGCGTAACGATTTGATGGATCAATACAGCTACACATCGTCACAGGCTTCTTCTACGATTTATTCGGGCGGCTTGCGGATTTATTGCGCGGTGGATTTGCGCATTCAGGAGGCTATGGAGTCGGTTTATGTGAACCGTACAGGCTTCCCGAAATACAACAAAAACATTGACGATGCGCAGTCGGCCATGACCATTATGGATTACAGCGGCAGAATTGTCGGTATGGTCGGCGGTGCAGGGGAAAAGACAGAAAACCGCGGCTTAAACCGTGCGGCAAATTCTTTCCGTCAGCCCGGTTCTTCTATTAAACCGCTTTCGGTCTATGCGCCGGCCGTTAATGAAAAATATGTCACTTGGAGTACGCGTGTGACAAACTATGGTATTCCGCATTACTATACAAACGGGAAAAACGGCGGATACGGCCCTGTTAACTACGGCGATGACCCCGGTTCGCCCAATTCGATGGTGAATGTCCAAAAGGCGATTTGCAAATCGTACAACACCGTTCCCGCGCAAATTTTGCGGCAGATTGGGTATGAAACCAGCTTTAACTATGCGACGCAGAAATTCCGCCTTGCAAAGCTTGTGGACCCGACGGATAAGAACGCTTCTTCTTTGGCGGTCGGCGGTACTTATAAAGGTGTAACCACATTGGAAATGGCGGCGGCATATGCGGCGTTCGGTAATGGCGGGAAATATTTTGAACCGTACTGTTATTACAAGGTGACAAACAGCAACGGATCTAAGGTGCTGTTACAACACGCGGAAAGCGAAGGCGAACAAATTATCTCGCCGGATACTGCCGACATTATGAATGAGCTTTTACAAACGGTTGTTACCGACGCGGCAGGGCAGGCGACTGCGCGCAATTACGGGCTTAAAAATTCTGTTTTGTTCGCCAAAACCGGTACCACCACCGAGGACAAGGATCGCTGGTTTGTCGGCGGCACACCGTATTATGTAGCGGCGGTTTGGTTCGGTTGCGATACGCCGAAACAGATTTCCGATTATGTGTCGGGAAACCCCGCCGGCAGTATTTTTGATGAGGTTATGAACCGTGTGCATAAAGGACTGGAATCCAAGAGCTTTGAAAAGTTCTCGCCGATTGTGGAACAACACGCTTACTGTGTGCAAACCGGACTGTTGGCAAGCGATACCTGCCCGAATAAAGCGATGGGTTGGTACTCCAAGGAAAATTTACCGGCGTACTGTGTAACCTGTACCGGTTCGGTAGCGCCCGAGCCGGAAGAAACACCCGCGGAAACACCGAACGACACGCCGGCTGCACCCCCTGAAACTACGGCGCCGGTCACAACACAGCCTACGGAGCAAACTTCGGCTGAAACGCCGCCAACCGAGAATACCCCCGCTGACTGAGGTGCACAATGGTAGATTTACTGTTTAAAAATGCGCGGGTTGTTGACCCGTCACAAAAATTAGACCGTATATGCGATGTACTGTGTAAAGACGGTACGGTTGCTTTTATCGGGGAAAATATTGTGTGCAGTACGGCTGTAACGATTGATGCTTCGGGGCTGATTTTAGCCCCGGGGCTGATTGACTTACACACACATTTGCGCGACCCGGGCTTTACGGAAAAAGAAGATATTATAACGGGTTGTGCGGCGGCGGCGGCCGGCGGTGTAACCACGCTTTGCGCCATGCCGAATACTCTGCCTGCTTGCGATACGCCTGAAACCATACGCTATGTCTTACAAAAGGCCGAAAAAGCGCAAGCGCGTGTCTTGCCTGTTGCGGCAATCACAAAGGGGCTAAAAGGTGAAAACCTGACCGATATGACGGCGCTGAAAGAAGCGGGTGCCTGTGCATTTTCCGATGACGGTGTGCCTGTGCACACCGCGGTACAAATGCAACAGGCGTTAGCACTTTCCGCAAAATTGAATGTGCCGATTTTTGCCCATACCGAGGATAGAAGCCTTTCCGCAGGCGGTATAGTGAATGACTGTGCACTTTGTACGGATTTGGGTGTAAAAGGAATTCCGAACTCCGCCGAGGATGTCGGTACCGCGCGGGAAATCGCACTTTTGATGTCGGCGCCGCAAAACGCAAGGCTTCACATTTGCCATGTCAGCACGGCGGGAAGCGTCTCGCTTATTCAAGATGCCAAAGCGCGCGGACTGCATATTACCGCTGAAACCTGCCCGCATTATTTTATGTTTACGGATGCGAAAATCAGCGAGAAAGATGCCGATTACCGTATGAATCCGCCTCTGCGCTCGGAAAATGACCGCCAAGCGGTTTTGCGCGGCGTTTTAGACGGTACTTTAGATGTGATTGCCACGGACCACGCCCCGCATACTGCGACGGAAAAAGCGGATTTCTATACGGCACCGAACGGGGTTATCGGTATGGAAACCTCGTTTTCAGCAAGCTATACGGCGCTTGTGCAATCCGGTATGCTGTCCGTTTCAGAGTTAATTGAAAAAATGTCTGTTCGCCCGGCGCAAATTCTCGGCATTGACGGCGGAACATTGCGTATCGGTGGGCGTGCGGATTTAATCTTGATTGATGAGAACGAAGTATGGACGGTCGATACGGAGAACTTGCACGGCAAGTCCAAAAACTGTGTATTTAAAAACTGCACCTTACAGTCAAAAATCAAAATGACTGTTTCGGCAGGCAGAATTGTTTATAACGACGGGATAAAGGAGAACTGAATATGGGCTTTGACAGACTTTGCACGGCGATACTTGCGAAAAATAATCCGACGGTGGCGGGGCTTGACCCAAAATTGGATTTTATTCCCACTTTTATCAAAGAAGCGTCTTTTCAGAAATACGGCAACACCTTAGAGGGTGCGGCAGATGCGTTGTTGACATTTAATAAAGGGTTGATTGACACCTTGTGTGACATTGTGCCGGCGGTTAAGCCGCAATGCGCTTACTATGAAATGTACGGTTGGCAAGGCGTGCGGGCGTTGTATGAAACCATTCGGTATGCCAAAGAAAAAGGCTTATTTGTCATTACCGATGGGAAACGCAACGATATCGGCACCACGATGGAAGCCTATGCGGCAGCACACCTCGGTACTGTCTCTGTCAACGGTGAACCGGTTGCGCCGTTTGATGCAGATGCCCTCACCGTGAACGGGTATCTCGGTACAGACGGGATTGCACCGCTGTTAAACATCTGCAAGGAACAGGATAAAGGCATTTTTGTGCTTGTGAAAACCTCAAACAAATCTTCGGGCGAGTTGCAGGATAAACAGATAGGCGATAAAACGATTTATCGTACGATGGGGGATATGTGTGAACATTGGGGCGCAGAGTCCTGCGGGGCGCACGGATATTCCGCAGTCGGCGCTGTGGTTGGTGCCACATACCCTGCACAGCTTGCGGAATTGCGTGCGGCGCTTCCCCACACATTCTTTTTGGTGCCCGGCTACGGTGCGCAAGGCGGCGGTGCAAAGGATGTTGCACCTGCGTTTGACACTAACGGTTTAGGCGCAGTCATCAATTCATCCCGTGGGATTATGTGCGCTTACCAAAAAGGGGCGTACACAGAAGAACAATATGCAGAAGCTGCGCGCGCCGAAGCTATTCGTATGCGTGACGAGCTGTTATCAGTCAGAAAATAAACGAAAGGGCTGTCCTTATGGCACAACATACAAAAAAAGCCTATTTGCTTTTGGAAGACGGTACCGTTTTTGAAGGCTTTTCTATGGGAAAAGCGGGTACGGCGGTCGGGGAAGTTGTCTTTAATACCTGTACCGCTTCTTATGAAGAACTGCTATCCGATCCGACCTATTACGGGCAAATCGTGGCGCAAACCTATCCTTTGGTCGGAAACCGCGGTGTTGCCGACGACGGCCGTGAGTCTGAAATTATGTCCAACGGCTATATTGTGCGGGAATGGTGCGATGCGCCCGAGGGCGGTGTATCTCTGCACGAATATCTTTTGCGTCGCGGGATTGTCGGCATATACGGGATTGACACAAGGCGCTTGACGCGCGCCCTGCGGGACAAAGGCTATATGAAAGGTGCCATAACCGAGTCGATAGAAAAAAAAGAAAATTTACTGCGTGAAATTCGTGCCTATACCATTTCCGGCGCGGTGGAAGCCGTAACCATTCACAGCGCCGAAACCGTATCTGCGCCGCAGGAAAAATACCGTGTGGCAGTGTTAGACTACGGATTTCCGCGCGTGACGCTGGACGCGCTGACTGCTCGCGGATGCACCTTAGAGTTGTTGCCTGCCGCTTATACGGCAGAACAGGTGAAAGCGTTGTCGCCTGACGGGATTTTTCTTTCCGACGGGCCGGGCGACCCCGATGACAACCCTGTTTTTATTCAGCATATTCAAGAAATGACCAAGCTTGGCTTACCGATTTTTGCAATCGGCTTGGGGCATCAAATGCTGGCACTTTCCGTTGGGGCAGAGATTGAAAAAATGGCGCAGGGGCATCGCGGCTCCAATCAACCGGTTTTGGTTTGCGGGACGGCGCAATTTATGGTGACCGACCAAAATCACGGATATGCGGTTAAAGCCGAAACGGTTGCGCCGAGTGTTGCTGAAATTTCTATGACAAACTTGAATGACGGGTCAATTGAAGGTCTTTCTTACAAAGCGTTTTCGGCGATTTCCGTGCAGTTTACACCAAACGGTGACCGCGACAGCAGTACATCATGGATTTTTGACCGTTTTGTTGCAATGCTCGAGGAGGCCAAGAAATGAAACAGACATACAAAAAAATCCTGGTCATTGGCGCAGGTCCCGTGGTGATTGGGCAGTCCGGTGAATATGATTATGCGGGTACACAAATGTTAACGGTGTTAAAGCAGGAGGGTGTGCAGTCCGTGGTGGTTAACTCCAATCCGACCACGGTGATGACAGACCGCAATCTCGCAGATATCGTGTATATTGAGCCGCTGAATGGAGAAACTGTCAAAAAAATTATTGAAGCGGAACAGCCCAACGCCATTTTGGCAACCGCGGGCGGCAAAACCGGTTTGGAAATTTGTTTGGAACTGTCTCAAAACGGCTATTTAGAAGAGCATGGCACGGTTTTGCTCGGTGCACAGCCCGATGTGATAAAGAGTGTGCATAACGCGCAGGCACTGCAAACGATGTTGTCAGAAGCTGATGAGCCGTATTTGCCGTCAGCGATTGTCAGTTCCGAAATCGAAGCGCTGGATTTTGCAAGTACGGTGGGGTATCCTGTTTCCTGCAAATCGGCATTTTCACCGGAAGGCGGCGCATTTGTACGCTGTAATACCGCCGAAGAGTTGGAAGAATGCTTTGCTTCCTGTGCACAGAAATCGTTGGTTGGGCAAGCCATGCTTGAAAAATGCGTGGAAGGCTATAAGGAAATTGCATTCTGCTGTGTGCGCGACGCCGCGGACAACTGCATCAGCATTTGCAGTACGGAGAATATTGACGCGGTCGGCGTGCATGACGGCGACAGTATTGTGGTGTTGCCTGCGCAGACCCTAACCGATGCGCAAACCTCCAAACTGCGCCGTACCGCCCGCAAATTGGCGCGACGGCTCCAAATTGAGGGCGTTTGTATGGTTCGTTTTGCCGTACACCCCGAAACCGGCGACTATATTGTATTGGGCGTTGAGCCGCAGTTGAACCGTACCTCCGCTTTGATTTCCAAGGCAACGGGGTATCCGATTGCGGCTGTGTGCGCGAAAATTGCGCTTGGGTATAAGTTGTATGAAATCCGCAATGAGATTACAGGCGTGACAACGGCGGCGAATGAGCCAGCAATAGACTATTGTGCCGTAAAAGTCCCGAAATGGTCATTTGAGCATTTTGGTGATGAAACGACGCGCACACTCGGTGAAATAATGCAGGCGACCGGTGAAGCGTTTGCCATTGGCACGAGTTTTGAATTGGCATTTTTAAAAGCCATTCGCTCGATGAATCCGAAAACGGAATTCATTGCATTGCCGAAACTTCGCTTGGCAACGGATGATGAACTGTCCGTATTATTGCATTCACGCGATAATGAGCGGATTTTTGCCGTGTATGAGGCAATTAAACGCGGTGTTTCTTTGGAAAAAATTCGAGAAATCACCAAAATTGATATGTATTATCTTTTAAAACTCAAAAATATTGCAGATACCGAACTTGCTTTGCGCGCGGGGTATACAAAAGAAACGTATGCATATGCCAAATCCATCGGCTTTTTAGACAGCGCGATTGCGAAATTCTGCGACATGGAGGACTTACCGGATAAGCGCTTTTCTGCCTACAACACTGTGGATACCTGTGCGGCGGAATTTGATGTGCAAAAACCGTATTTTTACTCCGCTTGGGATGAGGATAATGAAGCGGCCATGTATTTGGGTGTACACCCGAGCAAAAAAACAAAAATTTTGGTGGTCGGCGCAGGGCCTACCTCAATCGGCTTGGGGGCTGACCGTGATTATGCCGCCTATCAAGCGTTGCACACTTTAAAGGATTTCGGATATGAAACCGTTATGCTCAACAACAATCCTGCCGCCAATACGACGGATTTTTCAGCGGCGGACAAATTATATGTTGACCCGATTACCGAGGAAGATGTGGTCAATGTGGCGGCAACCGAGCGTCCCGACGGCGCCATTTTGGTGTTCGGCGGCGGGGAAGCCCTGCGCAAATCCGAAGCTTTGGAGAAAATGGGTGTGACAGTATACGGTGCAGACGCGACCATACACAAAAAACTGAAAAATAAAATTGAGTTTTTTGATATTTTAGACCGCTTGAATATTCGCCATACGGGTTCTCGCCGCGTATTTATCGGCAAAGGTGTTGCGGTAGATGTGCTTACGGATGGTGAAGAATTCTTAATCCCCGGGATTTATGAGTATATTGAAAAAGCGCAGGTACACGCAGGCGACTCGATTTCCGTCTATCCGACTGTTTCGCTTTCACAGGCGCTCAAAGATGAGGTCATTGAGTTTACCGGCAGATTGGTGCGCGAATTAAAAGTAAAAGGTCTTTTAAACATTCAGTTTGTTGTATATGATAACGCGGTATATATGACAACAGCGAGCGTAGTTGCAACGCGGAATATTCCGTTTATGAGCAAAGCGACTGCGTTGCCGATTGTGGAACTTGCCGTACGGTTAATGCTTGGCGAAAGCCTGCGGGACATCGGCATTGGTACGGGACTTTACAAAGAGCCTGCACGGTATTTTGTGCGCGTGCCTGTGTTCAGTTTTGAATCACTTGCAGGGGCGGATATTCAGCTCGGCGACGAAATGAAATCCACAGGGGAAGTGATGGGCGTTGCGGATACCTTTGATGAAGCATTACTCAAAGGCTTTATAGCCTCCGGTATGCGGATTAAACGCACGGGCGGTGTGCTGATTTCCGTTGCAGATACCGACAAGCAAGCCTGTGTGCCGCTGTCGGATGCTTTTTTACAGCAGGAGTTTAAAATCTACGCGACATCCAATACGGCAAAACTTTTGAATGCCAATCATGTGGCGGCAAATGCTGTGCGGAAAATCCACGAGGGCGAGCCGAATACCTTGACGCTGATTTTGAAAAATCGGCTGTCTTACTTGGTCTCCACCGCCCAAAACGGACCAAAAATCAACGAGGACGATGTGCGCATTCGCAGAACGGCACTGTTACGGCGTATTCCGGTTTTGCCGTCGGTGGAAACCGCATCGGCTTTGGCACATTGTCTTGCAAAAAATGATGCGGTTGAGGAACTGCGCGTACAACCGCTTTAAGAAGGAGAATTTTATGGTTCAGGCGTATTTTAAAATCCAATCAGTTGAAAAACTCAACGCGTCCACATATAGTTTTGTCATAGACTGTCCTGTCTTGGCAAGGGAAAGTTGGTGTGGGCGGTTTGTCAATATTCAATGCGGCGAAAAAACCTTACGCCGCCCGATTTCGATTTCCGAAATTGACCAAGCGAACGGCACAATTACCATTGTGTTTGAGGTGCGCGGCGAGGGTACAGCTTGGTTGGCGACCAGAAAAGCCGGCGACGAACTCAATATTTTAGGACCTTTGGGCAACGGTTTTTTTCCTGACAAGGATAAGCCCGCCATTTTCATCGGCGGTGGTATCGGTTGCCCGCCCATGCTCGGTGCGGCGCAGGATTACGGTGAGAATGCCGAGGCGATTTTGGGATTTCGCTCCAAAGAGCAGTTGATTCTCTTGGATAAATTTAAACGGTGCTGTCAAAGCATCGCAGTCACAACGAATGACGGTTCTTATGGTACAAAAGGATTTGTAACAGATATTTTAAAAGACAAATTACACGAAAAGCCGGATTGCGTGGTGTATGCCTGCGGGCCGATGCCGATGCTCAAAGGCGTTGCGGCAATGTGTGCAGAATACAATGTTCAATGCTATGTTTCGTTGGAACAGCGTATGGGTTGCGGAATCGGCGCTTGTTTGGTATGCGCTTGTAAAACCCAAGAGCAAGACGGCGAGCATATGCGCCATGTCTGCAAAAACGGCCCTGTATTTGATGCGAAGGAGGTCGATTTCAATGGCTGATTTGCGTGTGAACATTGCGGGGGTGGAATTTAAAAATCCCGTTATTACCGCCAGCGGCACATTCGGCTTTGGGCAGGAATATGCGCGGATTTATGATATTTCCCGTTTGGGCGGTATTTCCTGCAAAGGTACAACACTGCACGAGCGTCCCGGCAATCCCGCACCGCGTATTGCTGAAACACCGTCCGGCATTTTGAACAGCGTCGGTCTGCAAAATCCGGGTGTGGATGCCTTTATTCGGGATGATTTGCCGTTTTTAAAAAAGCAAAACACTGTGGTTATCGCCAATATTGCGGGCAGTCAGGTGGAGGATTATGTTGAAACCGTCCGCCGCTTACAGGGCTCGGGCGTGGATATGATTGAACTGAATATCTCCTGTCCGAATGTCAAAGAGGGTGGGGTTTCGTTCGGTACATCGGCGAAAAGTGTTGAAAATATCACAAAACAGGTGAAAGCGGTAGCCGAGCAGCCGTTGATGATTAAACTGACGCCCAATGTGACGGATATTACTGAAACGGCCGCGGCGGCAGAAGCAGGCGGCGCCGACGCCGTTTCCTTAATCAATACCATAACGGGGATGAAAATTGACATTAACACCCGTCGTCCCATTCTGAAAAACAACACGGGCGGTATGTCGGGTGCGGCAGTATTCCCCGTAGCCCTTCGCATGGTATGGCAGGTTGCAAACCGCGTGAAAATTCCCGTGGTCGGTATGGGCGGTATCACGAAATGGCAAGATGCCGTAGAAATGCTTTTGGCAGGTGCCTCTGCGGTGCAAATCGGTACGGCGAATTTTACCGATGCGTATACCCCGTTAAAGGTGATTGCGGGCATAAACGAGTATTTGGACGCACACGGCGAAAAATCCGTGTCAGATATTGTCGGCAAGGTACAGGTATGGTGATTTTATCTGTGGATTACGGCGATGCACGCACCGGCATTGCCGTATGTGATAAATTTGAAATGTTGGCGTCTCCCGTAACGGTCATTCATGAAAAAAACGCCGAAAAAGTTGCAGAAGCGGTGGCAAAAATTGCCCAAGAAAAGCGTGCGGAGCTGGTTGTGCTGGGACTACCGAAAAATATGGACGGCTCAGAGGGCTTTCGTGCGGAGCATTGCCGTTCATTTTCGGCACTTTTGCAGACCAAAACCGATTTGCCGCTGGATTTTCAGGATGAACGCTTAACCACGGTTTCCGCACACCAAGCGTTGAATTTGACCGACACGCGCGGCAAAAAACGGAAAGAAATCGTTGACGCGGTTTCTGCCGTCATTATTTTAGAGGATTACCTTAGAAAAAGGAAAAATTAACATCGCCCACAAAGCGACAAAATTTCAACCCCGAAACCGTTATAATTACGGTATCGGGGTTTTCCTGTGGGAGGTGACGCGTTGGTAATCTATGCGGATATTCTGGTTGTTATCAATCTGTTTGTAAACTATTTTCTGTTGCTGATTACAAAACGAATTTTGCGTGTATGTGTGCGACGCATTCGGATTTTATGCGGCGCGGTTTTTGGGGGACTGTATTCCCTGATTATTTTTGCTCCCGCATTGCCCATTGCTGTAACGGCGCTTTTTCATATGGCGGCCGTTGGAATTCTCGTTTTGATTTCTTTTCCGACGAACACGGTGAAAGCCTACTTTAAAGCCTATGCGGCATTTTTCGCTGTCAATTTCGGCTTCGGTGGCGCAATGCTTGCCGTGTGGCTCGTGTTCCGGCCAAACGGAATGGTGTATCAAAACGGCGCCGTCTATTTTGACATCAGTATGCAGACTTTACTGCTGAGCACCGTATTTTGCTATATCCTGTTTTCGGTGTTTTTTGCTTTGTTAAAACGAAAGGCACCGGACAATCGGCTGTATACCGTACTGCTTCAAAACGGCAATAAATCTGTGCATACGAAAGCGCTGTTGGATACAGGCAATACGCTCTCTGACGGATTTTCCGATACACCGATTTTAATTGCGACAGAGCGTATTTTACATAAATTGGCAACCGAAGACGCGCAAGCCTTCCTACGCGGCGATATTCCGCAAGTGCAAAAGACATCGTTTCGTTTTATCCCTTATGGAACTGTGCACGGAAGCGGTGTGATGCGCGGCATTGTGATTGATACCGCTTCTTTGCCCAAAGAGGGCATTTTGGTTCAAAAGCCCGTATTGGTACAGAGCACGGAAAACTTTGATACAAGTGAATACGAAGTCATACTCAGCAATCAATTTTTTGAACGAGGAGAGAAAAACCGTGTGTTTCAAACTACAAAAGATTCTGTTAAAAATTAAAAGTTGGTTTTGTAAAGGCGAACTGCACTACATTAACGGTGCGCAATCATTACCCGAACCGCTGAGCAAGGCCGAAGAAGACGCACTTCTTACCCGCCTTGCGAACGGGGAAAAGGAAGTGCGGGAGGACTTAATTGTGCACAATCTTCGATTGGTGGTGTATATTGCCAAAAAGTTTGAAAGTTCAGGCGTCAATATTGAAGATTTAATTTCTATCGGCACAATCGGGTTGATTAAAGCAGTCAACACTTTTCGACCGGAAAAAAATATTAAGCTTGCCACATACGCTTCACGCTGTATAGAAAATGAAATATTAATGTTTTTACGCAAAACCGTCGCACATAAGGCGGATGTTTCGATTGACGAGCCGTTAAATGTGGATTGGGACGGGAATGAACTGCTTTTATCGGATATTTTGGGAAGCGCCGCCGACGAAATCCACGAGGGCGTGGAATATGACGACGAAAAACGGGTGTTATTGCAAAGCGTGCAAATGCTCCCGCAACGCGAGCGGACGATTATGTGCCTGCGCTTCGGCATCGGTGGGGGAAGGGAGTATACGCAAAAAGAGGTTGCAGAGCTTTTGGGAATTTCACAGAGTTATATTTCCCGCCTTGAAAAACGGATTTTGGAACGGTTGCGAAAAGATATGGAAAAAGCGGTATAGTACACAACAAAAATATGGTCGTGGATTTAACAAAAAGACTATGCATTTTGCAAAATTTGTGGTACAATAGCCATTGTAGTTTTATGAAAGTTGTGCGTGATATCTTTGGTCTTTTCCAGCTTGACTTTTTTATACATTTTCCTGCCGATTTGTTTGGTATTTTATTTTTTGACCAACCGTATCAAAGTTCGTAACGCCGTGCTTTTGGTGTTTTCTCTCCTGTTTTACGCATGGGGAGAGCCGAAGTATATCCTTTTAATGGTTGCCACAACGGCGGTGGATTTTTTTGCGGGGCTTTTTATCGAAAAATACAGAGGAACGAAAAAAGCGAATCTGTTTTTAACCTTAGCGGTGGTTTTGACGCTTTCGTCGCTCGGTGTGTTTAAGTATTTTGACTTTTTTGCCGAGAGCGCCAACAGTTTCATGCATATCCACATTCCGCTTTTAGGGCTTTCTTTACCCATTGGTATTTCATTTTACACCTTCCAGGCGCTGACCTATGTTGTCGATGTATATCGGGGAAAAGTCCCCGTTCAACCGTACTTTTATAAATTGCTGTTGTATGTATCGATGTTTCCGCAGTTAATTGCGGGGCCGATTGTGCGGTACAACGATGTTTGTCGGCAGTTGGAAACGCGCACCTGCACCTTTCAAAAAGCGGCAAACGGAACACTGCGTTTTTGCGTCGGTCTGTTAAAAAAGGTTTTGATTGCAAATTATGCGGGCGAATTAACCGAGAAATTGCTCGGCGGGAATTTGTCCGAATTAACCGCGCTCGGTGCGTGGGTAGGGATTGCCGCGTACACCTTGCAGATTTATTTTGATTTTTCCGGCTATTCCGATATGGCAATCGGCTTAGGGCAGTTATTCGGATTTGAGTTCCCCGAAAATTTTCGCTATCCGTATGCCGCACGCAGCGTCAGCGACTTTTGGCGTCGCTGGCATATGACTTTAAGCAGTTTTTTTCGGGACTATGTCTACATACCCCTTGGCGGCAACCGTAAGCGCTGGGCGGTCAATATGCTGCTTGTTTGGCTTTTGACGGGCCTTTGGCACGGTGCAAGTTGGAATTTTGTTTTGTGGGGACTGTACTATTTTGTATTCCTGATGTTGGAAAAAATCTATCTCGAAAAACGCTTGGAGACGCTTCCGAAAGCTGTGCAACACATCTATACGATGTTGGTTGTCCTGTTTGGCTGGGTATTTTTCTATTTTGAGGATCTATCCGCCATCAAAGCGTTTTTCATTTCTGCTTTCGGCGGGCACGGTTTTTTGAACTTAACGCAAAGCACAGTGTGTGTAAACTATATTGCGGTTTTACTCGTCGGTGCGGTACTTTCTTGCCCGATACTGCCGTATTTGAAAACCGTTGCACACCGACTGTCTGCCAAACGGCTCGGCAGGGCTTCGCTCAACACCGCTTGCTTGCTGTTTGCGGTTGGTGCTTTGGCTGTTGCCACCGCCGCCTTGGTGGGGACAAGCTATAATCCGTTTTTGTATTTCCGTTTTTAAGGGTATTATGATGGTATATTTAGAAAAACTGAAAAAAATAAAACCGCAAGCTGACTCGATTGCCGACCGCCGCCCGCTTTTACAAAAGGGGATAAGTGCGGTGATTTGCATTTTGTTTTTTGTTGTCTTATTTTTGTTGTTTACTGTCAGCGTATTGGATACGGACAAAACTGTGTCCGAAAGCGAAAACCGTACCTTAGCAAAAATGCCGCATATGACCCGGCAGACCTTGACAGACGGCACTTTTGCAAAGGATTTTGACACATATTTTGCCGACACATTCCCGTGGCGGGAAGGGTTTTTAAGCATAAATCAAAAAATATCCGCATTTTTCAGCGGCACAAGAAGTGCAAATGATGTAGTGCTTGTGGAAAAAGGCGAAAAAGATGATTTTGCAGGGCAGGATATGGATTATGAAGACGAAACTTATTAATGGGGTGATACTATGAAATACGATGTTGCGGTTGTCGGCGCAGGCGTTGTCGGTGCATTGATTTCCCGCGAGCTGTCGAAGTACGACATTCGTGTGGCTCTGTTGGAAAAATGCAACGATGTTGCCATGGGCACGACGAAAGCAAACAGCGCGATTGTGCACGGCGGCTTTGATGCGGCAAACGGTACGCTCAAAGCCAAACTCAATGTGCGCGGAACGGAATTGATGCCGAAACTGTGTGCGGATATGGCGGTGCCGTATCGAAACAACGGCTCACTTGTGTTGGCGTTTTCCGAAGAGGAAATGGAACATGTGCGCACACTGTATGAACGCGGCGTGAAAAACGGCGTGCCGAAACTGTCGGTGCTTGACAAAGCGCAGGTGAAAGCGTTAGAGCCGCATGTCAGCGACGAGGTCGTCGGTGCGTTGCTTTCCGAAACGGCAGGCATTGTTTGCCCGTATGAATTAACGATTGCGGCAACCGAGGTTGCTGTGACAAATGGTGTGGAATTTATCCGCAACTGCGCAGTAGAAGCGATAAATGTTACTGCGGACGGGTTTTTGCTTGCAACAACGCAAGGCGAAATATCTGCAAAATATGTAGTAAATGCCGCGGGAATTCATACAGATGATATTGCCCGTATGATTGGTGATGACAGCATTTCTTTGGTTGCGCGTAAAGGCGAGTATTATCTTTTGGATAAGTCTTTCGGCTTTATGGCAGACCACACGATTTTCCAATGCCCCAACAAAATGGGCAAAGGTGTTCTCGTCACACCGACTGTGGATGGGAACTTGCTTATCGGTCCTTCTGCTTTGGATGTGGAGGATAAGGAAGATGTGGATACTACGCCGCAGGGGTTAGAATTTATTGTGGAAAAGGCAAAAAAGAGTGTGCCGACTTTAAACATTCGCGGCGCGATTACGTCGTTTGCCGGTATGCGTGCACACCCTGTGACCGATGACTTTATTATTGGCTTCTCTGCGAAAAATGATTGCTTCTTGAATGTGGCTGGTATCGAGTCTCCCGGTCTTTCGGCGGCGCCTGCGATTGCGGAAATGGTCGCGGGATTGCTCAAAGAAAAAGCTGATTGGCAAGAAAAGAAAGACTGTGTTTTGACGAGAAAAGCGCCTGTGCGCTTCCGCCATATGACGAAATCCGAACGAGAAGCACTGATTGCCAAGAACAAAGCCTACGGCAGAATTATTTGCCGCTGTGAAACGATTACAGAGGGCGAAATTCTTGATGCGATACACGCGCCCGCGGGTGCGCGCGATGTGGACGGCGTGAAACGACGCACGCGTGCGGGTATGGGCAGATGTCAAGGCGGTTTCTGTGGCTCGAAAGTGGTTGAAATTTTATCGCGCGAGTTAAATATGCCGATGAATGAGATTACCAAATTCGGCGGGAATTCCAAAATTCTGTTTGAGAAAACGAAGTGAGGTGTGAACAATGCTCGAATATGATTTAGTTGTGGTCGGCGGCGGCCCTGCCGGTATGGCGGCGGCGCTCGCGGCGCACGAAGAAGGAATTGAAAAAATTATCGTTTTAGAGCGTGCAGATACGCTCGGCGGCATTTTGGAGCAGTGTATTCACACGGGTTTCGGGCTCCACTATTTCGGCGAAGAACTGTCCGGTCCCGAATACGCGGGCAGATTTATTGAGGAACTCTACAAAACCGATATTGATGTCAAGGTAGACACCATGGTTTTGGATATTTCCGCAGATAATGTTGTAACGGCTGTCAATAACTTTGACGGACTTTTAACCATTCAGGCAAAGGCGATTGTGCTTGCCATGGGATGCCGCGAACGTCCGAGAGGGGCACTGTCGATTGCCGGCAGTCGTGCTTCGGGCATTATGACGGCGGGCACCGCACAGAAATATGTAAATTTGGATGGATATATGCCCGGCAAAACGGTGGTCATCCTCGGTTCGGGGGACATCGGCTTGATTATGGCACGCCGTATGACCTTAGAGGGTGCAAAGGTAAAAGCCGTTTGCGAGTTAATGCCGTATTCAGGCGGTTTGACGCGCAATATCGTCCAGTGCTTGGAGGATTTCGGGATTCCGCTTCGCCTTTCCTGCACGGTCGTAGCAACGCACGGCAAAGAGCGTTTGGAGGGCGTAACCGTCGCCAATGTGGACGAGCATTTAAAGCCGATTCCCGGTACGGAGGAATATATTCCGTGTGACACCTTAATGCTTTCCGTTGGCTTGATTCCCGAAAATGAACTTTCCAAAAACGCGGGCATTCAGCTTGATACCGTGACAAACGGTCCTGTGGTGGATGAATACCGCGAAACCTCGCACAAAGGTGTGTTTGCCTGTGGTAATGTGTTGCAGGTGCACGATTTGGTGGACTTCGTAACGGAAGAAAGCAAACTGGCGGGGAAAGGTGCGGCAAAATTCATTAAAGGCGAAAAGCAAGAGAACGGCGTGGTACATACCAAAGGTGAAAATGGGGTACGCTATATCGTGCCGCAAAATATCAACCGCGCAACGGATAACGATGTAAAGTTGTATTTCCGCGTCGGTCGGGTGCTTGAAAATGTTACCCTGACCGTCACCTGCGGCGATGCAGTTTTGCTCTCCAAGAAAAAGCGTAAGATGACACCCGGCGAAATGGAGTATATTACATTAAAGGCGGAGGTCATTGCCAAATTACCCGCCGACAGCACGCTGGTTGTCAGCACAAAGGAGGCGTAACGCATGGAAAAAAGAGATTTGATTTGCGTTTCCTGCCCGATAGGTTGCGCAATTACCGTAGAATTGGATGACAACGGACAGGTGATTTCCGTAACGGGGAACACCTGCAAGCGCGGCGACAGCTACGCACGCCAGGAATGCACACACCCCGAACGGATGCTGACTTCGACTGTCAAGGTCGAGGGCGGGCGACTGCCGGTTGTACCCGTGAAATCGAGTGTTCCCGTGCCAAAGGAAATGCTGTTTGACTGTATGTCCGAAATCAACAAGGTTACGGTGAAAGCACCTGTAAAAATCGGGGATGTGGTACTCAAAAATATTTTGAATACCGGTGCAGATATCGTCGCAACCAACGAAGTGTAACAAGGGAGAATAAATTGAAAAACGGGGGCAGTCGGCACATATTGGGTGCGCGGCTTCCCCCGTTTTGTATGTTTAGGAGGATGTGTTGTGAAAGAGAAAAGAAAAATGCGGCGTACTCGCGTTGCTTTGTGTGTGGTATCGGTCTGCTTGCTTTTGTGTGTCTTTGCGGTTTGCGTGCTTTCTTTTCAGTTGAGGCGTGTGAATTTGTTTTCAAAAAACATTACTTTAAGTGACACATGGATTTTAAACAGCCGTACGGAAAGTGAAACGGCAGTATTTCAAAATGAATTACCGAGTATGGTATATTCCGAAGAAATTTATATGCAATACGATAATATGGTAGATAAATTTTTAGAGTTCGAAAGCGAGCAGGAATCATTGCGGGAGTACATAGATGCATTTCAAAAAGCATTGCGCTGTAAAACGCTTTCTGTTCCGCATTTGCAACAAGGCGACGCTCTGCCGAACGGTTGTGAGGCGGTCTGCGCAACGATGTTGCTCCAATATAACGGATTTTCTGTTTCCCCGGAAACATTTGTAGATGCGTATTTGCCTTGTGAACAGGTTAAAATCCGTTGGGGTTGCCGATACGGTCCGAACCCCGCAAAAGCCTATGCAGGTAACCCGCGTAGCACAAAGGGCGGGTGGGGCTGTTTTGCGCCGGTGATTACAGATGCTCTAAATGCTTATTTACCGGAAGGGTATTATGCAGTCGATTTGACGGGCAAAAGCTTGCAGGAATTGTCTGCAAGGTATGTGGCGGCGGATATCCCCGTAGCCGTTTGGGTTACACAGGATATGACGCCGATTGAAAAAGCCTATCAATGGCAGTCCTATGATAAAACGGAAACCTATCTCTATCCCGTTAACCAGCACTGTATGGTGCTCTGTGGTTTTGATGATGAAAATTACTATTTTTCCGATCCTCTTTCAGCAGAGTCTACCGTCATTTTTCCAATGAAAACAGCAGAAGAAATTTTTAAATCAATGGGCACACAGGCTGTTGCTATTCTAAAAACCGCAGAATAAATATTCAAAAAACAATACGGGAACAGTCAATGCAGACTGTTCCCGTTTACTATTTCCTTTTGAATTTTAGAATTCCTCAGCGCGTTTACGGCGAATGCCGATACAAAGCGCGCTCACAGCGGCGGCAATCGGTAACAGGGCAAAGGGGAGAACGGTTTTTGCCTTTCCCTGTGTCTTCGGAATATTGTCTTGTGCGGTCGGCGTGCCGCTTTGCGCGTCGGCAGTTGTTTCCGTATCAGAGTTCGTTGTATTCGTATTTTCGGTGTTTCGCTCTGTTCTGCCTAAGTCCTTGCTTTCGGTAAAGTCCGCAGCGGTAATTAAATACGAATACTTTGCCGCGTCTGCGTTTGACAGTGGCGTAAAGGTAAAGGTTTTACTTTTTAACTGTGTTTGATTATTAAACAGCGTGTAAATTACCGATATATCAAACGGCGTATCGCAATCCACGATTTCGTGGACGGGCAGGGTAATGTATCCTGTTTCGCCTGCGGCAATCCTAGTCAGCGCATTCGGCTTTATTTCTATATTCGCGCCGTTTACCTGAACAAAGCGAACGGCTATGTCATATTCCGACGACAGATTGCATATCAACAGTTTTTGGTCTGCCGCGCTGTGATACCCCGGCGCCGTGCTGTCAAAGCGGATATATAGGCTGTCTATGGGGTTTTGCGCGGAATTAAACTGCGGGAACTTGCTGTCTGAAAAAACATTTTGAATTGCGTCCGTAAAGAAAAAGGCTTTGACAAAATCAACCGTGTACGGGTCAAACACATACATACCGTGGAACTGCCCGTTGACAAACCAAGTATTATCCGGCAAGTATGCTGTCGTTGCGTCCACATTGCGCTCGGGAGAAATGTGTAAATGCTTGTTGTTTTGGCAAATTGTCCCTTGTGCGGTGTAGCTTGATGGGAAACGGCCGTCAAACGGTGCGCAGGTTGCGCCGGAGGAGGTAACGGTATCAATAATATAGTCGGAATTGATATTGCTGCCCGTCACATTCTCGTGTCCGTAATTCGTAATAATCGCAATGTTGGTACCTGCGTTTTGCGCACGGCACAGTCCGTCCGACATATGCTGCATCGCGCCGTAATGGAATGCGTCCGATGCCGCAATGATTTCGGCATTTTCTATCGGGTCTAACCGTTTTTCTTTGGCTTCTTCATAGACTGCAAGCGGGCAGAAATCCCAAATACTCGGAATATATTTGATGAAATCGACAATATACCGCTCGCAAAGGTCGGTGAGCACCGCATTCAAATTTTCATAGCCGATGTATTTTATCAGCCATTCAAATTCTTCTTCCGTCCCCATGGCAAGCTCCACAAATTCCAATATGGTTGCATAATTCAAATTCAGCGGATTTCCGCACAAAGGGTCACCGACCATGGTTGTACCGCCGATGGCAGGGACATCTAAAATCACTTTGCGTGCGTCGCCCTTCCAGCCGTAATAATAAAGGTAGGAAGCGCCGCATTGTCCGCCGTGACTCAGCCCGAAAATATCGACCTGTTGTGCATCTGTCAAGGCTTTGACTTCCTGTATAAATTCGTCGATTGCCTTTGCATAGGCAATTTGCCCTTTTCGCCAATCAAAATGGAAAATAAAAACATTGTCAGCGCCGCGCTCTGCTTCTACCATGGCAACAAGCTCTTTTTCGGCAATTAGGTCTTCCTCGCCGTTTGCGCGAAGCGTAGAAACACGCGCTTGCTCTGCAGACTGAATATGCGGAACAACATTGTATTTTGAGGTGCCGTCAGGATTGCAGGCAATCGGCTCTAAGGTTTCCAATAAAATTCCGCCGAGAATATCCACAAGTTGCGTGGTATCTCCCGCAAAGGTTGCACCGGCAGTCCCCGCAATTTTAGGCAGAGCCTCCACAATACGGTCTTTTACTTTGGAAAAGTCCAATCCCCAAACCTGTTTGCCTGAGTCCGCATCGTCCAAACGCGGTCCGCTGTACCCTTGTAAAACAATGAAAGGGGTTGTGTCTTTTTCCGCGGCAAAGGCGGAATAAGGCATAAAGGATACCATCAGTAAGACGACTAAAAAGACCGAAACCACTTTTTTCATTTGTAAAGCCCTCCCTGTTAAAAATGCATAAAAATATATATTTATTTTTAAAAATACAGTATAATATTACCACATAGAACGCGTGCTGTCAATTTACAATGATGTAGGCGGTTGTTGATTTGAAATTCATTACAGAATATGCTATAATATACAAAAGAATATCATTTTAACAAATGAGGGAAATCTATGGAACAAAGCGTACAGCTTGCGGCAAAGGTTGTGCCTTCACCGCGGCAGTTAGCATGGCAAAAAATGGAGTTTTATGCCTTTTGCCATTTCGGAATGAATACCTTTACAGGCAAAGAATGGGGCGACGGCACAGCGTCCCCCGCGTTGTTTCACCCGACGGATTTTGATGCAGACCAATGGGCAAAAGCGGTTAAATCCGCGGGTATGCGCGGGCTGATTTTGACTTGTAAGCATCACGACGGTTTTTGTCTTTGGCCGAGCAAATATACCGAGTATTCCGTCAAAAACAGTCCGTTTCGCGACGGGCAGGGCGATGTTGTCAAAGAGGTTGCCGAGGCTTGTAAAAATAACGGGCTGAAATTCGGCGTTTATCTTTCCCCGTGGGACAGACACGAGCAAACCTATGGGCAGGGCGAACCGTATAATACCTATTACAAAAATCAACTGCGGGAGTTGCTGACCGAGTACGGCGACCTGTTCTGCATTTGGTTGGACGGCGCTTGCGGTGAGGGCAAAAACGGGAAAGTACAAAAATATGATTGGCAAGGGTATTATGCGGTAATGCGAGAGTTACAGCCCAATGCCGTGATTTGTATCAGCGGACCGGATGTGCGCTGGATCGGTAACGAGGCGGGTGTTTGCCGCAAATCTGAATGGAGCGTAGTGCCGTCTTGGCTTTCTGTCAATGAATTTATAGCGGAAAAATCGCAGAAATCCGATGATAAAAACTTCGCCAAAAAGCACAACGCAATGACGCTGGATTTGGGCTCACGCAAAGCCATAAAAGGGGAAACGGATTTGATTTGGTATCCTGCGGAAGTGGATACTTCCATTCGTCCCGGTTGGTTTTACCATGAAAATGAGGACGGCAAGGTCAAATCCATTGACAAACTCTATAAAATTTACTTGAATTCCGTGGGTGGCAACGCCTCGTTGCTTTTGAATATCCCACCCGATAAAACGGGTAAAATCCATGCGGAGGACGCCATGGTTTTGGACTCGTTCGGGCGACTGTTAAAGCGTGAATTCCCTGAAAACCGGTTTGAAAACGCGCGTGCAACTTCCACCAGTGAACTGGACAATGAACACCGTGCCGCATTTGCATTGTCCGACGACGAAAACTTTTGGCAGGCGGCTTTGGACGATGAAACCCCGGAATTGATTGTGGATTTTGGTAAGGAAACAGCATTTGACAGCGTTATTTTGCAGGAAAATATTGCCACGGGACAACAAATTGAAGAATTTGATTTGTTCATACAGAAAAAGGGGAGCAATCGTTGGAAACGCGTCGGAAAATATACCGTCATCGGCTATAAACGCATTTGTCGGCTGAAAAAGGCGTACACAACGCGAAAAATCCGCATTCGAATCCGTTCCCACCGCGGCAAAGCAACTTTATTGCATATATCGGCATATAAACGAGATGCGATTTTATAAGCACACTTTTTTATATTCAAAAATCATCTGAAAATGCAGTTTGACTTGCAAAGTGCTTTACATGTAAAGGTATATGCTTGTCAAAAAGGAAAATCCTTGTAAAGTGGTTTGCTTTACAAGGATTTCGACTTTTTCAAGGCCAAAAATGTTCAAAAATCAAAGTTTTTAACATTATGAACAGAGTTTTGAACATTTTAATCGTTGAAAATTTAGCTTCAAAATTTGAAAAATAGTGAATATTTATCTATCATTTTTGCATATTTTTGAATTTTTTTTGCAGTTTTTCCTGAAAAATCCTGCAAAAACGGTTTACCAACCGTCAATTCCGCCGCGTTCTAAGGCGCCGACAATCTTTTTGCGTAGGGCGGGGTAGTCTTTTTCAAGCGTAGCAAGCAATTCTTTGACCGTCTGGCGTTCGGTTACTTTGTCGGCAGGACATTTGCTTTTTACAACGGGTAAATTCAGCCGCCGCGCCGCCGCTGAAACCTCTTTTTCCATTGTGAATACCAATGGACGAATTAGATATAAATCTTTATTGGAAAGGTAGGAAACAGGGGAGAAACAACCGATTTGCCCGCCGCGCAGTAGGTTTATCATAAATGTTTCTGCCGCGTCATCCAAATGATGTCCCAAAGCGACTTTGTTGCAGCCGTTTTCTTTTGCGGTGTCATGCAAAATCCCGCGGCGCATTTTGGCACACAGACTGCACGGATTTTTCTCTTGCCGCGTGACAAAAATCACTTCCCACAAATTGGTGGGTTTTACAATGTATTCGACTTGTAGGTCTTTGCAGAGCGTTTCCACCGCCGAAAAATCTCCGGGTACACCGCCAAACTGATAATCGAGTGTGATCGCCACCACTTCAAAATGTTTTGGATAAAACGCCCGTAGGCGCGAAAGAGCAGATAAAAGCACCAGCGAGTCTTTGCCGCCCGAAACCCCGACGGCAATACGGTCGCCTTCCTCTATCATATTATATTTATCCACCGCGGCGCGGCAAAGGCTGAGTACGCGTTTCATAAAAAAACCTCCGAATTCGTACTTATTTTACCGTAAAACAACGATTTCGTAAACAGAAAACGCAAAAATAATGTTTGAGTAAAGTGTATAAAAATACGAGAAATACAGAGAAAATAAGAGAAAATACCTTTGCGCATTAAAATTTTCAAAAAAGTTGTTGACGAATTCTTGTTCTCGTGGTAAACTATTCGAGCAATTAAGAAAAACAAATGGAACACGGAGGTTATGTTTATGTCAACTTATATGCCTAAAGCCGGCGACATCAGCCGTGCATGGTATGTGCTTGATGCAGACGGCAGAACGCTCGGCGAAGTTGCGGCTGAGGCTGCTACGCTTCTTCGCGGCAAACACAAGCCGACCTTTGCACCGCATGCAGACTGTGGCGACAATGTCATCATCATCAATGCGGCAAAAGTTGTTTTGACCGGCAACAAGCTCGAACAGAAAAAGTATTACCATCACACAGGGTACATTGGCAACATGAAAGAGGTCGATTACAAAACCCTGATGGCTGAAAAGCCGGAATTCGCGGTGAAAAAGGCAGTAAAAGGTATGCTGCCTGCCAACACCATCGGCAGAAAATCACTGACCAGACTGCACATTTACTGCGGTGCTGAACATGCACATGCGGCACAGAAGCCCGTTGTGCGTGAATTTTAAGAAAGGGAGGCAATAAATTATGTACGAAACCAATCCTTATTTTTACGGTACAGGAAGAAGAAAGAAATCTGTTGCACGCGTTCGTGTGTATGCAGGTACCGGCAAAATCACCATCAATGACAGAGATATTGACGATTATTTCGGTCTTGAAACCTTAAAATTGATTGTCCGTCAGCCTCTCGCTCTTACCGGCACGGCTGACAAGTTCGATATCGTCTGCAAAGTTGCAGGCGGCGGCGTAACCGGTCAGGCAGGTGCAATCCGTCACGGTCTTTCCCGTGCGCTTTTGCAGTATGACGAAAATCTTCGTCCCGAACTCAAAAAAGCGGGCTTCCTGACCCGCGACCCGAGAATGAAGGAAAGAAAGAAATACGGTCTCAAAGGCGCTCGCCGTGCACCGCAGTTCTCAAAGAGATAACTTTTTTCCGAAATATGTATGCAAAAACACCCGATGCACTTCGGGTGTTTTTTCTATTGCTTGTGAGAGCGATTTGGTTTATACTATTTATAATCTTGGGGGCGTACAGAATGAAAATCATTCCGTTTGAAACAAAATACCGTGACGATATGATATTTATGATACTTGAAGCCAAAAACGCTTTGGGGCGCGTTCCGGGGCTGAATAACGATTTGCTCGACATACAAAAAGCCTATTTCGACAAAGGGGATATGTTTTGGATTGCGTTAGACGAAAATGACAGGGTAATCGGCAGTATCGGATACAGCACGAATGAAAATGCCGATACAGTAACTTTGCACAGGCTGTTTGTAAAATGCAATTTGAAACATCAGGGGATTGGTACGGCGCTTTTAAAAACGGCTGAAAACTATATTCGGTTGCAGGGGAAACAAGCCATATATGTGCATTTGGGGGACTGTGTGCAATGGTACGAGTCGCACGAGTTTTATCCGAAGCACGGATATATGGAGTGTAAAGAAAATTATATGAAAAAAGAGTTATAGTATTTTAAACTGTATATTGGAAGTTTTCTTATGGAAATTATCAATCAAAACATTGACCACGGAAAGGCATTTGATTGGGGAAAAGTTTCGGATGATTACGGGAAATACAGAGATATTTATCCCGAAGCGTTTTATAAATGAAACAAGAGACAGAAAGCATTTAGCTCTCTGTCTCTTTAATCATTTTAAATCCCCTTGTTATAGAATTCCTCTTTAAACCACACATCTTTTACTTCAAATTCTTTGTGATTTAGGTAATCGAGAATTCCTGCATCCGTAGTAAAATCAAAAACCAATTTATAGGAATACAAAAACTGCTTTTTGTAACCGTATTTCTTGTTTTGCGCATTGGTGCCGTATTTGCCGTCGCCCAAAAGCGGATGCCCAATGGACGCAAAATGCGCGCGGATTTGATGCGTTCTGCCCGTGAGCAGTTCCACCTCAACAAGACTTAAAGTGCCGTCGCAGTCCAACACCTTGTATTTTGTGCGGATTTCCTTTGCGCCTTGTCGGGCGTTTTTTGATACAGTCACCTTGTTTTTACTTTCGTCTTTCACAAGATACCCTGAAAGCGTACCGCTTTTTTGCTCTAACTCGCCGTGAACTACACACAAATAAAACTTGTGCAGTTCACGGTCTTTCATTTTTTGATTGAGAATACGCAAGGTTTCCGCATTTTTCGCCGCAATCACAATGCCGCCCGTGTTGCGGTCAATACGGTTGACCAACGCGGGTGTAAAGGAATTTCCTTGCTGCGGCAAGTATTCGCCCTTGTCATATAAATAGCGTTTTACGCGACCGATGAGCGTGTCAATATACTCGCGGTCATCGGGGTGGCATAGCACGCCGACTTTTTTATTCAGCAAAAGCAAATTGTTGTCCTCATAGACAATATCTAACGATTTGCCTGCGCGCAAAAAATCATATACGGTTTCTGATTGTGCAAAAAATTCATCTGCAACAAATACTTTGACCGAGTCGCCCTCGCAAAGCCGCGTGGAAACTTCCGCCCGTTTGCCGTTTACTTTGATATTTTTTGTCCGAATGGATTTGTAAAGGAGAGACTGCGGCAAATTCGGCACGGTTTTGTGCAGAAATTTGTCGAGCCGCTGACCGGCATCGTTTTTGGTAATCGTAAACTCTTTCATACGAAAAATTCCTATACTATTATATATACATTCCGATTGCATCAAAAAATCCGCGAAAAAAATCCGTATTTTTTATGCATTTACAGTATACCATACTCGACAGAAAAATACTATATTTTTTCAAAAAACGAAAAAGTGTATTGCGCGTGCTGTTTTAGGCAAAATTTAGGGTATAAGGTGGGGGAATATACCGAAAAAAGCTTGGTTTCGGTTCATTTTCTGCCTTTTAATTCCGCCAATTTTCCGAAAATGCATACTTTTTCCGAAAATGCATATACTGTATTTGGAAATACGGGTAAAAAGAGACAAAAAATCAGCTAGATTTCCCCATTTGTAACCCCTTTGTAACAATTTGTTAGATTTTTAACTTTTTCACAAATATTCACCCGAATTTCAGAACGAGTGTTCAAAAACTCGCCCGAAAAACCTTGATTTTGTCAGATTTGAAAATATCAATTTGTGCAAATTTACTAAAAACTTCGTTTTTGAAAATTTGACAATTAGAAATCTTGGAAATATAATGGCCGTTGTCACAAGCGATAATAACCGTGGCGCCGCAAAAATCCGTTCAAATCCTTCTTTTTCTACGAATGGGTTGGCGTCCAACAGCCTCTTTGCGCAAAGACCCTTGAAGAGGTATGAGTTAAAGGAGCAGAATGATGATTACTGAATTAAAAGGGTATGTAAAAGCAACCCGAGCAACCTTTTGGAAGGTTGCTGCGCTGATTATGGCGTTTGCCGTACTTTGCGCCGGTACTGCTTTTGCTGCCGCACCGAGTTCGTATGTCGTTGACATTTATGACGGCTCGGAAATCACAAGAGTAGAAACATCGAAAAACGATGCGTACGAAATTGTGGAGCAGGCAGAAATTATTCTGTCTGACAAAGATAAGCTTTCTTTGGAGGCTTTCATCCCAGGTGAGGACAGCGAGATTACAATTTATCGCGCCGCGTCCGTCACATTTGTGGATTTAAACGGTGTCAGCACTTCAATCGTGCTTGCCGGTACGGTTTCGGATTTGTTACAAGAACTCGCCGTAACCGTGGAGGAAGGGCAATTGGTCAGTGTTCCGACCGATACCGTTCTGTATGACGGCTTGGTTGTGAAGCTGACAAATGCATATCACGTTACTGTTACCGCCGACGGTGTAACCACCGCATTGCTAATCGGCGAGGGAACTGTGGCAGATGCATTGCAACAGGCAAATGTTTCGTTGGGCGAAAATGATGAGGTACAGCCTGCTGTATCGGAAGCCCTGTTTGACAATTTGGAAATTACGGTTTACCGTGTTACCTATGCACAGCGCACGGTAAACGAAAAAATCGCTTTTGTGAAAAAAACCGTGAAGTCTTCGTCGATGTATGAAGGGCAGAGCGAAATTACGCAAGCCGGGCAAAACGGCGAAAAGACCGTTACCTACCGCGACAAAATCGTAGACGGCGTATATGCTTCGTCCGAAGTGCTGTCGGAAACGGTTTTGACCGAATCTGTACCGCAGATTACGACGGTTGGTACAAAACAAAAGGCAGTTGCGGTTGCAAGCCTTCGTAACGGCGGTACGCCGATTTCGGAACTGATGCAACCTGCATATTTGAAAATCGAAAACGGCGCGCCAACGGAATATAAACAGATTATTACCGGCAAGGCTGCGGCATATACGGCGGCGCCCGGTTCAAAAACCGCCAGCGGAAGAACCGTAAAACCCGGTTATATCGCCGTCAATCCGAACCAAATTCCGTATGGCAGTGAACTGTGGATTGTTTCTACGGACGGTATTGTTTACGGCTATGCGATAGCTGCGGATACGGGCGGATTTGTCAAAAAAGGCAAATTCACGGTGGATTTGTTTATGAACACCGAATCCGAATGCAGACAATGGGGCAGTCGCGACGTTGTCATATATGTCCTGTAACGCCAAAAAAATATCTTGTGACTAAAAGCCTTACTCCAAAAAGGAGTAGGGCTTTTTTATTGGCAAACGCCAAGTCGTCGCATACAATGGCAGTAGGAGGAAGTTCCGAATCAAAAGGAGAGAACGCTTTGAAAGAGTATTTGGACTATTGCGACTGTGTACCGGAAATGCCGAAGAAGGAAGCGTATTGCCCGGAAGATACAGTATCGGAATATACGGGAATTTCAAAACTGCCGTGCAATCCTGTAACGACCATGGCGTATGTGCCGTTTCAGACAAATACAACGACTTATGCGAAAGAAAAAGCACTTTGCAGCGGAACGGCGTTTCCTGACCTCGACAAGCCGTTTTTAGGAGGTAAATGTGTATGATGCTTAGTGAACGCGAAAAATGCCTGAAATCGCTTTCAGCGACACAATTTATGCTTTGGGAGTTGCATTTGTATTTGGACACACACCCGTGCGACACAAATGCGATGCGCAGAAACCGAAAATATGCCGAAGAATACCGCGCACAGCTTGCAGATTTTGAAGCCAAATTCGGGCCGCTTTCGGCAGGCGCAGGCGCCGGAGAAGACTGGCTGAAAAACCCGTGGCCGTGGGAGACAGAGGAGTGTGTGAAGTAAGCTATGTTTCAGTATGAGAAAAAATTACAATATCCCGTAAATATCAAAAACCCGAATCCGAAATATGCGCAAATCATCATCAGCCAATACGGCGGCCCCGACGGCGAATTGGGTGCATCCTTACGGTATTTGTCGCAACGGTTTGCGATGCCGTATGCAGAACTCAAAGGGCTTTTAACGGACATTGGCGTAGAGCATACACAAGAGGATTTTTTGCTCTCATAAGCGTTAATTTCACCTGCACCTGAAAGGATTTTTGCCTGCCACTTTTCAGGTATCAGCTTTAGGTGAATATCTATTTTTCTGTTCTTGTAAACCACGATTTTATCAACTATGTTGCGGTAAAATGTATCGTTCCATTCTGCACCGCAGGACACATTTTCAACGAATTCTCTTATATCCTTGATAATCTTTTCCTTGTCCTCAATAATCTTTTGATTGCTCTTTTCACGATTTAACTTTTCTTCAAGGTCAATAATTTGCATTGTGATTTCATCACAGGCTTCTCGGTATTCCTTTGCCTCAATGTAACCGTTAAGGCACATATCGAGGAGTCTTTTTTTCTTTTCCTTGCACCTTTCAATTTCCTTTTCAAAGTGGTGGGTGTTATTGCTTTTGCCCACTGCTTCAATAACTGCTTCCACCGTCTGCAACATGTAGCCTGTAACCTCTGCTCTGCCCTCCATTGTATCGGCAACCACCCTTTGCAGAATTTCTTTTATATCTCGGTCATTTATTGAATTAGTGGTGCATCCTGCGGAGGTTCCGTCCTTTTCTTTATGCTTCGAGCCGTTCTTTTGACTTTCGGCACACACCCATTTAACATTGAACGAGCCGTCCTTGCGTTTCTTTTGCCGTCTTACAAAGCCTGCACCGCATTCGCCGCAGACGATTTTGCCCGACAGTGCGTAACGGTTTGCAAAGGCTTTCACGGTACTTTCGGCAGGTCTGCGTCTTTCAAGCTCTCTTTGCACTGCCTCAAAGCGTTCTCGTGAAATAATCGGTTCGTGATGATTATGAATTTCCACCGTTTCCATTTCGCCGTAGTTGCGTTTCTTTTTGTGGGATAGATAATCGGGTGTGTAGGTCTTTTGCTGAACAAGGTCGCCGCAGTATTTTTCATTTCGCAGTATTCGCAGAATAACCGTATATGACCAATCCTTCATTCGTGTGGAGGTCTTGACTCCCTCCTCACGAAGCTCCCTTGCAATCCTGTGAGCACCCTTGCCTTCGTCAAGGAATTTGTGATAAATCAGCTTTACCGTTTCGGCACCCTCCTCGTTTATGATGAGTTGTCCGTTTCGCACATCATAGCCAAGCATATCCCTGCCGAGAACAACACCCTTTTCCATCTGCCTGCGCAGTCCCCACTTAACACGCTCGCTTGTTTTTCGGCTTTCCTCCTGTGCCATTGTTGAGAAAAATGCAAGTCGCATTTCCGCATCATTATCAAGAGTGTTTATGTTATCGTTGAGGAATATTACGCCGACGCCTAAATTTTTCAGCTCTCTTGTGTAGCCAATGCTGTCAAGAATATTTCGAGCAAATCGGCTGATTTCCTTTGTGATAATCAAATCAAATTTACCGCCCTTTGCGTCCTCAATCATTTGATTGAATGCCACACGCTTTTTCGTGCTTGTGCCGGAAATTCCGTCATCAACATAAATGTTATAAAGCTCCCACAAAGGATTTCGCCTTATGTACTCGTTAAAGTATCGTTGCTGACTTTCAAGGGAATTTGCCTGGTCCGTTTTGTCGGTGGATACACGGCAGTACGCCGCCACTCGCAGTACCCTGTCATCAGTTTTAAGCATAACTTTCTCCTTTCTGTTTTTTACAGGCAGGCGCGGATGTAAAGGCACCTGCCTTTTTCAACACACATTATATTCAAAGTAATTTGAAAGTCCAGCTAATTTATTTTGAGCCGTCTTTTGCACTCGTCATACTGTGCCTGATTTATTTTTCCTCCCTCCAACAGAGCAAGTAAAATTGCTTTCATATACTGACCTTCAAATTCTTTGCTTTTGTCTTTTGCACAATCATTTTGATTTTCGAAAATGATTTTCGTTTTCATTAGCAATCGCCTCAACGAAACTTATGCAAAAGCACCTTGTCCTTATGTCATCACTCCTTTCGCAATTACCTCTATTGTAATAATATTTTTAATCATTCTAATTTCCTTTCTGCCCGGTCGGTATCTCAACCAACCGGGACTTTTTAGCTTTAGTTACATTGTTAAATCAAAGCCTTGTTCTTCTTCATAATCATTATTGTCGTTATTGTAATCATATTCATAATCATTGTTATGACTTACTGCCTTTCTAATCATCATAGCACCAAGCTCAAACAAAGCTTCAAGATTTTGTGATGCAGTTTGTGATTTAGATTCATCAACCTCCTTTTTGTCATTTTTGGAAACACCGTCTCTTTGACCTCTTGCCTGCTTTTTAAGTTAAGACTTTTCATTTTCTTTTCTGCACTTAACGAAAGCATATTTGCAAGAAGTCTTGTCAAATCGTTAATGACATTTGTTACATTACTGCTTTGCTCTGTGGTATCATTTATCTGCATTTCATCTATTGCCTTTATGATTGCATTCTTTACGGAACGAAACTCCTTGTTTTTAATGATGTAAACATAATTATTCTTGCTGTCGTAATATGTTGATAGCTTTTTGTTGTTTATGTCGTTCCAAGAATGATAGAGAAAATATAGGTCCTCGTTGTCAAGCAGTAGGCACCATTGTATTTGATCAACCGTTCTTTTCATTTTATTTGGCAGATATCCGTAAACCTTTTTGCCTTTGTAGTTATTCAATTGTGTTTTTAAATTGTTTACCAGCTTAAGCATTCTGTCGGATAAAACAATATCTCCGTTTTTGATTTGGTCAAGATAAGAGTTAAATTCATCCTTGAGTTCATTCCTTATCGCTGTTTGTTCCTTGAACAGTTTGTATCTTTCGTTACGGAATATGTCATTTGCAAATGATGATTTCATATCCTTTATTGCCTTTGCAGTTAGATAGCCTTGTCCTGATTTTGAATATACAAGTAAATGTATGTGAGGGTGATGGGTTGTATTGTGAAACGCACCGTACCATTCAATATCATCTTGGCTTATCTTGTGAGCATTTGCTATTTCAATCTCATTTCTTTTAACAAGATTTTTCCAAGCCTCAGCATTGTTGTAGCCTAATCTTTCGGCATCCTCACGAGTTAAGCTGATTACATGAGTCCAAACAATTCCATCGTGATTAGATACTCTGTCTGCAACCTCATCAAGATTGATTTCATCATCTGTGGCTGAAAACAATCCGTGACTGCCTATCCTTTCAACACTCGGTCGCTGAGCCATATATGAAACCAATGATTTTAACTGCTCGGCTCTGTCAGCATTTCTTTCAACAACTGTGTCAATGAATTCCGTTGCACTGCTTTTTGTTTTGCTTTTGTCGTAGTCCTTGTATTCAAGGTAGTCCTTTGTTTCGGGATAACGGTTTGTAATTGTATTTATCAGTTCCTGTTGTTTTTTAGTCGCAGGCTTGATTTCAATACCTTTAGGTAGCTTTTCAACTCCCTCACGAGTACCCATATACTTAACAAGCTTTCCGGCATTAACCTTTTTAGGATTTTTAATATATCTGCTGCTTAGAATTATCTGTGCCATTATTCAGCTCTAAACATTTCATTTGCCTTTTTCAAATCAATAATACCGTTTTGCTTTGCTATCTCTTTCGCTGCACACTTTGTAAGATAATCAATGTTAGAAGTATCAAGATTTAATCCGCTTGCAATGAAAATATTTGCAATAGCACTTTGAACTGCCAATTTGAAAATCATTTCACTGACATTCTTCTCAACGCTTTCTATCTCACCTTTGATTGCACGGGAGAGCATAGGTGACAGGTAATCACTTGCCCTCAGTGAATTAAGATAGCCGATATAGAAATCAACTGCCTCACGAATGAACTCTGCTCTTGACATTTTGCCAAGAGAGTTGATTGTATTATCAACATCATCAATTAAGCTTTTAGGCATATAGAATGCATATTTTTTCATATTGTCCATATTTGTACCTCCATTTCCCCTAAATTTGAGTTACCCCTAAGCTGTTGTCGGTTAAAGCCTTGAAAACAGTCGGCTCTGCCGGCTGATGTGAACCGCAAGGTACGCCTTGCTTTATCCTGCTTAAGATAATATCGTGGTAATACTACGGTACATAGCCCCAATTCAGCTCTGCAACGCTCTTACAAATCGTCTACAATCGAGTTTTGTGTTTGTGCCGATTACTTTGCTTATTTTCAATATTCAATTTTCAAGGTGCTTTTATATTCTTTTTGTCAGGTGTCCTGACGAGCCCTTACCAAGTTTTTTCGACTGTGTATAGGTGCGACAGATGATTGCCGTTTGCAGGATCGTTTCTGTGAGTGATGGAAATTAATCCGCTCTCTTCAAGATTTTTAAGTGCAATGCCAACCGTGGGAACTGATATTGAACACTTTTTAGCAATGTCTTTTCGTGATGGAAAAGATTGCCTTTTTGCATCACCACATCGTAACAGATAACTGTACACAATAAACTCTCTCGGCTTTAAGCCTTCATCGAAAATATTATTCGGTGTCAGAAAGAAACAGGCTTTGCGATATTCAGTTTTCATTGGTACCTCCTTTCAAAAATATTTTGTAGCTACACTTTCATTTTAGCAGTAATTGACAGTTTGTAAATAGAATTGTATAATGTTGATTAGAACGATGTGGATTGTCAAAATATCAAAGAATTTACATTTTCAAAAACAGGAGTGCTTATGAGTAAGGATTATTCGGAATATAAGTTAGAAGAATACGAAAAGAAAAACTTATTGCGTCACGGCAATAAAAACATTTCGTTTGATTATTTTTGCAACAATGTTTGGTACGGC
>SFIQ01000020.1 GCA_004555265.1 Ruminococcus sp.
TTGACCGTCAGCGTTGCGGGTGACGATTGGAACACCGCCGTCGTCGGTGAATACGCAGACACCTTAACCTTTACGGTCGATGTGCTTCCGTAAAGCAACCCATACTGTTTTGAGGAGTGATACCTGATGAAAAAAGCAATTTCCGCAATTTTGGCGCTTGTGATGCTGACTGTGCTTTGCGTACCCGCGTTCGCGGCGAACATCACGACAGACGGCGGCACGGGGGACTCGATTGTCAAAACCAGAACAACAACCGCAGCCGGCGACAGCGCAGAAAACTTTACCGTTTCCATTCCCGCCGAAACCACCATTCCGTGGTTGACCACAACGGCATATGACATTGCGTATACCGTAGAATCCCATTTGGCATACGGCAAGTATTTGACCGTAACCGTTGCAGACAGCGACGGGCAAAACAAAATGCTCTATACCCCCGAAGCGGGCGTAACGCTGTAATGCCGTTATCGGCGAATATGCAGACACCCTGACCTTCACCGTGAATGTGGTTACTGCGTAACCGATTTATATTTCGTTTTTGAGGAGAATGGACTATGAAAAAGATTTTAGCAGTCGTTATGGCGCTTACCATGCTGTTCGCGCTTTGCGTGCCGGCATTTGCGGGTACGATTACCCAAGGCACGCCCGACCCGAAAGAAGCGGTTGTGCCGGTCAAAACCACCTATTCCACAAGCGATGAAAGCTTTACCGTTTCCTACCCCGCGGCGATGGAAATTCCGTGGGGCACCTTGGTAGACGATACAAACGCGGCATTTGAATATTCCGTTGTCAGCCAGCTGAAAACCGGCAAAACCATCACCGTTGCCGTGTCGCAAACCCATGCCGTTATGACCTCTGCGGCAAGTGAAACCTTGGCATACACTTTGGCGGGCGATTTCAATGTCACGACCACAGCGGCAGTTGTCGCGGCAGGCGGTTTTGTGAAAACCGTGAAGGTCGATGTTGCACAGTCCGCTTGGGACGCGGCGGCAATCAATGAATACACCGATACCGTCACCTTTGCCGTTACCGTAAACGCCGCGCCGTAACAAGTATCGACTTGGAGTTTTAATAAGGAGAACGAACCATGAAAAAGATTTTAGCAGTTGTCATGGCGCTGACTATGTTGTTCGCGCTTTGCGTGCCGGCATTCGCGGCAGACCCGAATCCCATTACAAAAGATACCGCGCAATCCGGTAGTATTGATGTGATTACCACCTATTTGCCGTCCGACGAAACCTATTCCGTGAGTTATCCTGCGGCAGTCAATGTCGCTTGGGGCGATACCGCCGCGCAGGATGCGAAATATACCGTGACCAGCGCATTGCAAATCGGCGCAAAAATCACCGTCAGCGCGGCGGAAAATGCCGGCGGCGTAATGACGGCGGCCGGTACCGCCGACACCCTGACCTTCTCCGTACAAAACGGCGCAGCGCAGGAGTTCACCGGCGCGAATGCCGCAGTGAACAGCGCCACCACCGTAACCATTTCTGATTTCAGCGGTGCGGCTGTCGGGGAATACACCGGAACGATGACCTACACCGTGGTTTACACCGCGCCCACCCCGTAAGCGCGCAATGATTCGCATTTTCATTTTCAGGGAGGTGATTTCATGAAGAAGGCTTGCAGTGCAGTCCTTTGCGTGTTGCTGTGCTTTGCATTGCAAATCGGCGTTTTTGCCGAGGGCATGGAACTGAAAACCGTTGTGCCGGAGCAGCATGAAATTACCATTACGTATAACGAGGGCGGCTATGTGCTGTATGAAGACGAAGTTGTACCCAGCGGTACGACCATTGTTGTCCCGCGGCACGGCGAGGTTAATTTAGAAATCATTTGCGGTGCGGATTGTCATATTGAAACCGTCACCGTGAATGACGAAGATGTAACCAACCAAATGGAACACGGGGAATTACCGCTTCAAAATGTCTATACGGATTTGAATATTGCGTTCGGATTTGCGCCGTGTGATGCGGATACGCCGCATCCCGACGCGCACGACCCCTGCCACCGTTTCGCGTTGCAGGGCGGCGTATACAGCGGCGACAAAGATACCCCCTTGCCCGCAGCCAAACTGTGTTTTGATTTTGGCGAACTCGAAACGACCGCCGACGGCGACGGGCAGTATGCCATCCCCGTGATCAAAGACGGGCGGCACCGCGTCGAAATCCAAAACCGTGACGGCGAGACCGTCGGCCGGGAAACCTTTGTCCTTGAAGTGCGCGCGGACGCGACCGAAATCACGGTGGAAACCTTGGAAGACGGCACACAGGTTGTTGCCGTGCCCGCGGGCACAGAACTTGCATATTTGGATTTTATTGTCAATGCAGACGGTTCTGTGACGATTGTGCCGGGGGCACCCGAAGTACCGCAGGAGAACCCCCCTGCGGACATCGGCGAAATCATCAAAGACAATCCCGTCATTATCAAAACGGGCGCGTTTCTTCGTGAAAATCCCGTGGAAGCCGCCGTACTGTTCGGCTTTGCGTTCTTCCTGTTGCTGTTCCTCTTTGTGCGCAGGCACAAAAAGGACGAGGAGGACGACGGGCAGACCGCGTAATGCGTATAAAACAAGTTGAGCCCCGATGCGATTGCATCGGGGCATTTTTTGCTTATGGCAACAGCGAAAGCGACAAATATCGCTTTAATACTGCATTTTTGACGGGTTCGGATTCTATATATAGGGGGGAAGCGGCGCTACTGTGCACAAAGCACATCAAACCAAAACGCCACACCGCCGTCGCGGTTTTCGACGCCGTAGGCGGCTTGGTGTAATTTTTGAATTTCGCTGACGATAGACAGCCCCAAGCCGAACCGCCCTTCTTTGCGGGAGTGGGATTTGTCGGCGCGGTAAAAGCTGTCCCAAATTTTTCCGATGTCCTCGTCTGCAATTGGCTCACCCGTGTTGAACACGGTAATGTGCCAAAAATCTCCGCTTTTTTCGGCTTGCAGGGTGATTTTCTTTTCGCCGGCGGCGTGCGAAACCGCATTGGAAAGATAGTTGTTGAGCACCATTTGGATTTTTACGCGATCGGCAAAGCACATACAGGGGCTCGGCACATTTGCTTCAAACGCAATGCCCTTTTCTGAGAATTTCAACGCATTTGCGCGGGCGTAATCCGCACAAAGTGCGGCGAAATCGAACGCTTCCCGCCGAATTTGCATACTGCCCGACTCATATTGCGACAATTCCAAAAGTTGGAGCACCAACGCATTCATTTTTTCCGCTTCGGAGACGATAATATCGCAATACTCCTCCGCTTTTGCATTGTTGCCGCTTTCGCAAAGCAGTTTTGCACCCTCGGCGTAGCCCTGCACAATCGAAATCGGCGTTTTCAGCTCGTGCGAGACATTGGAAATAAAGTCCTTGCGCATTTTGTCCACGCGCTGTTCGTGTGCAATATCGCTTTGCAGTTTGCGGTTTTTCTCACTTAAATCGGCAAGCGTCGCTTCCAGCGACGCCGAAAGCTGATTGATACTGCCGGCAAGTTCGCCGATTTCGTCGCGCGTTTCGGCGGTGCATTTGTGGGAAAAGTCCGTTTCGGCAATGTTTTTGGTCACATTGCGCATTTCAATCAGCGGCTTTGTAAAGCGTTTGGAGTAAAAATATACGGCAAACAGCGCCAAGGTAAGCGCGGCAATGCCCGTGCCGGTGGTGACGGCAATCGCGGCGTTGGCGTTGTCGTCAATCGTACTTTTGCGGCTGAACATTTCCACCGTACCGCCGAAGGAGAGTTGCCGTACATAGACGATATACTGCGCATTTTGCCGTTCTAATACCTGCGTTTCAAAGTAGGAGCCGTCTGCAAATTCGCGGCGATCCTTCATCGTGACCTTGCCGCCGCCTGCAAAAATCTGTTCCTTGCCGTGGTACAGCGTTTCCCCTTTTTCGGAATACAGGTCAATGCTTAATCCGTTGACTTTTTCCAACGCCGCAAGGTGCGCGGGCAGGTCTGCGGCGGTGATGTCCAGCGCGTCAATCGCCTCGGCGACCGTTTGCATATTTTGGCGGGTGTTATATGCATATACGGCGGGCAGATACCATCGGTTGAGCCCCAACAGCACCAACACGGCAAGCAAAAAAATTGCACCGATTTGCAAAAACAGCCGCACGCGAATGCTGACAAAGCGTTTTTCTTGATTCTTACGCATGGTCGCTCTCCTGGATTTTGTAGCCGACGCCGTACACGGTTTTCAAATGTGCCGTGCCCCACGCGCCGAGCTTCGTGCGCAACCGCGCCACATGGGAATCCACCGTGCGCGTGTCACCGAAATAGTCAAAGCCCCAAATGTCGTCCAGCAACTGCTCGCGGTTATATACCCGCCCGACATTGGAAAGCAATTTGATTAAAATGTTATATTCCTTTAAGGTCAGCAAAATCGGCTCGCCGTCGATTTTGACCTCGTGCGCGGTGGCGTCCACCGTTAAGCCCCAATAGTCCGCCGCGCTCGGTGCGGCGGCACAGCGACGGCGCAAAAGCGCTTCTGCGCGCTTGACAAGGACCACGGGACTGAACGGCTTTGTGACATATTCGTCCGCGCCCGCTTCAAAGCCCGTCAGCTGGTCAAATTCCTGCCCGCGCGCCGATAACAGAATAATCGGCACATCGGACTGCTTGCGAATTTCGCGCGTGACCGCCCACCCGTCAAGCTCCGGCATCATAATATCCAAAATTAAAAGCGCCGTGTCGGGATTTTCTCGGAACAGTTTGAGCGCCGCGGCACCGTCTGCCGCCGCGAGCGTTTCATGCCCCGCGTTCTCCAAAAAATCGCATACCAGCTGCCGAATGAGCTGTTCGTCATCGGCGACCAAAATTTTTGCCATACATATCACCACACAAGAACCGCTGAAAAAAGCCGTCCTTTTTTGCCATTGTAGCATAAAAGGACGGCGTATTGCAACCGATTATTTTGATTTTACAAATTGCATTTTCTTTGAAAGCGGCGTTTTGTCCACCGCCAAAAACAGCGGAATCCCCCCGACATAGCAGACGACAAGTTCACCTAAGCCCACCCAAAGGGCATTGAGCAGGTAGCCCGTCACCGTAAAGCCCTCGGGCAAAAACACGGCGATTTCCGCACCGACAATCAGCGCGTTAAACAGCACGGGGAAAAACAGCGACAAAAGCGGCAGATTTTGAAACCGGATTTTGCGCGTCAAATACGAGCACCCCGCCGCAAGCAAGGTGGCAAGCGTGCCGCAGACAATGTCAATCATGCCGTACGGACTGCCGAGGTTGCCGAGGAAACACCCGATGGTAAGCCCGGGAATGGCCGCCGGCGTAAAGACCGCCAGCACCGTGAGCGCTTCGGAAAACCGAAACTGCACACTGCCATAGGCAAGGTTCAAGAGTCCGGCCGCATAGGTCAGCGCGGCATACAGCGCCGCAATGACCGCGCCCTGTACGAGGAACATGGTTTGTTTTCTTTGCATATTCAATTTCTCCTTAGTTTTGTTTGGTGCCGCTTCATAGCACCGGTCGGGATGGTTCCGAACCGACCGCCCGAATAGAAAAGATTTTCAGGCAGAGCAATCGTACAGCAAAGTGCGGTTTTTGTCAAGGGGGAGAATGTAAATTGGGGGTTGTGGGAGGTAACGGAACGGACAAACTGTAATGCGAGCGTAGGGGGCGGCGTCCTCGACGACCCGAAAATGGATGAATAATGAAAAATGAATAATGAAAAATTGTAGGGAACGGTCTTGACCGTTCCGATTGAAAAATAAAAATGCAATTTGTTCCACGCCCGCCCGTCGATTTTGATGTGATTTTACGGAACGCATTTTCGGTTGTTCCCGAATCGTAGGGGCGAACTGTGTTCGCCCGCCTAATTGTCATTCTGAGCCGATAGGCGAAGAATCTCGTTTCGCACAGGTTTATTTTGCGCTATTGGAGATCCTTCGCTTCGCTCAGGATGACAAATTGGGGATCGATGTGAATTGACGGCGGGAGCAAAATTCTCCGAATTCGGGCACTTTGCGGCGGGAGCAAGCCCCCGCCCTACTTTATTATAACAGACATTTCCCCTAACAGGGGAATCACCCCGCCCTAAATACGCAAAAAACGGCAATTTTCCCCGCTGTGCATGCGGTTGACAAAGCGCGGGAAAAATGGTAATATAATATGCAGTTAAAATTTTTTCGGCATCTATGCCGACCGACTGCCGTAAAACGGATTTTTGTTCCGTTTACGGTTTTTTTATGTAAAAACCGCATAATAAAGATAAAAGGAAGAAAACAATCATGAAACAAGATGTTTTAATTATCGGCGCAGGGCCGTCGGGGATTTTCACGGCGTTGGAAATGCTCAAAAACGGCTCAAAAAAATCCATCACGATTGTGGAAAAAGGCTTGCCCGTGGAAAAGCGGAATTGCCCCAAATCCAAAACAGGGCATTGCGTCAACTGCAAGCCCGACTGCAACATTACCACCGGCTTTTCGGGCGCGGGCGCGTTCTCGGACGGGAAACTGTCGCTTTGCTATGAAGTCGGCGGCAATCTGCCCGATTTAATCGGTGCGGATTTTGCGCAGAAAATGATTGAATATACCGACAAAATTTATCTCGATTTCGGCGCGGACCCCCATGTGGAGGGCGTTGACCACCCTGAGGAAGTCAAGCGCATTCGCCTGCGCGCCATTCAGGCGGGCTTAAAATTGGTGGACTGCCCGATTCGACACCTCGGCACGGAAATGGCACAGCAGTTGTACGGAAAAATCGAGAAATTTTTGCTCGATAACGGCGTGCAAATTCATTTTAAAACCGAATGTGTCGATTTGATTGTCGAGGACGGCGTGGCAAAAGGCGCAGTTTTGAAGCCTTGCGGCACGGAGGACGAGCGCACCGAATACGCCGACACCGTTGTGATTGCCACGGGGCGCAAGGGTGCGGATTGGCTCGAAGAAATGTGCAAAAAGCATGGCATCGAGCACCTGCCCGGTACGGTGGACATCGGCGTGCGCGTGGAAGTGCGCAACGAGGTCATGGACGAGGTCAATAAGGTGCTGTATGAGTCGAAACTCATCGGCTACCCCGAGCCGTTCACCAATAAAGTGCGGACATTCTGCCAAAATCCCGGCGGCTTTGTCAGCCAGGAAAATTATGATAACAACTCGCTGGCGGTGGTCAACGGCCACAGTTATAAAAATACAAAGAGCGACAACACCAACCTTGCCATTTTGTGCAGCCACAACTTCCGTGCGCCGTTTGACGAGCCGATTCCGTACGCGAAAAAGGTCGGGGAACTCGTCAATATGCTGGCAGACGGGCACATTTTGGTACAGCGTTACGGCGATATTTTGGCGGGCAAACGCACTTGGCCGCAGGAGTTGGCGCGCAGTAATGTCCGCCCGACGCTCCCCGACGCGGTCGCGGGTGACCTCACGGCGGCCATGCCGTACCGCACGCTGATGAATATTATCAAATTCATTGAGGCGGTCGATAAGGTTGTGCCCGGTTTTGCGAGCGGCGAAACGCTGTTGTACGGCCCCGAAATCAAATTCTATTCCAACCGCGTCAAAATGGACGAGAAATTCAATACGAATATCAAAGGCTTGCATTGCCTCGGCGATTCCAGCGGCTGGACGCACGGCTTGATGATGTCGAGCGTCATGGGCGTGCTGATGGGCAGGGAACTCATTTAAATCTACAAACCATATACACCCTCCCTCTTAGAGGGAGGGCGGAAACGGCGGGCGATTCGTGAATCGCCCCTACGCATGAAATCAATCGTGTGCATGTAGGGCGGGGGCTTGCTCCCGCCGTTAATTCACATCAAACTCCGCGGCGGGGGCAAGCCCCCGCCCTACCCTGAAAATTTTATTCCGTTTAACATCTCTACAACCCCCAATTTGTCATCCTGAACGAAGTGAAGGATCTCAACAACTGCAATCAAAATGCCGTGAAACGAGATGCTTCGCCTATCGGCTCAGAATGACAATCGGGCGAACGAAACAAACGCGGAGGCATGTTTATGATTTTTTATTTTACGGGCACGGGCAACAGCCGCTTTGCCGCCGAAACCGTCGGCAAGGCGCTTGCGGAAACGCCGATTTCCGTTAATGATTTGATGCGGGATACTGCCTGCGCGACAGGTGGGGATTATGTTTCCGAAACCCCGTTTGTATTTGTCTCCCCAACCTATGCGTGGCGCCTTCCGCGCGTGATGGAGAAGTTTGTGCGCGAAAACACCTTTTCCGGTTGCGGCGACGCCTATTTTTTGATGACCTGCGGCGACAGTATCGGCGCGGCGGGGCGGTATTTGCAGGCTTTATGCCGCGAAAAAGGGGTAAACTTCCGCGGCGTGCAAAAAATCGTCATGCCCGAAAATTATATTGCGATGTTTTCCGCGCCCGAAAAGGCAGAGGCACAAAAAATCATTGCAAATGCGGAGTCGGTGCTCAAAACAGCCGCCGAAACCATTCGCGCGCGTGCGGATTTCCCCGCACAAAAAATCGGGGCATTTGATCGCCTGTACAGCGGCGCGGTCAATACGGTTTTTTACAAGTTGTTTGTTTCGGCAAAGGGCTTTTATGTAACAGACGCGTGCGTTTCCTGCGGGCAATGTGTGAAAAACTGCCCGTTAAACAATATAAAACTGCGCAACGGCAAGCCCGTTTGGGGCGCGGACTGTACGCATTGTATGGCGTGCATTTGCCACTGCCCCAAAGAGGCGATTGAATATAAAAACAAATCCAAAGGGCAACCGCGCTATACCGCGGAAAAGACCTTGAAAAAATAAAAACAAAGAAACGAAAAGGGGCGCCGAAAAGCGTTCCTTTTTCGCTTTTTGTATGGCTTTTCATTGACATATATTGCCGAATATCTTATAATAACAAGATAAATACTATTTCTGTAAGTATGCCCGTTTTGCGGCTTACAGAAAGGGCATTTCAGAAAAGAAGGTAGTTTTATGCAGTTTGAAGAACGCGAATTTTTACCCGTCATTTTGGGCGCGGATATTACCGCCTATTCGCTCGCGCGCAGTTTCCACGAGGAATACCGTATCAAATCGTTGGTGCTGAGTATGTCCGAGGGCGGTTATATTGCCAATTCCGATATTATCGAAAACCGCGTGTTCCCGGGGCTTGAAAAAAAGGAAGTCCTCATTGAACGGCTTTTGGAGGTCGGCAGGGAATTTGAGGGCAAAAAGAAATTGATTGTATTGGGGTGCGGGGATTGGTATGTCCGCGCGCTTATAGAGAGCAAGGAGATTTTAAAGCCCTATTACATTGTGCCTTATATCGACGAAGAACTGCTCAATAAAATTGTGCTCAAAGATAAATTCTACGAGATTTTCGAGGAATTGGGGCTGGACTACCCGAAAACCTATGTGTACGAATGCGGCAAAGAAAACGACCTGAAATTCGATTTCGACTATCCTGTGATTGCCAAACCCGCCAACAGCGCGATGTACCACTATGCCAAATTCCCCGGGAAAAAGAAAGTGTTCAGTTTCGACACCGAAGAAGAGTTGCGCGCCATGCTCCGAAATCTCGAACAGTCGAGTTATGACTACAAATTCTTAATTCAGGATAAAATCCCCGGCGACGACACCTATATGCGCGTGCTGACCTGTTACTGCGACCAAAATTCCAAAGTGCGCTTTGCATCTCTCGGCAGAACGCTGTTGGAGGACCACACCCCGTCGGCGATTGGCAACCCCGTGGCGATTATCAACGAAGTCAATCCCGAAATCGTGGCGGCGGCAACCAAATTTTTGGAACACATCGGTTATGTCGGTTTTGCAAATTTCGACATCAAATATGACCGCCGTGACGGCAAATACAAATTCTTTGAAATCAATGTGCGCTTGGGGCGCAGTAACTTCTATGTGACGGGCAGCGGCTTTAATACCGTGAAATGGATTGTGGACGATTATATTTATCACAATTTGCCCGAATACACCGTGGCGGACAACATCAATTTGTATACCGTTGTGCCAAAAGGCGTAATTCTAAAATATGTTTCCGATGAGGACCTCAAAAAACAGGCAAAAGCACTCTTTAAAGCGGGCAAGGTTTCGTTCCCGCTTCTGTATGACGCAGACAAAAATGTGAAACACAATTTCTATGCGCGTGCGGCGCTTTTAAATCAGTACCGCAAATTCTACAAGTATTTTTAACGAAAGGCAAAGTTTATGGAGGAAAAGGTTTTAGGGGTGCTCGGGGGCGTCGGCCCGCTTGCCACCATCTATTTTGCGGATTTGGTTATCAAAATGACCGACGCGAAAACCGACCAGGAGCATATTGCGATGATTATTTTAAATCACGCGTCTATCCCTGACCGCACCGAATATATTTTGGATAACAAAAAGCCCAACCCTCTGCCCGTGATGATTGCAGACGCGCAAAAACTCGAAAAAGACGGCGCGGATTATATCGTCATTCCCTGCAACACCGCGCACTATTTCTTTGATGAAATTCAAAAAAGCGTGCGCGTGCCGATTATCAATATTTTGGAAGAAACCGTCCGTTACGCCGAAAAAACCGTGCCGAATTTGAAGTGCTTAGGCATTTTGGCAACCGAGGGTACGGTCATTTCGGGGGCGTATCAAAATATCATCGAAAAGCACGGGTTAGACTTCCGCGTGCCGAGCGAGGAAGACCAAAAATCGCTGATGCATATTATCTATGATGAGGTGAAAGCGGGCGAAAAGGTGGACATCTGCGAGTTTTTGCGGATTGTCGGGGAACTGAAAAAAATGGGCTGTGACGCGGTGATTTTGGGCTGTACGGAACTGTCGGTCATCAAAAAAGATTTTAATTTGTCGCGGCACGATATTGTGGATTCTATGGAGTGTTTGGCGCGCGCGAGCATTTCGCTTTGCGGCAAACCCATTAAAGCAGAACAAAAATAAATTTATTCAGAAATCAAATGAGGAAAAGCGTATGTGCGGATTTGTCGGCTATGTAAACGCCACCGAGGATACCAACGAAAATCAAAAAATTATTAAAGCCATGGCGGACAGAATTGTCCACCGCGGCCCCGACCAGGACGATTATTATGTAGACAGCGGCGTGTCGCTGGGCTTTCGGCGACTGAGCATTATCGACCTTGCGGGCGGCAGTCAGCCGATTTTAAATGAGGACGGCACAAAAGTGCTCGTATTTAACGGCGAGATTTATAACTATCAGCCCCTGCGCGAGGAATTGCTTTTAAAAGGGCACACCTTTAAAACCGAAACCGACTCCGAAGTGCTGTTGCACGGGTATGAGGAATGGGGCAAGGATTTGCTTATGCGCCTGCGCGGGATGTTTGCCTTTGTCATATGGGACAAACGCGAACGAAAACTGTTCGGCGCGCGCGATATTTTCGGCATCAAGCCGTTTTTCTATTACTTAAACGAGGGTAATTTCCTGTTCGGTTCGGAAATCAAATCCTTTTTGTCCAATCCCTTGTTCAAAAAGGAGTTAAACATTGACCGCCTACCCGAATACCTTTGTTTTGAGTACATTCCGAACACCGAAACGATGTTCAAAAATGTGTATAAAATGGAACCCGGCGCCTACTTTGAATGGCAAAACGGGCAGTTTACAACTGCGCGCTATTTTACGCCCGAATACGATATTGACAACAGCAAAACGCTTCGTGATTGGGAAACGCTGATTGACGAAGCCTTCAAAGACTCCACCAAGGCGCACGGCATTGCCGATGTTGAGGTCGGGTGCTTCCTGTCCAGCGGCGTGGATTCGAGTTATGTGGTGCACGAAATGGCGAAGCGCAACGATGTGAAGACTTTTTCCGTCGGGTATGCGGAGGAAAAATATTCCGAACTCTCCGCCGCCGAGGAATTTGCCAAAACCGAGGGCGTGCGCAATTACACCAAAAAAATTACCGCCGAGGAATACTTTGCCGTCACCCCGATGGTGCAGTATTATATGGACGAACCGTTGCCGAACCCCTCTGCCATCGCGCTGTATTTCCTTGCCAATCTTGCAAGCGAACAGGTCAAGGTCGTGCTGTCGGGCGAGGGCGCGGACGAACTGTTCGGCGGCTATCATTACTACCGCGAGCCGCTGGATTTTGAAAAGTATATGAAATTGCCGCTCGGGATTCGCAAAGCGGCGGCGGGCTTGGCGGCGAAAATGCCGAATTTCCACGGCAAGCGCTTTTTGGTGCGCGGCAGTCACCCGATTGAGGAACGCTACATTCGCAACAACTATGTGTTTAACCACAGCGATGTCAATAAAATTCTGGCACAGAATATCGAGTCGAAAGACCCGTCTTACTACACAAAGCCCTTTTTTGACGAGGTGAAAACCGAGGACGACATCACCAAAATGCAGTATGTCGATATTCGCACCTGGCTTGTGCAGGATATTCTGGTCAAAGCCGACCGTATGAGTATGGCGAATTCTTTGGAATTGCGCGTGCCGTTTTTGGACCGCGAAATGTTAAAACTCGCGTTGCAAATTCCGTCTTGCTACCGCGTCAACCGCGAAACCACCAAATTGGCATTGCGCGGCGCGGCGGCGAAGCAACTGCCCGAAAAAACCGCAAAAATGCGCAAAACGGGCTTTTTAACGCCGCTCAATGACTGGCTCAGACGCGACGAATTTTACAGCCAAGTGAAAGAGAAGTTTTTGAGCGAGACCGCAAAGCAATTCTTTAACCAAAAATACATTATGAAACTGCTTGATGACCACAAGGCGGGCGCGGCGCACAATATGAAAAAGGTGTGGTCGATTTATTGTTTTATTTTGTGGTATGAAAAGTATTTTATCGAAAATTAAGAGGGATTTATGGGCTGTGTAAAACGATTGATTTTGCCGCATGCGTTTAATGTTCGTGATTTGGGCGGCTTTATGACAAAAGACGGCAAAACCGTCCGCTGGCAAAAACTGTACCGTGCCGACGCGCTTTGCGCGCTGACCGAAGCGGAATGGCAAACGCTTTTTGACGGCGGCGTGCGCACCGTGGTGGATTTGCGAAGCCGTTCCGAAACCGAAATGATGCCCGACCGCGTGCCGGCGGGGATTTCGTGGGTGCACTGCCCCTTACAGGCGGAGGATATGGATTTCCAAAATCTCGACGAGGGCGCGATGGCGTCGTTTCGCCGCAGTATGGCGGAAAGTTATACCGATATGGTTACGAAAACGCCGCAATTACTTGCAAAAGCGCTTTGCACCGTGGCAGACGGCGTACAGCACGGCGCGGTGATTTTTCATTGTACCGCGGGCAAAGACCGCACGGGGGTGCTTGCCGCGTCGATTTTACATTTGTTGGGCGCGTATAACGATGATATTCTTGCCGACTATATGGTGTCGGAACTGTATAACCGCGGCGGGGTACAGCGCGTGGCGCACACCTTGCCGAATTTCCAAGATTTGTTGCCGTTGCTTTCCTCCGTGCCCGAAAATATGGAGCCGCTGTTGGCGTTTTTTCAGGAAAACGATTTCCCCGCGCTGTTGGCGGAACACGGCTTCGGCGAGGCGCATTTACAAACGCTTCGCGCAGAACTGCTCGGGTAACGGCGTACATATCCGTAAAAAGGAGGGTGCCGTATGAAAATTATCGACATTTCCAACGATTTATTGACTGCCGAGGTCTACGAGGGTGACCCCGTGCCGGAACTTACACCCGTTTGTACCCTCGAAAACGGCGATTATTACAATTTGAACGCGCTGTATGCGGGGCTGCACAACGGCACGCACATGGACGCGCCCTTGCATTTTTTAGACGGCGGGCAGGACATCGCCGCCGTACCTTTAGAAACCTGTATCGGTCCTTGCCGCGTGTTGGAGGTTTCACCGGGCATTATCACGGGGGAACTTGTCGAAAATTCCTTTCCGCGCGGTGTAGAGCGTTTGTTGATTAAGTCCGGCGGGCGCGCATATATCCACGACTCTGCCGCCGAGGCGCTGGTGTATTACGGTTGTAAACTGGTCGGCACAGACGGGCTGACGGTCGAACCGCCGCACAGCACGGGTGCAACGCACCGCGCTTTTTGCAATGAAAATGTGGTGTTGCTGGAGGGCTTAAATTTATCCGAAGCCAAAAACGGGGAATACTTCCTCATTGCGCCGCCTGTCAAAATCGGCGGGGCGGAGGCCGCGTTTACCCGTGCGCTGTTGATTTCCGATTATATTTTTTGGAGTGGTAAAACAAATTGAGCACCCCGAAAACGCCAAAAGAAACAATTGTGATTGTCGGCGCAGGTCCTGCGGGCTTGACGGCAGGGTTGGAACTGTTGCGCACCGCGCCCGAACGGTACGCTGTCACGATTTTGGAAGAAAGCGACACCGTCGGCGGCATTTCCAAAACCGTCAATGTGCACGGCAACCGTATGGATATGGGCGGCCACCGCTTTTTCTCAAAAAATGACCGCGTCAATGTGTTTTGGGAAAGCCTTTGCCCGTTGCAGGGCGCAACCCCGTCCGAACGAGAAAACGAAATGCTGCTGCGCAAACGCGTGTCGCATATTTTTTATGACGGTAAATTTTTTGACTATCCCATCACCTTGCAGATGCCGACTTTTCGCAATCTCGGGCTTGTTCGCACCGTAAAAGCAGGGTGCGGCTACCTTGCCGCCGCCTGCCGCAAGCGCGACGAAACCTCGCTTGAAAATTTTTACATCAACCGGTTCGGCAAGCCTTTATACAAAATGTTTTTTGCGGATTATACGGCAAAAGTTTGGGGGCGCACCCCTGCGGAAATTTCCGCGGATTGGGGTGCACAGCGCGTCAAAGGCGTTTCGGTAAAAGAGGTGCTCAAAAATGCACTCGGCGGCAAAAAGAGCCAAGAAACCTCGCTTATAGAGCAGTTTAAATATCCGAAATACGGCCCCGGGCAGTTGTGGGAGACTGCGGCGGCGGAATTTCAGCGCCGCGGCGGCGAATTGCATTTCTCCGCGCGGGTGTGCGGGGTGCAAATCGAAAACGGACGTATTGTCAGCGTAACCGCCGAAAAAAACGGGGAAAAAGTCAACTATGCGTGCGATGCGTTGCTGTCCTCAATGCCGCTTTGCGACTTGCTTGCCGCTTTCCCCGAAAACACCGTGCCCGAAACGGTGCAAAGCATTGCGGCGGGGCTCCCGTACCGCGATTTTGTTACCGTAGGATTGCTGGTTGAAAAACTGGATTTGCGCGGCACATCGGCAGACGGTGCGCTTTTGCCCGACTGCTGGATTTATGTGCAGGAGCGCGCGGTGCATTTGGGCAGAGTGCAGATTTTTAACAATTGGTCGCCGTATATGGTCAAAGACGGCGCGCGTACCGTGTTCATCGGGGCGGAGTATTTTTGTACCGAGGGTGACGCGCTTTGGGTGCGAAACGACCGCGAATGGGCGCAGGCGGCGCTTGCGGATTTACAGAAAATCGGGTTGATTGCTCAAAAAGCAACACTTTTGGATGTGCACTGTGAGCGGGTCAAAAAAGCATATCCCGCGTATTTTGATACATACCGCGATTTGCCGAAAGTCGTCGAATTTTTAAATGGGTTTCCGAATGTATACTGCATCGGCCGCAACGGACAGCATCGGTATAACAATATGGATCACTCCATGCTCACGGCGTTTGAGGCGGTGCGCTGTATTTTGGAACACGATCCGGATAAAACCGCGCTTTGGGCGGTCAACAGCGAAGAACAATACCACGAAACAAAGGAGGGCGGCGCGTAATGGCAGAAAGCGCTTCGCGCTGTGATTTTTGCGCGTATTATGATTACGACGAAGAAGCGGAGCAGTATGTTTGCGAAATCGACCTGGACGAGGACGAAATGCTGAACTTTTTAAGCTTCAACACGCAAAGCTGCCCGTATTTTAACCCCTATGACGAATATAAAATTGTAGAAAAGCAAAATTGATTTTGATAAAAATTGCGGAGGAATCGGTATGGCACAAGAAAATAATGGGAACGAGCGCGTGCGCGCACAGCGGCAAAAAAATGCAGAGCGCATCGAAATTTTAGAGCGCTTTGTGGCGGCGGGGGTGGAAATCCCTTGCTTTGACGGTGTGATGATTGACTGCACCGTTACAATCGGCAAAGGCACAACCATTTTGCCGGGTACGATTTTGCGCGGCGAAACCGCTGTCGGCGAAACCTGCGTGCTTGGGCCGAACACCTTGGTTGACAACAGCCAAATCGGCAACAATGTGTTGCTCAACAGCACCCAATGCTATCAGTCCACGGTAAAAGACGGCGCAAACATCGGGCCGTTCGTGCACATTCGCCCAAATTCCGTGGTTGGCGAACAAGTGCATCTCGGCAATTTTGTCGAGGTGAAAAATTCCACGATCGACACGGGCACAAAGGTGTCGCACTTAACCTATGTCGGCGACAGCGATGTCGGCAAAAAGGTCAATTTCGGTTGCGGTACGGTTACCGTCAACTACACCGGAAAGGCGAAGTTCCGCACAACGATAAAAGACAACGCCTTTATCGGCTGTAACACTAACTTGATCGCACCCGTCACCGTGGGCGAGGGGGCGTATACTGCGGCGGGCTCGACCATTACCGAAGATGTCCCGGCGGACGCTTTGGGCATAGCGCGTGCGCGGCAGATCAACAAACCCGAATGGTGTCTGCATCGGAACGATGCAAAAAAATAAATTGCATTTTACAAGTTTTTGACTTGTGAAAATAGGATAAGAATACAATCAAACCGAACGAGGGAGAACTTATGTTATTCCAAAGAAAAACGCAAAGCCCGTCGGTCGGCGCACCTGAATTTCTCGTGGTGGGGCTCGGGAATCCCGATAAAAAGTACGCCTTCACCCGTCACAATTCGGGCTTTTTGTGCGTGGATATGCTGGCGGAAAAACACGGATTTACCGTGAAAAAATTAAAATTCAAGTCTTTGCTCGGCGACGCCGAAATCGGCGGGCACCGCTGTCTTGTGATGAAACCGCAAACCTATATGAATTTAAGCGGCGAGGCGGTGCGCGATGCGGCGCAATTTTATAAAATCCCGCCCGAGCGCATTGTGGTACTGTTTGACGATATTTCCTTAGATGTCGGCAAAATCCGTATCCGCCGTAAAGGCACGGACGGCGGGCACAACGGGATTAAAAATATCATTTATCATCTGAACAGCGATATGTTCCCGCGCATCAAAATCGGCGTGGGCAAAAAGTCGCACCCCGATTACGACCTTGCCGATTGGGTGTTGTCGGAATTCAAAAAAGACGAAGAAGCGCCGTTAAAAACCGCGCTCGAACACGCCTGCGCCGCACTCGAATTGCTGCTCGACGGCAAAATCGACGAGGCAATGAACAAATATAATTCGTGATGCTTGCCGTTGACCGCCCGTACGAAGTTTCGTTGGCAAGGATTAAAAAATGAAATTTTTATTTAGATTAGCGGCGTAGCCGCAACCCTTGTACGCCTCCCTCTGGGAGGGAGGTGGCACGCGCAAAGCGCGTGACGGAGGGAGAGAGGAAATATCTGCTTGTTTCTCTCCCCCAGTCAAATGCTGTGCATTTGACAGCCTTGCCCTCTCGCGGTACCCGATTTTGTTTACGGCTTGGAGCGCCGAACAAAATCGACCGCTTCGCCCACAAATGTTCCCTTTTTCGACATCGCATTTTGTCGGGCGAACACAGTTCTCCCCTACGAATTGTAGGGAACGACCTCAGTGTCGTTCCGTCAAAAACCATAAAATCCACGGGCGGCCGAGGTCGACCGCCCCTACAACGGGTCGTCGAGACGCCGCCCCCTACAACTGTTTCTCTCCCTCCGGCTTTCAGGAAATGAGAGAAAATCTCTACAATCTCCCTCCGTCACGCGCTTTGCGCGTGCCACCTCCCTCCCAGAGGGAGGAATATAAGGATTGCGGCTGTCCGGATTCAGAGAACCGCTGAAAACCGCCTCGGAATTTCGCAGTTTGCAGACCGCTGTTGCAAAACACCGTCTGCCGCTCGGCGTTTTGGGGCTTTCGCCGATTCACAAAGCACATATTATTGATATGCTTTGCGGCAATCTATCGAAAAAAGCACTTGTTGTTTTGCCCGATGAGGCAAGTGCAACCAAATTGGTTGCAGATTTGCAAACCTTCGGGCTTTCTGCTGCGGTGTACCCCGAACGCGAGTTCATTTTCAATACCGCCGCCGAAATCCGTTCTCACGAATACGAGCAAAAACGCTTGCAGGCGCTCACGGGGCTTTTGTCGGGCGCGGTGCAGGTGGTGGCGTGCTCGGTTTCCGCCGCGATGCAACGCACGGTACCGCCCGAAGATTTGCGCCGCCGCGCCGTAACCGTCAAAACGGGGGCAGACATCAAAATGCAAGACCTTGTAACGGCTCTGCTTGAAAACGGCTATACGCGCTGTGATATGGTCGAGGGCGTCGGGCAGTTTTCTTTGCGCGGCGGCATCCTCGATTTGTTCACAACGGGCGAAGAAAACCCAATCCGCATGGAATTTTTCGGCGACACGGTGGAAACGATGTCCTATTTTGATTTACAAAGCCAGCGCCGCCACGAACGGCTCGACGAATTTTCGTTAATGCCTTCCACCGAAATTTTGTTCCCAAGCGATACGGTTTTGCTTGAAAAAATCGAAGCGCTCTCAAAAACCTTAAAGGGCAAGCACGCCGCAAAGCAAAGGGAAATGCTGTTTGCTGACATCGACCGTTTAAAAAGCGGCGTAAAATTAAACTCTGCGGACAAATATCTGCCGCTTGCCTACGAAACGGAGCAGACAATTTTTGACTACGCCGACGATAACACAATTTTGTGCGTTTGTGAAAGCGCAAACTGCAAGGAACGCGCCGCCGCTTCCCAAAAACTTTTAAATGAGGAAATCAAAGAACTGTTGGAGGAGGGCACGCTTTGCAAGGGGTTAGATAAATTTTGTCTAACCACTGCCGAGCTGTTCCGCGCGTATGAACAGCACGGCGCGCTGTATATGGATAATTTCGCGCGCGGTAGTTTTGACACGCCCGTGAAAGAGCTGATCACCTTTACCGCCACGCAATTGCCCGGCTGGAACGGCAAATTAGATGTGCTGTTAGAGGACTTACAGCCGATTTTGCAAAAGGACGCCATCGCGGTGGTGTTCGGCGGGACGGAAAAATCGGCAAAAACCCTGGCAGAGGATTTGGAAAGCGAGGAACTGCCCGCGCTGTATTTCCCCGTTATCCCTAACGTTTTCCCGAAAGGGCGCGTGACGGTGCTCCCGGGCACGCTGTCCTACGGGTTTGCCTATCCGCACGAAAAATTCTATGTCTACACGTATACGCGCGCCGCTGTGCAGGCGAAGCGCAAACGCCATGCCGCCTTTAAACAGGGGCAGGGCTTACATTCGCTTGACGAACTGCACAAGGGCGATTATGTGGTGCACGCCGCGCACGGTATCGGTGTGTTTGACGGCATTCAAAAGTTAGAAGTCGGCAAAATCACCAAGGATTATATCAAAATTCGCTATGCCAAAAGCGATGTGCTGTATGTGCCCGTCACACAACTCGATTTGGTGTCGAAATATATCGGCCCGCATGAGGAAAACGGCAGAACAGTCAAATTAAACCGCATCGGCGGCAAGGAATGGGAAAAAACCCGTTCGCGCGTGCGCACGGCGGTCAAGGATATGGCAGACCAGCTTATCGCTCTCTATGCCAAACGCCAAAACACCGCGGGCTATGCGTTTTCGCCGGATATGGATATGCAAAGTGACTTTGAGCGCCGCTTCCCGTATGACGAAACCGCCGACCAGTTGCGCGCGATTGACGAAATCAAGGGCGATATGGAAAAACCTTACCCAATGGATCGTCTGCTTTGCGGTGATGTGGGCTTCGGCAAAACCGAAGTCGCACTGCGCGCGGCGTTCAAATGCGCGGCGGACGGCAAGCAGTGCGCCATTTTGGTGCCGACCACGATTTTGGCGCTCCAACATTACCGCACGATATTAAACCGCTTTGAGGGCTTCCCCATCAACACCGAAATGCTTTCGCGGTTCCGCACACCGCGCCAACAGGCGGCGATTTTAAAGGATTTGCGCTGTGGGAATATCGACATTCTCGTCGGCACGCACCGTCTTGTTTCCAAAGATGTGCAGTTTAAGGATTTAGGATTGCTGATTGTCGATGAAGAACAGCGGTTCGGTGTGGCGCAAAAAGAAAAACTCAAAGAATTGTTTCCGACGGTCGATGTTTTAACGCTTTCAGCAACACCCATTCCGCGCACGCTCAATATGGCGATGACGGGCATTCGCGATATGTCGGTGATTGAAGAAGCCCCGCAAGACCGCTACCCCGTGCAGACCTATGTTTTGGAATACGATATGGGTGTGCTGTTGCAGGCAATGGAAAAGGAATTGCGCCGCGGCGGGCAGGTATATTTTTTGCACAACCGCGTCGAATCCATTGACAAGCGCGCGGCAGAGATTGCCGAATTGCTCCCCGAGGCGCGCATCGCCGTGGCACACGGCAAAATGGGGGAGGAGGAACTCGGCGACATTTGGCGGCGGCTGTTGGAGGGTGAAATTGACATTCTCGTCTGCACCACGATTATTGAAACAGGCGTGGATGTGCCCAACTGCAACACGCTGATTATTGAAGATGCCGACAAATTGGGACTTGCCCAACTCCACCAAATCCGCGGGCGCGTCGGCAGAAGTGCCCGCCGCGCGAGTGCGTATTTTACCTTTACGCGCGGCAAAGAGCTTTCCGAAATCGCAAACCGCCGTTTGTCTGCCATTCGCGAATACACCGAATTCGGTTCGGGCTTTAAAATTGCGATGCGTGACCTTGAAATCCGCGGCGCGGGGAATGTTTTGGGCGCGCAACAGCACGGCCATATGGAAGCGGTCGGGTACGATATGTACTTGCAACTGTTGGGCGAAGCCGTCAGCGAAGAAAAAGGCGAGAAAAACCCCTTACAGCAAAAAGAGTGCCTAATTGATATGCAAATCGACGCGCATATTCCCGAAACCTATATTGATACGGTCGGCCAGCGCCTTTCGGTCTACCGCCGTATTGCCGACATCCGAAGCGGGGAGGACGCGGCGGATGTACGCGACGAACTGCGCGACCGTTACGGCGAAATCCCGCGCTCGGTTGAGGGCTTGATTGACATTTCGCTCCTGCGCAACACCGCGTCCGCAAAAGGGATTTACGAAATCGGGCAAAAAGGGCAAAGCGTGCTTTTGTATGTACACGAAATGGATACTTCCATGGTGCTCAACCTTTCGGGTGCGATGCGCGGCAGAGTTTCGGTTGCCGACTTCGGCAAAAAGCATATCGCCGTGAAAATCGCGGACAATCAAATGCCGCTGGATACTTTAAAAGAAGTGTTTGGATATTTCACGAATTGAGGTCTTTCTATGAAAATCGTAGTGGCTCCGGACGCGTTTAAGGATTGCTTATCTGCCAAAGGGGTCTGTACCGCGCTTCAAAACGGCATTTTCAAAGCAATCCCCACCGCCGAGGTCTTTTGCGTACCGCTTGCCGACGGCGGCGAGGGCACGGCGGATTGTTTTGCGGCGGCAACCGACGGCAAACGCGTTTCGGTACAGGTACAAAATGCCTACGGCGCGCCGAAAACGGCGCAGTATATTCTCTCTGCCGACCGAAAAACCGCCCTTGTGGAAATGGCACAGGCGTCGGGCATACAGGGGATAGACAAAAATTGTCTACATACAAAATACGCCTCTACTTACGGCACGGGCGAACTGATTTTGCACGCGGTAAGGAACGGTGCCGCGCATATTATTGTCGGCTTGGGCGGCAGTGCCACCACCGACGGCGGTATGGGGGCGCTTGCGGCGCTCGGCGTGCGGTTTTTGGATGTGTTCGGCAAAGAACTTCCGCCCGTCGGCGCGCATATGGAAAAAGTCGCGGCAATCGAAGTGCCGAAAAGCCCGATTTTTCAAGGCGAAATTCGATTTACATACGCCTGTGATGTGCAAAATCCGTTTTTCGGCGAAACGGGCGCGGCGTTTGTGTTTGCACGCCAAAAAGGAGCAACCGATGCGGAGATTGCGGAATTGGACAGCGGACTTCGCAATTTGGCGGCGCAGTACAAGGCTGCGTTTCACCGCGACATTGAAAAAGTGCCCGCGATGGGCGCGGCAGGCGGACTTTGCGGCGGACTGTTTGCCGCGTTCGGCGGCACGGTGCAAAGCGGATTTGAAATGCTGGCGGATTTGACCGATTTGGATCGAAAAATTGCCGCGGCGGATTTGGTTTTGACGGGTGAGGGACGCACGGACCGCCAAACCGCGTTTGGTAAACTCCCTGCGCGCGTAACAATGCACGCCGCAAAACACGGCGTGCCGTGCGTGCTGATTTCAGGCGATATTGCACCCGATTTTGATGCGGCGACAGCGGGGTTTGCGGCGGCGATTGCACTGAAAACCCCCGAAATGCCCGTCGCCGATTCCATTGCGCACGCAAAAGAATTGTTGGCGCGCGCGGCATACACCTATTTGCAAGCGCAAAAATAACGTGTGCAAAACGCGCCGCATTTGGATTTGCAGAGGGCGTCGGATCGTCCGCCCCCTACGATTCGTAGGGAACAACCTTAGTATTGTTCCGCGAAATTGCATCAAAATTCGACGGGCGGCCGAGTCGACCGCCCCTACGATTCGTAGGGAACGACCCCGGTGTCGTTCCGCAAAATCACATAAAAATCCGCGGGCGGGCGTGGAAACCCGCCCCTACGCACGAAATGGATTGCGTGTGTGTAGGGAACAACCTTAGTGTTGTTCCGCGAAAGAACAACCTTAGTGTTGTTCCGCGAAATTGCATCAAAATTCGACGGGCGGGCGTGGAAACCCGCCCCTACGGTTGGATATACAATTCCCAATTTCCCCATTCGGCGCGTGCCTGCAACACGGGGCGTGCGGCGTCTCCAATCCCAACATTGTACAAAATCCCCTTGTGAAATTTATAAACTTTTCACATTTTAGCAGTTGAGAATTTTATTTTGATAGGCTATAATAAAAGCAAAATGGAGAAATGTGTCTACCTTCAAAGAGAAAGGACGAGAAATATGTTGTTTTCACAGGACATCGGTATTGACCTCGGTACTGCCAACACGCTGGTATTTGTTAAGGGAAAGGGCATCGTCATTCGTGAGCCGTCGGTTGTGGCGGTGGATGTCAGCGCCTACCCGCAAAAGGTGGTTGCCGTCGGCGACAAGGCGAAGCAGATGATCGGCAGAACCCCCGGCTCGATTACGGCGGTGCGCCCGTTAAAGGACGGCGTTATCGCGGACTTTGAAATCACCTCGGATATGTTAAAGGAATTTATCCGTATGGCCATCAATAAATCCCCGTTTTCCAAAGCGCGGGTGCTCATTTGCATTCCCTCGGGCGTTACCGAGGTCGAGCGCAAAGCGGTGCATGATGCGGCAAGAAGCGCGGGGGCAAAATATGTCAGCCTGATTGAAGAACCCATGGCGGCGGCAATCGGTGCGGGGTTGCCCGTTTCCGAGGCGATCGGCTCTATGGTTGTTGACATCGGCGGCGGTACGAGTGAGGTTGCCGTGATTTCGTTCGGCGACATCGTCACCGCGCAGTCGGCGCGTGTGGCGGGCGATAATTTCGACGAAGCCATTATCGCCTATATCCGCAAAAAGCATAACCTGTTGGTCGGCGAACGCACCGCAGAGGACATCAAAATCAAAATCGGCTCGGCATACCCCTATGACGGCGAGGGCGCGATGGATGTCAAGGGCAGAAACCTTTTAGACGGTCTGCCGAAGAATATCGAAATCACCTCCGAGGAGGTGCGCGAGGCGCTGTCCGACCCGGTCAACCAAATCCTCGATACCATTCGCTCCACCTTGGAGAAAACCCCGCCCGAACTTTCGGCGGATATTATCGACCGCGGCATTATGCTCACGGGCGGCGGCGCGCTGTTGCGCGGGCTTGACAAGTTGATTTCCATTGAAACCCGTATTCCCGTCCATGTAGCGGAAAATCCGCTGGACTGTGTGGTGGACGGCACGGGCAAATGCTTGGAGAACGATGAAATTTTGGGCATCACCGGCAAACGCAATTACGATTGATAAGTTCCCGTTTCGGGCTTGAACAGCGGAGAAAACCATGCGTAATTTTTTCAAAAGTACAAGCTTTAAAATTTTGCTTGCAGCCGTTGTGGTGTTGCTTGCGTGTATCATTGCTGCCGCAACGCTTGCGGGCGGCTCGTCTCCGCTGACCTCTGTTATCGGTACGGTGTTTTCGCCTCTGCAAAAGGGCTGTGCGTATATCGCCGAAAAATTCGACGATTTTACGGGCGGGTTTATCTCCGCCGACAGCTACAAAGACCGCGTGGAGGAATTGGAACAGCAGGTGGCGGAGTACCAAAGCAAGTTGGTGGATTATGAAAAACTCCAAAAACAGGTGGAAAGCTACGAAAAGTTTTTAGGCGTGAAAGAAAAAAATCCCGATTTTCAATTTGCCGTGGGCACCGTTATCGGGCGGGACGCGGCAGATGTGTTCGGCTCGTTCGTATTAAACTGCGGCGCGTCGGACGGCGTTTCGGTCGGCGACCCCGTTATCAGCGGGGAATATTTAATCGGGCTTGTGTCCGAAGTGACGCCGACAACCTGCACGGTGCTGTCCGTTTGCGACCCGAAGGTCAACGCCGCGGCGTATGAAATCCGCACGGGCGAGACGGGGTATACCGAAACCACCGCCAAATTGGGTGTGGACGGGAAATTGAAACTCACGGGGCTTTCCCGCAGTACGGCGGTCGCGCCGGGCGGGATTGTCTGTACCTCCGGCGTGGGCGGCGTGTACCCGCGCGGCCTCATTATCGGCACGGTAACGGCGGTGGAAAAAGAGGAAGGCGACATTTCATATTATGCCGAGGTGCGGCCCGAAATCGACCTGTCCGAGGTGCAGGACGCCTTCGTGATTACGGATTTTGAGGGGAAGGGCGATGCGTAAACAGCAGAAAATTCTATTGGTGCGGCGCAGTATCTTCGTTCTGTTGATTTTGTGCGCGCATCTTTTGCAAAACACGCCCGGTTGGTTTCCCGCCTTTTTCGGGATACGGGTATATTTTCTGTTGACCTTTACGGTGTGCCTCGGGCTTTTTGAGCGCGAAATCGCCGGCGCGATGTTCGGGCTGTTTGCCGGTGCTTTGTGGGATTCCGTTTCGCCGCTCGGCGACGGGTACCATGCCTTTTTATTTTTGATTATCGGCGCCGTTTGCGGGATTCTCATCAATACCGTGATGCGCAACAACCTGATTACGGCGTTGCTTTTAAATTTTGGGGCGCATGTGCTGTACGCCGCGCTGTATGCGGTGCTGTTTGTTTTGGCACAGGGCATTGACGGCGCAGGGTGGCTGTTTTTGCGGTATTTTCTGCCGTCTGCGCTTGCATCGGTGCTGTTCACCCCGCTTGTGTATTTGGCGGTGCGGTTTGTGATGCGGCGCACCCGTATTCGATAGGCTGTTTGTTCGTTTGTATTTGGTAAGGAGTCCGTCATGGAGAAAAAAAGTTTTAAAATTCGTACGGCGGCGGGCTTTTTCGCGGTTGTGTTTTTCTTCGCCCTCTTTTTTGCGGATTTGTTCCGCATTCAAGTGGTGCACGCAGAGGAGTACTCCACCCAAAAGGTGGCGCTGCGGACTTCGGAAACAACCGTCAAGGCGGCGCGCGGTGAAATTCTCGACTGCAACGGCGTGCCGCTTGTGACCAACGAACAGGTCAATTCCGTTGTGCTCGACGCGTCCTACTTCCCCTCCGCCAAGGCGCAGGAACAGCGCAACGAAATTTTGTGTGCCTTAATTCACCTGACCGAGGAAGCAGACATTGCGTGGAACGACAATTTGCCGCTTGTATTCGATGCAAACGGCAATATTCAATATAAAGAAAACGCCGACAGCGACATCGCCTTTTTGAAATCGCGCGATGTGTTGCATCTCAATTCCTATGCCACGGCGCAAAACTGCTTTGATTCGCTGGTCGAGAAATTCTCTTTGCAAAATTACAGCAAAGCGGATGCGCGCAAAATCGCGTCGGTTTGCTATTCGTTAAAAAAGATTGCGTTTTCGGCGGCGAATCCCTTTACTTTTGCCGACGAAGTGCCGAATGATTTTGCGGCAAAAATCAAAGAAAACAGCGCATTTTATCAAGGCGTGGACATTCGCGTGACCACCCGCCGCAGTTATACGGACGGCACCGTCGCGCCGCACATTTTGGGCGTGGTCGGGAAATTAAACGCGGAGGAATACACCGAGAAAAAATCCGGCTATGACGAGGCGTCCGCCGACGAAACGCTCTCGACGGCAGAAAAACAGACACTTTCTCTGCGCGCGTATGCCATGGACGATACCATCGGCAAATTCGGGATTGAAAGCGCCATGGAGGACTATCTGCGCGGCACAAACGGCGTGATGACCACCACGACCGACGCCGAGGGAAACAAGGAAACGGAAATTACCACCGCGCCTGTGGACGGCGACGCCGTGATTTTAACGATTGATGCCGCCTTTCAAAAACAGGTGCAAGATTCTTTGGCGACATTCATTCAGAATTACCGCGACAAGGCATCGATTCCGGCGGTCGGCTCGGCGGTTGTGATGGATGTGCACTCCGGCGCGGTGCTCGCGTGCGCCACTTATCCGAGTTACAATCTCTCCACGTATTATGCGGACTACAACACCTTGGCGGCGGACAAGTCTTCGCCGCTTTGGAACCGTGCGCTGCTGTCCACCTATGAGCCCGGCTCAACCATGAAGCCTGCGATTGCGTTGGCGGGCTTGGAAGAGGGCATTATTACGGAAAGCACCAAATTTCGGTGTACTCATATTTATACGCAGTTCCCCGACACGCCGTTTAAATGCTTGGGCTATCACGGCAGTATTGATGTAAAAGAAGCGTTAAACCAATCCTGCAACATCTATTTTTATGAAACGGGCAGATTGCTCGGCATCAACAAAATGAACGAATATTGCACAAGGCTCGGGCTCGGGCAAAAAACCGGCGTGGAAATTCCCGAGTCTACGGGCGTGCTTGCAAGCATTGCCTACCGCGAGGCGCACGGCGGCACTTGGTACCCCGGCGACACGGTGCAGGCGGCCATCGGGCAGTCCGACAACCTGTTTACTCCCATTCAGCTTGCCAATTACGCGGCGACCGTTGCCAACGGCGGCACGCGGCATCAGGCGCATTTTGTGAAAAGCGTAAAATCCGCAGATTACAAAGAAACCGTGCTCGAAAATACCGGCACGGTCTTAAACGAAACCGGCATTTCCGCGAACAATATCCGCATTGTCAAAGAGGGCATGCTGCGCTTGGGCTCGCGCCTTTCGGCGTTCAAGGATTTGCCCGTGCAGGTCGCGGCAAAATCCGGTACGGCGGAGTCCAAAGCGAAGGTCAACGGCTCGATTGTCGAGGGCTTAAACGGCTTTATGATTTCGTTCGCGCCGTATGACAACCCCGAAATCGCGGTGGCCGTGGCGATTGAAAACCTCAACAGCGGCTCTGCGACGGCGGTTTTGGTGGCGGATATTTACAAAGCGTATTTTAACACGGCAGAAAACTATTCTGCACAGCAGGGCTATAACACCGTACTGCAATAAAACGGCGGAGGTCGGCGAACATGGAGAAAATTTTATTTGCATCCGGCAAAGGCGGCGTCGGAAAATCCACCGTGGCGGTTTGCCTTGCCCGTGCGCTCGCAAAGCGGCAAAAGCGCGTGCTGCTTGTTGACTGCGATGTGGGCTTGCGCGCATTGGATTTGCTGACGGGTTTAGGCGCGGGGGCGGTGTATTCGTGGCTGGATTTGCTCGCGGGGAACTGCACCGCGGCAGACGCGCTGTTGACCGACGCAAAAACGGGCGTTGCATTGCTGACGGCGCCCAACCGCTTGGAAACACCGGTGACACAGACGGCGTTTTCGCAGATGCTTGCCCTATGTTCAGCGGATTTTGATTTTTGCTTTTTGGATGCAGGCGCGGGGCTTTCCGACCTGTTACAAGTGCTCGGTGCGGCGGCGGACAAAGGCGTTTTGGTGGCTACGCCTGACGCGGTTTCGGCGCGCGCGGCGCTGTCGGCGGCAGAGGCTTTGCGCGCGGTGCTCGACGACAGCCGAATGCGCCTGTTGTTAAACCGATATGCGCGCGGTGACGTGCGGTGCGGCGCGGCAAAATCGGCAGACGAAATGGTGGACTTGACCGAATTGCGGCTGTTGGGCGCGGTGCCCGAGGATATGTATTTGCGGTTGCTTTCCCAAGGGGAACAGCCTGCCCAACCCGCGGCGGACGCGTTTGACCGCATCGCGCGCAGATTGCTCGGCGAAAGCGTGCCGTTTTGCGAAAAAAAGCTAAAATCTGTGCACTTTTGAAAAAAAGATTGAAATTTCCACGGCTGTTTGTTATACTATTAACAGTCTTGGAATTTTTTTACAAACCGCCGCGTCGGCGGTAAGACCATACAACGAAAGCGAGGAGAATGTATGAACATTGCTTTGATGGCACATGACTCGAAAAAAGAGCTGCTCACGCAGTTCTGTATTGCGTATTGCGGCATTTTGTCGCACCATAATCTTTGCGCAACCGGCACTACCGGCAAAATGGTCGCCGAGGCAACCGGTTTGCACATTACCCGCTTTTTAAGCGGCTCGCAGGGCGGCGACCAGCAAATCGGCGCGCGCATTGCCTGCAACGAGATTGACTTGCTTCTGATTTTCCGCGACCCGTTAAACCCCAAGCCCCACGAGCCGAAGGAAAACAACCTGCTGCGGCTTTGCGATGTGCACAATATCCCCGTGGCAACCAACATTGCCACCGCCGAAGCGATTATTCATTCGCTCGAACGCGGCGACCTGGATTGGCGCGATATTGTCAATCCCAAATAAAAAACGAAATGCGCTTTCCCCCTCTGCTTCGGGAGGGGGAAGTGTTCTGTTATAGGTGAGAAAAATGGCTTTAATTACCAATGCAATCAAGGGTACGCTCGATGTACTCCCCAAAGAAAGTTATAAAATACAGTATGTAGAAAGTGCCGTGCGCGAAATTGCCGAAAATTTCGGTTTTTACGAAATGCGCACCCCCGTGTTTGAGCACACCGAGCTTTTCCAACGCTCCGTCGGCGAAACCACCGATGTGGTGCAAAAAGAAATGTATACCTTTGCGGATAAAGGCGGGCGTTCCATCACCCTGCGCCCCGAAGGCACGGCGGGCGCGGCGCGCGCATTTTTAGAAAACGGACTGTTTAACGAAGCGCTCCCGCAGAAAATCTATTATTTGACCTCATGCTACCGCTACGAAAAACCCCAAGCAGGGAGACTGCGCGAATTCCACCAATTCGGCGTGGAAGCGTTCGGCGCGGGAAGCCCTGCGCAGGACGCGGAGATTATCGCCCTGGCGAACGAAGTGTTCAATTACCTCGGTGTTAAAAATTTAACGCTTGAAATCAATTCCATCGGCTGTCCTGCTTGCCGCGCGGCATACCAAAAAGCGTTAAAGGCATATTTTGAAAATTATAAGTCCGACCTTTGCGAAACCTGTAAAGGGCGGCTCGACCGCAATCCGATGCGCATTTTGGACTGCAAAAGCCCCGTTTGTTCCAAAATTGCGGCAGATGCGCCGAAAATTTTGGATTACCTTTGCGACGACTGCCGCGCCCACTTTGACGCGGTACAGCAGTATTTAAACACGATGCAGATTGACTTTACCGTCAACCCCGAAATCGTGCGCGGTCTTGACTATTACACCCGCACGGTGTTTGAATTTGTATCGAACGAAATCGGTGCGCAGGGCACGGTTTGCGGCGGCGGACGGTATGACGGGCTGTTGGAGGAACTCGGCGGCAAGCCGATGCCCGCCTGCGGCTTCGGTATGGGCTTGGAGCGACTCCTGTTGTTAATGGACGCGCAAAATACCCCGTTCCCCGACCGCAAGGGCTGTGATATTTATTTTGCGAGTATGGGCGACAAAGCCAATCTCGAAGCGGCACGCTTGGCGTTGGATTTGCGCAACGAAGGGCTCGCGGCACAGTTTGATACGGTCGGTCGGGCTCTGAAGGCACAAATGAAATATGCCGACAAATTGGGCGCCTTGTATACCGTGGTTTTGGGCGACAACGAACTCGAAACCCGAAAAGCACAACTCAAAAATATGAAAGACGGCACCTTGACGGAAATTTCTTTGGACGATTTTACAGACACATTTCAATCGATTGTGATAAAAGACGCGATGTCGGGTTTTGAATCGCTCGGCATCGACGAAGCACAACTTGCCGAAATTCTGGGAGGCAACAACTGATGGATACTTTAAACGGATTAAAACGGACACAGTACTGCGGCGCATTTTCCGCCGCGGACATTGGCAAAGAGGCGGTCGTTTGCGGCTGGGTGCAGAAGCAACGCGACCTCGGCGCGCTCATTTTCGTGGATTTACGGGACCGAAGCGGCATTTTGCAGTTGGCGTTTACCGAAAGCACCGACCGCGCCGTATTTGACAAGGCATTCACACTGCGCTCGGAATATGTGATTGCCGCAAAAGGCGTGGTGCGCGAGCGCGCGGCGAAAAATCCCGATTTGCCGACAGGCGATGTGGAGTTGGAAGTCACGGATTTGCGCTTACTCTCGAAAAGCGAAACCCCGCCGTTTGAAATTGTCGAAAATTCGCAAACCGGGGAGTTGACAAGGCTCAAATACCGCTATCTCGATTTACGGCGCCCCGATTTGCAAAAAAATATTTTAATGCGCCACAAAATCACCAAAATCACCCGCGATTATTTTGACGAAAACGGCTTTATCGAAATCGAAACACCGATGCTCATTCGCTCCACCCCCGAGGGCGCACGCGATTTCTTGGTGCCGTCGCGCGTGCACAAGGGCAGTTTTTACGCCTTGCCGCAGTCGCCGCAGTTATACAAGCAACTTTCGATGGTGGCGGGCTTTGACCGCTATATGCAAATTGCGCGTTGCTTCCGCGATGAGGATTTGCGCGCCGACCGTCAGCCCGAATTTACGCAAATCGACCTCGAAATGTCATTTGTCGATATGGAAGATGTACTCCGGCTTGGCGAAGGCTATATGAAACGCGTGTTCAAAGAGGCAATCGGTGTGGAGATTGAAACGCCCCTGCCGCGTTTGACCTATCAAGAGGCGATGAACCGCTATGGCTCGGACAAGCCCGACACCCGGTATGCCATGGAAATTACCGATTTGACCGACGCGGTGCGCGACACGGAATTTGTCGTGTTCAAAAGCGCCGTGGAAAACGGCGGCACGGTGCGGTGTATCACCGCGAAAAACGCGGCGTCTGTGCTCACCCGTAAAGAAATCGACAAACTGACCGAGTTTGTCAAGGGCATCGGTGCCAAAGGGCTTGCGTGGGCACGCTTAAATCCCGACGGCACGGCGTGTTCGTTCTCGAAATTTATGACCGAGGCGCAGTTGCAGACGATTTTCGATACCGCGAAAGCCGAAACAGGCGATGTGGTGCTGATTGTTGCCGACGCAAAAGAAGGTTTGGTGCTTTCCGTGCTCGGCGCACTGCGGCAGACCGTCGCCGAGAAATTAGACATCATTCCGAAAGACCAATTCAATCTGCTTTGGATTACCGAGTTCCCGTTCTTTGATTGGGACGCGGATTTGGGCGAATATGTGGCGATGCACCACCCCTTTACCGCGCCGATGGACGAGTGTCTCGACTACCTCGAAACCGACAAGGCAAAGGTGCGCGCCAAAGCCTACGATTTGGTGCTCAACGGCATTGAACTTTCCAGCGGCTCCATTCGGATTACCGACCCGACCTTACAAAGCCGCATTTTCGACCTGTTGGGGCTGACCAAAGAAGAAGCGCAGGAAAAATTCGGTTATTTGTTAGACGCGTTCCGTTACGGCGCGCCGCCGCACGGCGGTATGGGCATCGGGCTTGACCGTCTGTGTATGCAGATGCTGCGCACCGACTCTTTGCGCGATGTCGTTGCGTACCCGAAGGTGCAAAACGCCTCCGAGCCGATGACCGAGTGCCCCGCGCAGGTGGACGCGCTCCAACTTGCCGACCTCGGCATTGCCGTTACACAAGAAGAACCCAAATCCGAATAAAGCGAAAAATCACACGCCGTAAAAAGGGGACTGTCCCCTTTTTACGGCGGTTTTTTGTTTAGCGGCGAACATTGGCAACCGTACCGTAGGGAACGGGCTTGCCCGTTCCGCAAAACAACATGAAATCCGGCAGAATACCGCGTCACTACGCCTCTGCGCACGAAATACATTCCCTGCAAGGCAGGCGCAAATTTCAAAAATGTAAATTTCCTGTGAAAATATCGTAAAAAGGGGACTGTCCCCTTTTTACGGCGGTTTTTTGTTTAGCGGCGAACATTGGCAACCGTACCGTAGGGCACGGGCTTGCCCGTTCCGAAAAACAACATGAAATCCGGCAGAATACCGCGTCACTACGCCTCTGCGCACGAAATACATTCCCTGCAAGGCGGCGCAAATTGCAAAAATGTAAATTTCCTGTGAAAATATGGAATTTTTAAAACAGTTATGGTAAACTATACATTTATAGTACACTTTTTCGGTAAAAGGAGTTGTTTTTATGTCGGTGCAGCCCGAAATGCTTGAAATCGGCGATAAAATCCGCCTGCTGCGCGTGCGGACAGGCCCTGCAAAAACCACCTGTGTCTCGGTGGATTTGTTGATGCCGCTCGGCGTGCATACCGCGGAATATACGGTGCTCGCGTCGTACCTGACGCATTGCACGGCAAAATTTCCGTCCCTCAATTTGTTGAATGAACGCTTGGAGTTGCTGTACGGGGCGGAGCTGTCCTGCAACACCGCAAAGGTCGGCGAGGGATTTCGCCTGAGTTTTCAGGCAACCTGCCTAAATGACCGTTACGCGCTTGACGGCGAATCCGTCAGTGCGGCGGTGCTCTCGTTGTTGCTCGATTTGCTTGTGTGCCCGTATTTGGAAAACGGCACTTTCTCTGCCGAGCGCACGGCGACGGAAATTCGCCTTTGCGTGGCGGATTTGGAAAGCGAATTGAACGACAAACGCGCCTATGCGTTGCGGCGTATGGTCGAAACCATGTGCAAGGACGAGCTGTACGGCATTCGCACCGACGATATTTTAAAGGCTATGCGCGCGCTTACACCCGACGATTTGCTCGCCGCGTGGAAACAACTGCTCTGTGAAGCGCATATTTCCGTTTGCGCGGCGGGGGATATTGCTTTTGACGCGCTCGAACAAAGCTTAAAGACGCGCTTTGCGGAAATTCCGCGCCGCCCGCAGGCGATTGAAACTGTTTTTGTGGAAACAAGCGAAGATGTTACCGAAGAAACCGAATATATGGACTTAAACCAAAGCAAACTCGTTTTGGGCTTCCGCAGCGGGATGACTTCGTCCGACGACAACTATTACGCCGAACGCGTGATGACCGATGTGTTCGGCGGCGGGCCGTATTCGCGGCTGTTTACGCAGGTACGCGAAAAATTGTCGCTTTGCTACTACTGTTCGGCGCGGCTCGACCGCCGCAAGGGCATTATCGCGGTGCAAAGCGGGATTGAAAGCGAAAACAAACAGGCGGCGCTGGATGAAATCCTTCGCCAACTTGCCGTGATGCAAAACGGCGAATTCACCGACGACGCCTTGCAAGCGTCCAAGGCGGCGATTGCGGATGTGTTCCGCAGTGTGGACGATACCCCCGAAACCGCGCTTGCCTATTACAGCCAATTCATAGACGAGCCGCTGTGCACGCCCGCAGAATATATCGCGGGGATTGAACGCGTTACGCGCGCGCAGGTCATTGCGGCGGCAAAGCGGATGACCTTGGACACGGTGTATTTCCTTTGCAGTAAGGAGGAGGCGTAAGGTATGGCACAAGTAAAAATGCGCAAGGTGGAAAGCGCGCGGTTACAGGAGTTTTATTATGATATAGATCACCCGTCGGGGTTGAAAATTTTGGTGTATCCGAAAGAGAATTACGCCTCTGCGTATGCGATGTTCGGCACGCAGTACGGCTCTTTGGATACGGATTTCCGTTTGGCGGGCGAAAAAGCATTTACAAGCGTGCCCGAGGGCATTGCCCACTTTTTGGAGCACAAACTGTTTGAAAGCGAGGACTTGGACGCGTTCGAGCGCTACGCCAAAACGGGCGCCAACGCCAACGCCTACACCTCGTTTGACAAAACCTGCTATCTGTTTTCGTGTACCGACAATTTGACGGATTCGCTGGAAATCCTGCTGGATTTCGTCACGCACCCGTATTTTACCGAGGCGACCGTGCAAAAGGAGCAGGGCATCATCGGGCAGGAAATCCAAATGTGCCGCGACGAAGCGGGCTGGGAATCGTTGTTTTTGCTGTTGCGCGCGATGTATCACAACTGCCCTGTGCGCATTGATATTGCGGGCACGGTGGACTCGATTGCGGAAATTTCCGCAGAATTGCTTTACAAATGCTACAACACCTTTTATAATCTATCCAATATGGTGCTTTGCGTGGCGGGGAATGTCGCACCCGAGCAGGTTTTGGCGGTTGCCGACCGCGTGTTAAAGCCCGCCGCACCCGTCGAAATCGAGCGCAAATTCCACGACGAGCCGCGCGAAGTCAAAAAGGCATATGACGAGGAAACGCTTGCCGTTGCCGCGCCGATTTTCAGCCTCGGTTTTAAAGAGGCGGTGGACACGCCCGAACGCTCGTTAAAAGAGGTTATCATCAGCAACCTGCTGTTGGACGCGATTTGCGGCAAAACCACGCCGTTTTATAACGCGCTGTTAGACGAGGGACTTGTGAACACCTCGTTTGATTGGGAATATTTTTACGGCTACGGCTACGCGGCAACGATTTTTACGGGCGAAACGCCCGATGCCCGCGCTGTCGAGCAAAGGCTGGTCGAGCGCATTGCCGCCCTGCAGGAAAGCGGGATTTCCGAAGCGGATTTCGAGCGCATTCGCAAAAAGCATTACGGCAGAACGGTGATGCAGTTTAACGATATAGAGTCGATTGCCAACAATATGGTCTCGTCGTATTTCCGCAAAGAGAGCCTGTTTGACGATGCCGAAATTCTGCAAAGCCTGACGCCGGACGAGGTCAATGCTCGCCTGCGCACGGCAATCGATGTCAACTGCCGTTCTTTAACGGTGATTAAAGGAGAGTAAGCCTATGCAGTTTTTTACCGATTACACGGCGGTTCGCTTCACGGGAATCGACCACATTTTTAATGTGTATTCCACCTTCTGCGAGTTTTCGCTGTTCGGCAAGGAATTCAGCATCAAGTTCTACGGCGTGATTATCGCGTTCGGCTTTTTGCTTGCCGTGCTGTTCGGCGGCAGAATGGCATACAAATGGAAACTGGATTTGAACAAAATGCTCGACATTCTGCTGTTCGGCACCATCGGCGGCATTTTGGGCGCGCGGCTTTACTATGTTTTGTTTGAGTGGGAGTATTACCGCGTGCATCTTGCGGAAATTCCGCAAATTTGGCACGGCGGGCTTGCCATTTACGGCGGGCTTATCGGCGGAATTCTCGCGGCGTACTTCACCTGCCGCCACAACGGGCTGAATTTCCTGAAACTGCTGGATTTGGCGGGCATGAGTTTCCTCATCGGGCAGGGCATCGGCCGTTGGGGCAATTATGCCAATCAGGAAGCGTTCGGCACCAATACCGAGGGCTTCCTCGGCATGAGCAGCGCCAAGGTGACGGACTATATTTATGCACACGAAAGCGAATTTTTGGCAAAAGGCATTTCGATGGACCCGTCCCTGCCGGTGCACCCGACCTTTTTGTATGAGTCGATTTGGTGCATTTTCAGCTTTTTCGTTTTATATCTTATCTGTAAAAAAGCCTATAAATTCAGCGGGCAGTTGATTTTGTGCTACGGGATTTTGTACGGGGCGGAGCGCGCCGTGGTGGAGGGACTGCGTACCGACAGCCTCTACATAGGCTCGACAAGTTTGCGGGTATCGCAAGTCCTGTCCTTGGTATTGGCGCTGGCTTGCCTTGCGATTTTGATTATAAAACTCGTGCAGTTAAAGAAAAACCCCGTGCCGTATACGCCGGTGGAGGAATTGCCGCCGGAGCTGGACTATCAGCTCGACACCGAAAAGGCAGAAAAACGCGACAAACGGCAAAAAGTCAAAACGGCACAGCAGGCGAAAAACAAAATGCTCGAAAAACAGCAAAAGGAGGCGCGCAAAAATGGCAACCATTCTTGACGGAAAGGCGGTTTCCGCCGCCGTAAAGCAAGAGGTCAAAACAGAAGTCGAAGCCTTAAAGCAAAAGGGGATTTCCGTAGGGCTTGCGGTCATTATCGTCGGGGACAACCCCGCTTCGCGCACCTATGTGAACAACAAAAAGAAAGCGTGTGCCGAAGCGGGCATTGTTTCCGAAGAATACGCCCTGCCCGAAAGCACCACGCAGGCAGAATTATTGGGCTTGATTGATACACTCAACAAAAAGGACAGCATTCACGGCATTCTCTGCCAACTGCCGCTGCCGAAGCATTTGGACGAAAAGGCGGTTATTGCCGCCATCAATCCGGAAAAAGATGTGGACGCCTTCCACGCAGTCAATGTCGGGCACATTATGATTGGGGATTACAGTTTCCTGCCCTGCACGCCCGCGGGGATTATGGAAATGCTTAAATACTACAATATACCCGTGGCGGGTAAGGAATGTGTGGTGATCGGGCGCAGTAACATTGTCGGCAAGCCCATGGCGATGCTGTTGTTACAGCAAAACGGCACGGTGACCGTTTGCCATTCCAAAACCGTCCATCTTGCCGCCGTCACCGCGCGCGCCGATATTTTGGTCGCCGCCGTGGGCATTCCGAAGTTTGTTACCGCCGATATGGTGAAAGACGGCGCGGTGGTCATTGATGTCGGCATGGATCGCGACGAAAACGGCAAGTTGTGCGGCGATGTGGATTTTGACGCCGTCGCGCCCAAAGCCGCATTCATCACGCCCGTCCCGGGCGGCGTCGGCCCGATGACGATTGCCACGCTTTTAAAAAACACCGTCACCGCCGCCCGTAAAGTATGCGAAAAGGAACTGTAAATTGGGGGTTGTCTATCCAACCGTAGGGGCGAACTGTGTTCGCCCGCCTAATTGTCATTCTGAGCCGTAAGGCGAAGAATCTCGTTTCGCTCGGGTTTGTTTTGTGCTATTGGAGATCCTTCGCTTCGCTCAGGATGACAAATCGGGGTTTGCAGTGATAATTTTATGCGGTAGGGCGGGGGCTTGCTCCCGCCGCAGGATTTGGTGTGAATTACGGAACGGGCACTGCCCGTTCCCTACGCACAAAAAACAATGCGAGCGTAGGGGGCGACGACTCGGCGCCCCGTATCCCTCCCTCTCAGAGGGAGGTGGCTTTTGCCGTAGGCAAAAGACGGAGGGAGAGAAACGAAATAATCTCTCCCCCAGTCAAATGCTGCGCATTTGACAGCCCCCTCCGAGAGGGGGCGGAAACGGCGGGGGCAAGCCCCCGCCCTACCCTAATCCTGTATTTCGTTCGTTCCAAAAACACCCCCACAAACCCCACTTTTTGCAAAAATACAAATCCGCGGCAACGCGCCGCAAAACGACAGAAACTTATAAACTCCTTGGAGCGTGATACATATGAAAAAAGCATCATTACCCCTTTCCAAAAGCTTTCAAATCGGCGAAGTGGACAAGCGCATATACGGCTCGTTTATCGAGCACTTGGGGCGCGCGGTCTACGGCGGGATTTACGAGCCCGGCCACCCCACCGCCGACGCGGACGGCTTGCGGCAGGATGTGATAGACGAAGTGCGCAAACTGAATGTGCCGATTGTGCGCTATCCGGGCGGCAACTTCGTTTCCGGTTACCGTTGGGAGGACGGCGTCGGTCCTGTGGAGGAGCGCCCGAAACGATTAGAACTTGCCTGGGGCGTGACGGAGCCCAACACCTTCGGCACCAACGAATTTCTCAAATGGTGCAAAAAGGCAAACACCGAATGTATGATGGCGGTCAATTTGGGTCTGCGCGGCGCCGAGGAAGCGCGTGCGCTTGTGGAATACTGCAACCATCCGAGCGGTTCGTATTACAGCGATTTGCGCCGCAAACACGGCGTGGAAAATCCGCATAACATCAAACTGTGGTGCCTCGGCAACGAAATGGACGGCGATTGGCAAATCGGTCATAAAACCGCCTATGAATACGGCAGAGCCGCGGCGGAGGCGGCAAAGGTTATGCGCTGGGTAGACCCGTCGATTGAATTGGTGCTTTGCGGCAGTTCCAACAGCCACACCAAAACCTTTGGGGATTGGGAAGCGCAGACGCTTGATTTGGCGTATGACAAAGTAAACTATGTTTCTTTGCATCAATATTACGACAACAAAACCGACGATACCGCGAGCTTTCTCGCAAAATCCATGGAAATGGATGACTTTATCCACACGGTGGTGTCGGTTTGCGATTATGTCAAGGGCAAAAAGCACTCGAAGCACGAAGTCAACCTGTCCTTTGATGAGTGGAATGTTTGGTATCACTCTTGCGATGCGGACAAAAAAATCGAACGCTGGTGCACAGCACCCCATCAGTTAGAGGATATTTATAACTTTGAGGACGCGCTGTTGGTCGGGTTGATGCTCATCACGCTGTTGCGCCACGCCGACCGCGTAAAAGTGGCGTGCTTGGCACAACTTGTCAATGTCATTGCACCGATTATGACCGAAAACGGCGGCGGGGTGTTTGAACAGACGATTTTCTACCCGTTTATGCATATGTCGAACTACGGGCGCGGCACGGCGTTGGTATCGCAAATCCGCTGTGACAAGCACGACACCAAGGAATTCACCGATGTGCCTGATTTGGACGGTGTGGCAATTCTTTCCGAAGATGAAACGGAATTGACCGTGTTCGCGGTCAATCGCGATTTTGAAGAGCCGTACCTTTTGGAACTCGATTTACCCGATATGGAATCGTTTGTTCCGTTTGAACATATCGAAATGGCGGGCTTCGGCTTGAAAGAGGAAAATTCGATTGTCTCCGCCCCCGTGAAGCCCTCGAAGGCGGCAAATCTGCCCGAAAAAGACGGCAGAACGGTTACGGCAAAACTGCGTCCGCTTTCATGGAATGTAATACGCTTGAAAAAAATATAAAGGTATGCTATAATACCTTATCTGCTGATTTTCGGCACAGCGTAAAAACGGAAAGGATTGGTCTTATGGCGGCAAAATGTCCGAATTGCGGCGCAAATTTGCATTGGTATGATTTTCGTGCGGAATGCAAGCATTGCGGCGAGAATATTCCGAATTATAATTGGGAGGCACGGCTCGAAGAAGACGCCGATATTGCAGAGCGCTCGTTTGCACGCCTGCATTACCGTACCGGAAACTTCAAAAGCGCAACTGTCGGCTCTCCTTTGCGCATTGTGCGCTTGGTTTGCACCCTGTTGCCACTTATCGCATTGGTGGTGCCGCTGTTGAATGCGACCTTTGCATTCCCGTTCCGCGAGGGGACGGAGTCCATCTCTTTCTTGACCTTTGTGCTCAATTATTTGTTGAAATTTGACATTGGCTCTGTGCTTGCTTTGATGAACGGCGAAGTGCTCGGCGGGGCGGCTACGGCAATGCTTTTGGCGGTGCTGATGGCGCTGGTTGCGGTGGTCGCGGGTGTGCTGAACTTTTTTGTGGTGCTGATCGGTGCGATTAACTTAAATTGGCTTTTCAATGTCATTTTGAATGTCATCAGCCTTGTGACTTGGGGACTTTCGGCGTTGTTCCTGTCACAGTTTACCGCGCAGTGTGCCGACCTTTCCTTAGGGCTGTTCTCCGGCAGCGTTTCCCCGTTCTATTTGGTCGGTATCGGGCTGTTTTTGCTCGATTTGGTTGTGGATTTGGCTGTCGGACTTTCCTTGCGCAAGCAAAAGAAAAACCAGCCTACCATGGACGAAGCGGTTGAAATCGAACTGAAAGCGTTGCGCGAGGGCGCAACCGCGTAAACAAAATCGGGTTGCATTTCGATGTGATATTGCATATGTATGCGTGCCGCCGCAGGGCTTTTGTCCCTGCGGCGGTTTTGCGGTGTAAATTGGGGTTTGTCTATCCAACCGTAGGGGCGAACTGTGTTCGCCCGCCTAATTGTCATTCTGAGCCGATAGGCGAAGAATCTCGTTTCGTATATTTCTATTTTGCGCTATTGGAGATCCTTCGCTTCGCTCAGGATGACAAATTGGTGGTTGGGGGGGTGAGTTTATGCGGTAGGGCGGGGGCTTGCTCCCGCCGCGGGATTTGCTGTGAATTACGGAACGGGCAAACTGTAAAGCGAGCGTAGGGGGCGGTGAGATTCCCCTGTTAGGGGAAATGTCGCGCAGCGACAAAGGGGTAATGGCGTAGCCGTAACTCGACGACCCGAAAATGGATGAATAATGAAAAATGAATAATGAAAAATTGTAGGGAACGGTCTTGACCGTTCCGATTGAAAAATAAAAAT
>SFIQ01000059.1 GCA_004555265.1 Ruminococcus sp.
CGAAAGACGCGCGTTCCGTCCTCTTCGACGATCCCGAACATAACGGAAACGGCGGCTTTCTGCCACAACTCCAGCTTCAAAAGGTCTGTGCGCCCTTCGCAATGATGGCAAAAGTTTTCGATGAACCGAATTGCCTTGTTTGCCTTCTTCGCGTTGAAGGTGAAAAGCCCTTCTTGAAGCCCCTTCACGATGTATTCATACAGAAGGCGAACCCACTTGCCGACGGTTATATTTCCAGAAGAAATGCCGTCGTAATACTCGTAAATGTAATTTGAAAAGGGCATTTTTATTCGTCCCGTAACGCCTGTAAACGGCTTTCCTTTTTCTTCTCCGGCGGTACAAGATCGCAAAGCTGTTTGATAATTGCGGCGTGATTTTTTGTCATGGCGATATGTGTTTTCACCGCGTCGCTTTGCTTCGTCCCGCTCTGATTTGCGCCGTTTTGGTATTCGACGGTGTAGCCCTCTTCGTTGATGATCTCTTGCAATTCTTCAAGGGATACCGCCATGAACGCCGCGTTCTTGATAAGGCTTTCGACGGTCTGCAACTTGTTTTTATCCAAGTCTTTGAAAATTCGCTTCAATCGGGAAAACTCCCGCTTGATCTTTTCTTCTTTCGTCAAGTCCTTCTTTGTCGCCATAAATATCACCCCCTTTTCCTGTCAACCCACACCCCCTTAAACGCGTACACCCGTTATGCGCGCGCCTGCGGAGTATTTTTAACCTCCCGCCCTCGGTGTCGAACCCTCCCTAAATTTTGAGCGAATAGGGGGGGGATATGAGGTTTCCCGCTTCGTCGAATGCGTACCGTTTTTTCTTGTCGTTCCGGTGGTGTTCTTTGTTGTGGCAATCTTGACAAAGCGCTTCGAGATTATCCCACGAAAGCGCTATGTATGGATCGTTGATATTCTGCTTCGTCAAGTATGTTTTGTGATGTGCGATCTTCGCGGTTACTGGATCGTCCGGCGTTGAACAGCGTTCGCACAAGTAGCCCTTCGACTTCAAGAAGCTGTCGCGGCATGAACGCCAAGCGTCCGAATTGTAGAACCTTTCCGCCCACGGCTTCATGCGGTTATCCTCCTTCCTGTGGAAAAGTCTGTGCAAAAGAGCAAAAGAAAAAGCCTTCCGCGTATCACGCAAAAGGCTTTATCCCGCGCTATTCAATTCGCAATAATTCAGCGTAATTATTATATCACGCGTAAGCGTCGCGGACAAGGTGCATTGTTTGGTCGCGTTTTGGTCATTTGTCAACGGCTTTCCGGTATGTCGCCGCTGATACCGCCGCCGGAATGCCGAATACGCATACCGCCATATCATTGACGATCTTGTTCCGCCAGCGGCGCGCCGTCTTTATCTCTTTGAGAATGCCCGCGTCGGAAAGCTCTTCCGCGATCTCTTCCCACGTCGCCGTTCCGCCCTCTCGCGGATTGCCGTTGATGTCCTCGCCGAAATAGTAAAGCCGGATCACAACGAATTCTTTATGCCCCTCGAAAAGAGAAATAGCGCGTGTCAAGCTGTCAAAGCCGGATTTCGTTTCTTTGAACTGCTTTTGTTTTTCCTCTCGCATTTCCTCGACGATCTCCGCTTCCGTCTTGCGCTGAATAAAGCCCTTCGCCTGTGGTGTCGTTGAAAACGTCTTTCGTCCCGCGTGATACTCAACTTCGCAATACGCTTCTTCATCGGCTACAAGTGCCGCCAGCTTCTTGTAGTTATACAGCAACGTTTCCATTGCCTTGAAGTAATTTACGTACCCCGTGTTCTGTGTGTATGCTTCCGCCGCCCCTGCGCGCGCGGCTTCAAATACGGCTTCCCGCAACTCTTCGGAAAGCTCTGTTTGCTTTTTAGTCATGTGTGCCACCTCCGGTTAGATATTCGATAATTGTTCCCGCCGCCTGTTCCCAGCCGTAGCAAAGCGCGGCTTTGTAGCCCTGCGCCGAAAGAGCGTCCAGCCACTCCGATTGATGATCGCTTGTCCTACCGCCGCGTTGCCGTTTAAGCTCTATGTAAAGCCCGTGATATTGCCCGCGCGCGACGGGCAAGCATAGATCGGGAACGCCCGCTTTCACGCCCTCCGCCCGAAGCCGTCCCGCTTCCGCCTTGTGTCTGCTCCCGCCGTTCGGGACGTGATAAAGCAAATTCAATTCGGGATATTTCCCGCTTTGCATAGCCGCCCACGAAAACAGCGTCATTTGCTCTTGCGCTTCCGTCGGAACGGGCATTTTATTTTTCTGCATTCCGCTTTAATCCGCCGCCGCAATATTTGCAAGTGTTCCCATCTGCGTGTGTTGCCGGAAAGACGTTGATTTTTCCGCATACGAAGCATTGAAAAGCGATCTTGTCGGTTTTTTCTGCCGTGCATTCGTATTTACCCGTTTCTTCCTGCGTCCTCTCCCAATCAGCGAAGAAGAAAAACGGCTTGTTCTGCGCCATTGCTTCGCCGAATTCATATTTCGCGCCTTTGCTCTCTTTCCAGTCCGGAAGAAAACAGCGGAAGAAGCGCCGGATTTACGACGATGAAGCCGCCTTCCTCCAGCTTCTTTTGCGCGTTGTAAAACTTCGTGAAATAATACGGATCGCCCGTGATCTTTCCGGCAAGATATAGCGTCCTTTTTTCCTGCATTGTGTTTCCTCCCTTCATTTCGTAAAAAGCGTTGCTTGCGCTTTCCGTTCTTCCCGCTCCAAGAGATCAAAGAGCCGGATTTGTGCTTGTTCCTGTTCCAGCCGTTCATTTGCCGCGCGGCAATAATCTTCGTCGATCTCAAAGCCGACGAAATCAAGCCCGCCTTGACGATAGCAAGCGATCAAGGAACTTCCGCTTCCGGCGTGTGTGTCCAATATCTTCATACCTTTTCGGGCGAAGAGGGAAAGAACCCACGAATACAGCTTCACGGGCTTTTGTGTCGGGTGAATTGTCCCGTCGTTCAGCAATTCAACGCGATTGCAGACAAAAACGCGCGTCGGCGTGTCGAAGCTGGTATATGCTAATTCGCAATCGCTCATTGTCAAGCCGTGTTGCCCCTTGTCCCATACAAGCCAGCCTTTATGCCCTTGTTCAAGATACGGAACGAAGTAATTTCCGCCCCATATCACTTGCGCTTTTGAAACGCGTTCCAATTCGCGGAAGTATTCGGGCGGTGGAATAGTCTTGTCCCAGCTTTTCCGGATATGCTCTTTCCGGTTATGCTTCGGATTGCCGCATACGCGCTTCTTCTGTCCGTCTATGCCGATACCGTAAGGCGGATCAACGATCGCAAGATCGAAGAAGCCGTCCGGAAACTCTTTCATTCCCTGCATACAGTCCATGTTATACAGTTTGTTCAATTCAAGCATACGTTGTTCACCTTCTTTCTTTTTCTCCCCCCTCCGCCCCCCGCTGGGGGGAACGGGCTTAAAGGAATAAATCTATCGGCGATCCGGCGGGCTTCCTCGATCCGTGTTCTGAACCGATCCTTCACGATCGATTTTATATCCCCGCCGCCTTCCCGCTTTTATCACTCCCGCGCTTTCATTATCAAGGGCAAGCGGCTTCGCCGTGCTTCGCACCCTTGACAATTCGCGCGTTCGTGATCTCTGAAAAGCGGGCGACGGGGAATAAATAAAATCAATCTTCCGGAAGGAAAAGCGCTGGTCGTAAAACTTTACACATTTACAAGGCTTTTTATTGCGCCCCTTCGGGCGTTCCCGCTATTCGCGTTTCTTCCGGCGTTTCGGCTTCTCCGGTTCGCGTACATATTTATAATATATGTAGCCCCACTTCGTCGCGCGGGCTTCCACCAGCTTGTAACCCTTCGGCGCGATCGGTGCTTTCTTTTCCGTATACGTCCGAAGCGCAAGCGTCGGCGCTTCCTTCTCCGGCTGGCGAAGATTGCGCGTCGCCTTCCAACGGTGTCCGCCCTGTTCCGGTGTCCAATGGTTGAAGAGGTAATCCGCAAGCCCTGTGTAATCCTGCCCGTAGTCAACGCCGTTATAATAATTGTGTTCGCGCAAGTGCCGAATATGGATTACTGATCCGTCGTTCCACTTGCCGCTGATCGTTTCTTCCGGTATGCCGTCCGAAATCATGTGAAAATGAATTCGGTTCGTAGACTTGCCGCGCCCCATGTAAATAATGATCTTCGCGTCTGGACAAGCCCTTTGAAGCCGCCGGAAGTAATTGTCGCGTATTCTGCGCGCTTCGCTGAATGTATGAACTTCGCTGTCGTCGTCGAACGTCAGCGTACTATATAAGGAAAGCGGCGAAAAGTTTTCATTAACCAGCCGCTGGTGTTTCCGCTTTGATATGCCGATCCGGTGTTGCGCGCGCTCTTCGTCGTCCTTGAAGCGCGGTCGCGGTTCAGCTTTTTTGATGTTCGCTCGATCGGATACGGTGTAAACCTCTTGTTCACATACAACGCCCGAAAAAATACGTCTTTTAACCCTCTGCATAATCCCGCCGCCCTTCCTTGACAAAAGCGCCGTAAAATGCTATAATTTCAATATTGAATAGCTCCTTTTACAGCTATGTAAGAGGAAAAGAGAACGTCCGGAACGTCGCAACCGGACGTTCTCTTTTTTTGTTTTGTCAGCCGTTATTAAATCCTGCGCCCTGCTCGAAGTCGGCGCACCGTTCTTCTTCGCAAGGCTTGAAGCGCATTCCGTTCTCGCACCCGACGCAAGGGAACGGGCGTACCCCGTCCGGAAGCGCGCCTTCGCGCAAGTGAACGCATTGTTCCAGCTTCGCGCATTGATCGCACCAGCACTTCCGGCAATCGACGATCAGCGTTTTTTCAACCGGACGTTTCAAGCCCTCTTCGGCTTCCTGCGCGTCGTGTTCTTCCTGCATTTCCCGCGCCGCCTGTTCGATCGTGTAATCTTCAACGCCGTTCATAATACCCCGAAAGAAGGGCGCGAACGCGTAGCCGATCCCAAGCCCCGCGCGCAAAAGCATTTCTTCGTCGATCTTAATATCTTCCATTGTTCCCGCCGCCCCCCCGAAGCGCTCTGAAAAGCACGTTCAAAACGATGTAGACGATCACAACGGAAGCGGTGACGCAAACCACGCCGCAAAGCATATAAAAGGCGTTCACCATGAATTGATACATTGTCATTCGTCAGCCCTCCCGAAAACTTCTTCCGCGTCGATGTCCCACGCGGCGGCAATATGCTTCATCATATCGACGGCTTCGGCGCGCTTCTTCTGTTCCTCTGCGTTCTCGCCGTTTAAGTACGATACCAAGATTTCAGATTTGAGATTGCAAAGCGGGCGAACGCCAATGTCGCCGTAGTACGCGCCGCCGTGGCTCAAAGAGCCGCCCGAATAGACGTAGCGGACGAAAGAATTTATCGGGCTGTCCGGTGTAGCCGTCCACCACCAACGATCCGGAAGCGCCGGAATGTTGCCGCGCAAAAGGCGGTATTCCTCGCAAGTGATAAGCCCGATCCGGACGCGATCGCCGCCGTAATTCTTCAAGCCGTCGTCGGCGGTCAAGTCGATGTTGAAATACTCGAACATTTCTTCCGGCGCGCCCGCCTTAATCAGACGGCGCAAGAATTCGCCGTTCAGATAGGCGCGAA
>SFIQ01000060.1 GCA_004555265.1 Ruminococcus sp.
TAATACAATATTTATGTTTTCCATATATTCAGCTCCTTTCGTTGGTTACATTATAGCACACATCGTTCATTTATACAATAAATCAAAGGTTTAATTTTTTTCAACCTGCGGTTGAAGTCGCTGGTTCAAGTCCATAAGGTCTGGGAAAAGGTGCAATGGTGAAATGGGGTTGTTTTTTACCCCTAAAAACACGAAAAGCCCTCGTATTAACACAAGTATGCTCGCAAGCACGAAGTGCAATGCTTGCAAACTTGGGAAAGTTTGCCTTGCGGCGGGAGGCGCCGCATTTTGCTGATGCAAAAGCGTCAAACGTTTCCGTCAGAGTTGCCTAGGCAGCAACTGATGTTACCCACTGAAGTGATCGGTCAAGTCAAGCAAGAAGATAAAACAAAAAAAGCAGGTCGAATGCGTCGTATACTTAAGGACAGTTTCCGAAAGGTACGAGCATTGCGGGCAAGAGAATTGAGAGAAGTTACAGCTTCTCTCTTTTTTCTTGCCCTTCTTTACTAATATATATCCGTACATTCGACTATCGAGCCCTCTTTAAGTACAATTATTGTAGAAACTTAAAGGAGGTATTTTTATGGGTAAGTTTATTGAAGAATTCTACTACGGCAACCTTGATCCACAGGCACGTAGCACGAAGCAGAACAAGGCAGTACAAAAGAAAATGGAAGTATTGATGCTCAATGAAGACTATCTCACCGAGAATCTTTCGGGCGAAAGCAAAAAGAAATTCCTTGAGTTTGTCAATGCTTGGGGTGTAGTAAATGGTGAATCCAACCTTGATAGCTTTATAATGGGTTTTCGTCTTGGTGCCAATTTTACATACGACACATTTGTTTCAACTGAATCCCCATTTCAAGATTTATTAAAGGAGTGAGCGATATGCGTGATAAAAAGTATTATATTGCGCTTGATGATTTTGAACGCAGGGTTATTGTGAATTGTATGAACGAAATGCGTAACTCACTCATTGAGGATGGTAAATGTACGGATACATTGGATGAAGTTCTGTTAATGGTTATCCGCTCAAAGCAAAAGAAATTTAAAGTTGTCTATCAGGAGGCTTGATTATGGAAAAGATTATATACGATGAAAATAACGGTCTTTGGTATGAACTTCAGGGTGATTATTATTTGCCGCGGCTGAAACTGCCGAAGGACGAAAATGTGCATATCGGTATATGGGGGCAGCGGCACTTGAATTATCTGCGAGAAAACAAGCGGGTTCTTCTCTCCGGCTTGCAGCTCAGTGGCAAATTGAATAGTTACCTTGCTGATATTGACAAACAGGCAGAAGAAATGTGTTCCCGGCTGGTTAAGCAGATGGCAGAGCGTGAGGGTATAACAGAACAGCTCAAGGCAGAGAATCAAGTGGAATGGGTTCGCCAAATGAATAACATACGAATCAGAGCAAACGAAATCGTATTACGTGAGCTTATATATAATGCATAGATGAACTTGGGGATGGTTTGACTGCCGTCCCCATTATTATTGTTTATTCTGCGTATATCAATGCAGAAATAATTTATAAATAAAATGCAGTTACCGCTGTTTCAAATGCAGGCATTTTTAATCGAACATTACACCCGGATTGAGCTGCGCCGGGGAGCGCCAGAGAATACCGTGTTCAAACAAGAACTGAGCTTTTAAATTCCAGTATTCCAGACAGAAATTCATCTGTTTGGCTTTATCTATTTTTTCCTCCACCTTGTCAATCACCGCGAGGTATTCCTCCGTTTTTTCAACGGGATCGTTTTTGATGAATCCCCGTCGGTTTTCCTGCGCTGAGAAAAGCAATTCGCGAATCCTTTCATCCGGCAGACTGCCGGACACGATTGCGACAAGGTCGGAGCAATCGTCAGGTTCATAATAATTTCTTGCTTTGACCGCCAAATAAAAACAGTTTTCAAACCCTTCCATGTCCTCAATGCCATATTCTCTGAGTTTCATAAGCTCTGTATGGGCTTGAAGCTGCGGTGTGTAATATTTCACGGACATTCCCGCCCGGCACATTTTGTCATATGCTTGGGTGAGATACCAAAGTGCAGGAATGGTTTCCTCCAGCGTTTCTATATCGTTATCCCGCCGGCGAAGCACAAGCTCCGCCATTTCCGAAAGATAAGGGCTGTCCATGTAGGTAGGCGACGCATATTCGTGTTCCTTATGGCTTTCAATGATATTGTATAATTCTGCGATTCTTTCCAAATCCTCTTGCAAAAAAGGCATGGTATTCCTCCTTGAGAACGGAAATAACAGCTTGACAGAGTAGTAAGGCTTGTCCGCCTTGTCTGCTATGATTTTTCGCAGTTCGTCCTCGTCCCGCGCAATCAGTCCGTTTTTATAGAAATAGTTGATTTTATTGGGAACACATTTCGGATAAAGCTCGGTATCAAAGCAGTGATCGGCGGCAATGTCGGCATCGCACAGATTAAAATAATCATAAGCCGCTCCGCCGAAACGGGAATCCCAGGCTGCATCGGTATGGGCGGTTACACCTTTTATACGGGTGATGTTCCAGGAATGAGGCTCCCGCCGCCCGTTTTCGTGTAAAGCCTCTCCTACAACCACAATTGAGGCTATTCCTAACCTGTCGCACAGCAACTTATAGGTTTTTGCAAAGCCTTCACAAACACACCGGTCGCGGAGCAGGGCGCCGATTACCGAGAAGCAATCCTTATATGCACACTGAGCTGCTTGGCAAGCGGACTCATATCCGGCTTTATGCGGTTTTTTATAAATAGATCTACTTTCCTTTCTACCTCTGCCCATAGCTGTTCGGCTTCTTCCTTCGTGTAGTCGTACTGAAAAATCAACTGAATATACATTGGCGTTTGCTTGACGATTACTCGATGTCGATTGAGATAGAAGAAAACCGGATTGTCAAACAGTACGGCGGTCATAATCTTCCCCGTGTCTACCGTAAACGCTTTGCCCATACCGGCGTGAAGTGATAACGCCGGTTCAAAGCGAAGAAGCGCTTCGCATATCCGATCATATAGATTTTTCTCACCGTCCGTCAGACGGGAATAATAAAACTTGGAGCCGTTATCGTTCATTTCACACCTCGCCTTATTTTTATTCTGTTATTTCCTGTGCACCCATTCGCTCTTACAGACAAGGTCTGTGTTGACGAGAATGCCCACCGACATATCATCACCGCTGCCTTTTTCGGAAAGAGTCGGCAGATACTCCTCTAATTGTGCTATGGCGGTTTCCTCATCCGTCTGTGCAAAAGATTTCAGCGTCACGCGGTAAAAATCATACAGCCTTTCATCCCCGGCAAAGCAATCGTCAATTCCGTCGCTGCCGATAAATACAGCGGCGGGCAAGGTGCGGCTGAAGCAAAACCGAAATTCTTTGGCAGCATTTTCGTCGCAAAGAGAGGTGGTGACATTCAAAAAACATTCCTCGTCCCACGGAATCGGCTGTGTAAATTCACCGGTTTCCGATACGGCCACGCACTTTCCATCGCCGATCTGCAGTCCCAGCCAGAAGTTTTCTGCCAATACTGCGCCGATAAGCGTTGTGCCGTATGCGGCTTGCAGCCGTTCTCCTGCCTCATATCTGCGCCGCGCCTTTTCTGATACGCCGCTTAGCTCATCTTCATCAAAAGGATGTTGCCTCATATCCTGCTCGACAAGGCTGTTCCAACGAGCGATTATGCTTTTGATCAGTTGTTCCATTCGGGATTGCCGTTGCTTTTCCGCAGCCGCCGCAGAAAGCGCCGCTATTAGATCGGGATTTTCCATACAGTCCATAAAGGCAACGGCTGCCAATTTGCTCCCTCTGTCGGAGCGAAAATAATCTGCGCCGCCATGACCGTCGCACACAACAACAAGGCGGCATTCCGTCTTTTCACAGCTTTGCGAACAGTCCTGACAGACCGTGCCGTTTTTGATATGCGAGGCGCCGATGACTGTCAAATGGAAAGCCCGATAGTCCGTCACCATTCCAGATCACCGTCGTCATCCGGCTCGGCGGCTTTTACCTCGCTTATTTTGTCAATCATCTCATCCTGCTTGTTTGCAGCCTCGTCCACGCCGCCTTTGCCGACACCGCTGGACTTTGATCCGATTTGGGATGCAGTAACCGAAACGAAACGAATCATTTTGGTGAGCGCTTCCGGCGTATGCACGGTAAGCACCGCTTCTTTATTACCTGTGAATTCGGCAAGTACATCACGGTTCGCATCCTCGCCGATGGCGACCGCTACCTTGATGGCCTTTTTGAACCAGTTATTCTCTTTGAGCTTTGCGAGGGATGATGCATATTCATCGGTCGGCTCGCCGTCCGACAGCAGAAAAATAGCGGGTGCAAAGGAACCGGCCACATCGCCCATAAAGGCTTTACGGGACAGTTTTTCGTTGAGTTGCTTGCAAGCCTCACCGAAATCGGTCAGTCCGTCCGCCGTCAGAAAGCTCCATGTAAAGTCCTCCGCGTCCATCGGCGCAGGCGTGATCCATCTTGTACCGCTTGAAAATTCCAGCACAGCGATTTTGATTGCCGCGTCGGCATTTTCGCCGGATATTTTTCGTATTTCGGGAATAACCTCCTCAATGGCGGAATTGAGCGTTCCCATTTTTGAGCCGTCCATACTGCCGGAGGCATCCACCACAAAGAAAAGCGTCATTGTTCTGCGGGAAACCTCCACCGCACCTTCATATATATTTGCCATATGTAAAAACCTCCTTATTCGATCATCCCAGCGCAGTTTGGAAAATGAATCTGTTTTGTTTTGGTTACAACCATCACTTCGTTTTTAGCAATCGGCTTTTGCGTTCCATCCCCGCTCTCGGCGTTCCAGATTTCATCGCTTTCATACTTCGTATCACCTCGCCGGTGATTTCTCTGAAATCATCGCTGTCCCGGTCGGTGTGGCACCGATAGAGCTTCATGCCGGGGAACAAGGCAACCTTGTAGCGGTTCTGCGATAATAACACAGGCGGTCTCGGAATTTTCAGGCCGCAATTTATACATAAGCTGTCGCCGTCAAGATTCAGGAATGTTTCCCCACCGCAGGGACATTTCACGATGCAGTCCCGAAGCTGTGTAAAGACGATTTGCCAATCGTTATCGGTAGGGCGGGGCTCCTGCCCGTTCATAGCGTTCTTGGAAAATGCTTTCAAGAACTGCTCACGAATGAATTTGGGATACACCGGCCAAAAGCGCAAAGCGTTCGCATGGATGCCGTGTACCGGGCGGTTGGAATCATCCGTTTTATCATAAATAAATACCGGCTCTTTGCCATAAAATTTCAGTTCCAGTTCTTCCGTCAGGCAGGGATGCTCCACCACGCGCTTTCCCTCCAGCGGATGGTCTAAAAACAAAAGACGGAACAGCACAACGGCCAGTGAAAACCGATCGGTCATAATATCCGGTGAGCGCGTCGCCGGTTGCCGGATCAAGGAAGAAGTTCCCGTCGTTCAGATCCTGATAGGAAAAGCCCTTGCGGTGCAGCTCCCGAAAGCCGTTGGTGATATTCAGCGCCGCATTGGCAGCCGCGGACAGAGAAGAAAAATGAACCTTTGCCAGCAGGAAATCCGAAAACTCCCTGTAATTTGACGGGCGCAGCTTCATAACATATCCAAAGCTGCCGTTCTTTTCCCCGGTCAGAAACTCCGGCCACAGAAATGCCGGAGAGGGCGCCCCCTGACGGATATTGTTTTCAAGATTCTGATAAAATCGGCGGGGATTCTGCAGGGCGGTTTTGTGATACCACTTCAGCGCATACTCCTGCCCGGTCACACGGACACGGTACACCGTGCCTTGACCGCCCTCGCCGAGTTTTGCGATCACTTCGGCTGACTGACCGTTTTGCAACGGAATCCTGCTGCCTTTTGTAAAATACTGTTCCATAGACTGCTCCCTTATGAACGGTCAATGCCAAAGCGGATGCCGTCAATGCGGTCTTTGCCCTCACCGAAGAAGAAATAGGCGTAGCCGTCGATATTGTCGAGAAAACCCGTGCTTTCAGCCAGCGGATCAAATTGCAGCAGCAGTTCCTCGTCCGTTTCATAGCCGGAGGAAGGGACGCCGAACAGCCGAATCCCGTCAGAGGCTTCATCGGCAGGCTCAAAGCTCATGAGCCAATCCTCATTCAAATGAGCAAACTGCGGTTCTGCTTCGTTGAAATCGTCAATCACCACATTCGGCTCGCCGTCATAATAATACGCCATCGCCTGATAGGGGTACATCTCCACATCGAGGAAAAGATAAAGATATCCCGTGTGCGGCAGTTTGTTTTCCGTGTCGAGTTCTGCGATATCCGAAAGCCGTATCTGTCCAAAGAAGATAACATCCTCCGAAAACCGCTCCTGCCACTCTGCCGGAATCGCCGGCGCACCGAAGAATTTACTTGCGCCACAGTCGTGCTTTTCGTCCGCTTTTTTTATTTTAATTCCAATCGCATTCATAGCCGTACCTCCTAAATCAGTTTAAATTCATAGAAATACCCGCCGTCAAAGGAGCGCGGCCGATAGGTTATTTCTTCACCCTTGTTTATTGTCCATGTTTTGTTATATTTCGGATCGGCGCAGTGTACCGAAAGGCTGATACTGTTTTCTGTTACCTCGTCTACGGTAAAATGCCGCTTGCCTTTTCCGAAATCGGGGATCTCCCCGACTTCACAGGGGAAACATAAATCGGCGGTAACTCTTTCACGGTAGCCTCCCGCCACTCGGTTGATTCCCCAAGCCGTTTCCTTGATTTTCAGTTTCATTTTATTTGCGCCTCCTTTAGTCCCGTCCCTCGCCGGAAAGCCACAGATAATGCGCCGCTTTTTTACCGTCCTGCTAAATGTGTAAAAGACCTTCGGTGTATATCTCATAAAGCCTTATCATAGCCGAGCGCACGCCCTGTTCGGCGGCTTCGGTGTAGAGGAGAAGTGCCGCGTCAATATCCCTGTCCGTGCCAAAGCCGTTTTCATACAAATACGCCGTCTGATACATTGCCGAGCCGTCGCCCGCATCTGCCGCACGGGAAGCCCACAAAAACGCTTCACGGTCGTCACGGGTTTCGGGGTAGCCGAGATGATACGCCATACTTAGAGCGTTCATCGCGTCGGTATCGCCTGCTTCGGCGGCAAGACGATACCACGCCATCTGTTTTTTGTGCTGCTCCCTGATTTTTCTCTTTGGCTGTTTTTCGGAATATTCCAAATCCCGAAGCTGTGCCGCCTGCTGCCAAAACGGGATATCTGTGTCTGCAAGCTCCGAATCGGCAAGGGCGATAATCGCCTGAACACTTCCGCCGTCGGCGGCACGGCGAAGATACTGTCTTGCCAGTTCTTTATTGTAAAAGCCGCCGTTTTTGTCAAGATAAACCGCTGCCGCGCTCAGCAGAGCGTCAACCTGCCCCGCTTCAATGGCTTTGTTAAACCACCCGGCGGCACCGGTTTCATCATTTTCCTTTTTGCATAACTGTGCCATCTGCCAAAGGGCGTCAATGTTGCCTTTGTCGATCTGCTCCTGCAAAATTTCACGGATCGGGCGGAGATCAAAGCCGTCTGCAAGCCGCGCTTTTGCCTTTTCATCTCCGAGCCCTGCCGCCTTTTCGCACATTTCCTTGGCTTCGGCGGCTTGCACCTCGTATACGCCGCTGTCGTGTAAATGACATAACGCAAAGCAGGCGCGGGCGTTGTCCTTCTTCGCCGCTGCACGCAGAAGCGTGAGGGCTTCCTGCAAATCCTTTGCGCAGCCGTACTGACCGTATACACGGGCAAGGGCTAAATCAACCATGGCGTCGGGATTACCCATATCGGCGGCTCGATTCAAGGGCGCGAACACCTCGCTCCACTTGCCGCTTTCCATAAATGCAAGCGACTTTTCATAACACCGTTTGCCTTCAATCGCCATTTTGCGGCGACATTCGTATTCACGCTCCTGTACGCTCTTGCTTGTCGATACGCCCTCATAGCAGCGTACCGCCTCCGGCCAGTCCTCATATAATTCGGCAAGAAATCCCTTTCGTACCAGCACATCGAAGTTATATCCGTTAAAGCTCCCGGCGACGATCAGATGATGCAGTCCGCATTGCATTTCCGCGAGTTCGGGAACCGAAAAATAACAGCCTGCAAAGCTCGCGTCGGCTTCGTTTCCCAGCGGAAAATCGCCGTCGAACGATGCGTCCATATCGTCCATGATCTTTGCCATCTCAATATAATACATATCATCGTGCGACGATGAGTGCGGCTCCGGCCTATTTCGCTCCGTAATGAGCTCACCGGCTTTTTCGGCGCGTTTTGAGAGCCTTTGTGCCAAATCCTCCGCACCCGGAAACTCCGCCGCAATGGCAGCATATTCCTTTAGCCATTCCTGCAATTTTGCCGTGGGTTCTTCTCTGTATTTTATTCCAAGTATGCGCCCCTCCTTTACACCACAATGATAGCGTATTATAAAAATATTTTGGTCGCCGCTGCGGCGACATTTATTTGCTGTTTTTTACGGCTTCGATACGCGCTTTCCATACGGCCGCTTTTTCATCTCCAAGCGCTTCAGACTTTTCGGCATATTCTTCGGCTTTCTCGATATCCGGTTCAAAACCGCAACCATACAAATACGCAAAAATCAGATAAACGGTCGCGTATTTGTAATCCTTGTTATCGGGCTGCATATTCAAAGCCGTTTCATTCACCTGACGGTTAAAATCGGGTTTGCTTGTCAAAAACCTTTTAACCAATTGCAGGTTATCATCGTCAAAATCACCTTTATAGTCCACCGATAGCCACACTGAACCGAAAATTCTTTTCTCTGCGGAGCCTTCAAGTTTTTCAATACCGTAAAGCTGGCCGAAACAATAATGCAACTGCACTGTTCCCTGACTTTCGTTGTACGTATTCTTTTTTACCCGTTTATACGCCTTTTCCAAAACTGCATTTGAGGCGGTCCCGCCAATCAGCGTTTCCATTGCTTCGTCGTATGACATTATTCCAAAAAGTCCCATAATTCATTTTCCTTTCAATCTGTGTTTACTCTACAATTTCATATTCCGAATAGTCCGGCAATTTGCCCATAGAGGATTCATAATATTGCACCTTATAGCTGAGTCTTTCTTCGCCGCTTTCATCAAGGGCATTGACGCGGTTGCCGTCCCCGGAGCAGCTTAAAGATACGCCGTCCTTTTTCAGGACATAATACTGCGAATTGATGCCGTATTCGCCGCCCGATACCTTT
>SFIQ01000061.1 GCA_004555265.1 Ruminococcus sp.
GACAGCCTTGCCCTCTCGCGGTACCCGATTTTGTTTACGGCTTGGAGCGCCGAACAAAATCGACCGCTTCGCCCACAAATGTTCCCTTTTTCCGCCACCAGCGGCGGTCACATTTGTTGCCCGTCGGGGGCGGAAATGGCGGGCGATTCGTGAATCGCCCCTACAACCCGTAGGGAACGGTCTTGACCGTTCCGCAAAATCACATCAAAATCGACGGGCGGGCACGGAGACCCGCCCCTACAACGGGGCGTCGAGGACGCCGACCCCTACGCTCGCATTGCAGTTTGCCCGTTCCGCAATCCACAGCAAATTCCGCGGCGGGGGCAAGCCCCCGCCCTACCCTAATCCTGTATTTCGTTCGTTCCAAAAACACTCCCACAAACCCCAATTTATCATCCTGCGCGAAGCGAAGGATCGCCGATAGCACAAAATAAAAATATACGAGACGAGATTCTTCGCCTATCGGCTCAGAATGACAAGCAGGCAAACGGGTGCGCTCCCCTACGCTCGAACGGCTTTTTGTGCGGACGGCGTCATATACGCAATCGCAAACACAAGGGGATGTAAAAAAAAGTGCAGACCACATAAAGCCCAATCACACAAGGCGTATTTTCGATTTGGAAAGAAACATCCGTCCAAAAGTGTCTTAAATCATCGTCAAATACAATAAATAAAATACGGCTTTATGCTATAAACAAGCCTCGCCGCTCGGCGTACCTTTGTACGCCGTCGGGTAACCGCAGACAACGCAAACGCGTTGTCTGCGCTCGGCTTGTTCATTCTGCGCATTTTTTCCTATCCCTCAAAACGGGGCTGTAAAAAAACATTCGTTTTTTACAGCCCCGTTTCGTTATATTCTGTTTTTTTATTTTCATGCACCCGCGGTCAGCGCGTCCAAACTCTGTTCCATCAAGTCGAAAAAGCGTTCAACGGTCTTTTTGTCTTCGTCGTTGCCGCGTACGCACATCGACAGCGTCACCACATTGTGCATGGTGGTTGCCGACAACAGTACAAACGGCTTATATTTTACCGCACCGGTCATAAAGCCGTCGGTCGGCTCATGCCCGCAAAGCGCTAACTTATCCGCTTCCAAAATGCCGATATTGCTCATCGCCAAAAGGGGATTGGAATAGCCGATTTTGATGATTTCCTCACTCGCGGCGTGCGGCATAATGGTATAGCCGAGTTTTAAAAGCGGCAAGCCGTACAGCCCCATAAATTTATCCTGTTTAAATTGGTTGGAACTGTGTTTTACATATTGGAGTGTTTGGAAAATATCCTTGCCTCGCTCAGGCACCTTACATTGCATCCACGCGGTGTGATTGGTAAGCCCCTCGTCGCTGACATCTTTTAAATGGCGGCGCAAGTCAATCGCACAGGAAATCGAAACCCCCTCATACGGGCTGTAATTTGCCAATGTATACAGGCTGTAAAAATATGCGGTCAACAGCATATCGTTGACGGTTGCGCCGTGTTTTTTCCCCGCCGCTTTAATCTGCGCCAGTTTTTCGGCGCTGATTTTGCGCTTGGCAATAAACGAACGGTCACGGATACTGTCGGGCGTTAAGGGAAATTTGTGGTCATCCTTGGCGTTGATATTCTTATACAGATTGCGCGCCATTCTCTGTTCGGTTTTTGAAAAATCATTGTACACTTGGTCATACGAGCGTGAGCCTTCGCGCAAATCGACGGGGCTGACGCCGTTTTCGATATAGTCATTGTAATTTTTGCAAAACGCTTTTAAGAAATACTTAAAGTCGCCGCCGTCCATACACATATGATTTTCAATCATACAGAGCGTGGTTTTGCCGTCCTGAAAGAACACCGCCACTTTCATTTGAATATCGTTTTCGGGCGGAATTTCCTGCGTTAAAAACGCCTCTGCCGCCGCTTCGACATCGTCGGGATAAGAAACCTCCAACACATCGTCAATGTGATAGGGCTTTACAATCCAATAGGGGCTGACATGGTTATCTTTAAAACTCGAATGCAAAACGGGGGCTTTTTCAAAAAAGCAGATGAGCACGGTTTTGAGTGCTTCCACATCAATTTCAAAATCGTAATGCAGTTCCACATGCACCATACGGTCGTTGTAGTCGCGGAACAAATAATGCATTTTGTCCCACAGTTCGGCATTTAATTTTCGTTCCATGCTGCATCCACCTCCGGTTTATATTTGTATTTCGCGTTGTTCGCCGCCGCGCAGAGAATCAGGATAATATCTGCCACAATTGCCAGCGGCACAATCAGCCAACCGGGCGTCCACGGGATAAGCTGTAACCCTGCGAGGAAGACATACACCATCGGCGACGCGGCAAGAATGTAGACAAGATAGTTGATAATCCGCAACTTTTGCTTGGTCACATTGGCGTAAATCGCGTCGGCAATATAAATACAAATCACGCCGAGCGGGAATATCACCCACGATTTTCCCCAATGCAAAGCGGCGAGTGCAAACAGAAACGCCGCCACCGTCCCGCACATCACGGCGAGTGCGAGCAGTATACGGGCAATCGGATGAAACAGGCGGCGCAACGCCGTAATTCTGCGCACACCTTCGCAAAGCAGAAAAATCACCCAAAGCAAAATGCCGTCCGCCACAATCAGCCATGCGGGCGACCACATATCGGTTAAGAACCCGATGGCGAGAAACAGAATCACCAAAAGCAACGAAACCCCGACAGAGCCGAAAATCATAATGCGATTGACCAGTTTGTCGCGCCGTTTTTTACGGTCTGCCTTGCGAAACCGCTGATAATCGTCTTGCAAATCGGGAAATTCGCTGATAATCAAATCATTGAGCACGCGCTCATCGTGTAACCCCGCGTGCGTAACCTCGTTGGCGCGCTCGGTCATTTTTCCCAAAAGCTGCCGTTTGTAGCGATACAGCGTGCCGTCATCCGCCGTACCCTGAAAGGTGCTTTCAATATAGTCTACAAAGCTTTGCATATGTCCCTCCTGAAAAAAGAAACTGATCGTTTTGTTTTGCCTATTGTACCATACATTTTCCGATTTGTCAGCAAATTTTTGCTGTCATCGCGCAAAAGGTGCGCAACCGACGGTTGCAAAAAAAGAAAAAGGCAGTCTTTTTTACAAAAACTGCCTTTGTGCGCAACCTTGGGCACTTCGCCCCACACTTGAACATAGATTTCCTTGCCCTTTTCGTAATTCTTACCCGCTTGCGGCGTGGTATCAATGACAATGCCCGCGGTATGCGTGCCGTCATTTTCCTTTTCGATTTTCGTACAGGTAAAGCCCGCGTTAATCAGCACCTGCACCGCCGCGTCATACTGCATACCTTTGACATCGGGCAGGGTGATGTATTCCACGCCCTTACTCACCACGATTTTCAGTTCCGAGCCCATGGGGACGCGCTGTCCTTCCTCTGTGCCCTGCGAAATGATATAGTCCGTTTCGACATCACTGCTGTATGCATATTCCACGACAAAACGGAAGCGTTCGTTTAATACGGTGTCGCTTTTAATGCGCGTATAGCTTTGCCCGAC
>SFIQ01000062.1 GCA_004555265.1 Ruminococcus sp.
CGCCCACAAATGTTCCCTTTTTCCGCCACCGGCGGCGGTCACATTTGTTGCCCGTCGGGGGCGGAAACGGCGGGCGATTCGTGAATCGCCCCTACAACCCGTAGGGAACGGTCTTGACCGTTCCGTAAAATTATATCAAATTACGCGGGCGAACACAGTTCGCCCCTACGAATTGTAGGGAACTACCTAAGTGTCGTTCCGCAAAGTCACATCAAATGCACGGGCGGGCGTGGAAGCCCGCCCCTACAATTTCGGTGCGTGCGTAGGGGCGTCCACGCTCGCCCATGAATTTGGATGCGATTTTGCCCTTCCGTCACGCGCCTTGCGCGTGCCACCTCCCCGTAAACGGGGCGGTTTGCGGAACGGTATACCCGTTCCCTACAAGATGTCATTCTCAATCGAGAGGTCAGGGTAAAGATTATCAACAAAGCAAACCGACGATTTGCCGCCGCACAGCCGTGACTTTTGGGCATATTGCCGAAATACAAGGAATTTTCTCTTTATGGTTGCTATTTTCAATATTTTAGTATATTATATACAAAGAATTTTGAAAAATTGGCTTTTAATTCAATTTTTTTGGAGGATATGTATGAATTACGCATTATCGAAAAAGAAAGCAAAAGAACTGCTGACGGCAAAACTTTCGCACTTTATGGGCGTCACGCCCGAGGAGGCAACCGACGAGCAGTATTATAAGGCAATCGCGCTGATTGTCCGCGATATGATGAGCGCGGGCAGAGCGGAATTTTCCGAAGAAGCCGCAAAGGCAGGCACCAAAAAGATCTATTACCTTTGTATGGAATTTTTGATGGGTCGCTCACTCAAAAACAACCTCTACAACCTCAATTTGACCGAGGTGTTTGACAGCGTGCTGGCCGATTACGGTGTCAAGCTCGAAAGCCTGTACGACTGTGAACCCGACGCGGGCCTCGGCAACGGCGGCCTCGGGCGCTTGGCGGCGTGCTATTTGGATGGGCTTGCCACGCAAGGCTACCCCGCACGCGGCTATTCCATTTTGTATGAAGCCGGGATTTTCAAACAGAAACTTGTGGACGGCTGGCAGACGGAATTGCCCGACTTTTGGCTGCCCGGCGGCGAGGTTTGGCTCGTCCCGCACGAGGAAAGCGCGATTGAAGTCCGCTTTGAGGGCGATGTGATGGATTCATGGGATAACCAATTCCATCATGTGGAACTCGTCAACTATAAACCCGTGCAGGCTGTGCCTTACGATATGTATGTTTCGGGCAAAGACGGCAAGGGCATTTCCGTTTTGCGCTTGTGGCAGGCGAAAGCGCCCGCGCTCGATATGTCCCTGTTTAATCAGGGCGACTATATGCGCGCGATGGAGCAAAACGCGATGGCAGAGGTCATTTCCAAAGTCCTCTACCCCGCCGACAACCACCCCGAAGGCAAATCTTTGCGCCTGCGTCAGCAGTATTTCCTGGTGTCCGCGTCCATTCAGGATATTGTGCACCGGCATTTGCGCGTGTTCGGCACGATGGATAACTTCGCCGAAAAAGTCGCGGTGCATTTGAATGATACCCACCCGACCCTGGCAGTGCCCGAACTGATGCGCATTTTGCTTGACGAATGCGGCTACGGCTGGGACGATGCGTGGAACATCGTGACAAGCGCGGTGGCGTATACCAACCACACCGTGATGAAAGAGGCGCTGGAATGCTGGCCCGAGGATTTGTATAAACGCTTAATGCCGCGTATTTGGCAGATTACCAAAGAAATCGACAACCGCTTCCGCAACTATGTGTGGCAGGCAACGAACAACGCCGACCAAGTGGAGCGTATGGCGATTATGTCGAACGGCGTGGTGCGGATGGCAAACCTTTGCGTGGCGTCCTCACACTCGGTCAACGGCGTGTCGGCATTGCACAGCGAAATCCTGAAAGATACCGTGTTCCATGATTTCTACACCTTAACGCCCAACAAATTCAAAAATGTGACCAACGGTATTGCACACCGCCGCTGGCTGTGCCAGTCCAATCCCGAACTTGACAAACTCTTAAAAGAACTCATCGGAGACGGCTTTGTGTACCGCGCCGACGAACTGTTGAAATTGCGCGACTACAAAGAGGACAAAACCGTTTTGGCGGAACTGGAACGCATCAAAACCCACAACAAAGAGCGTTTCGCCGAGCAGGTGTTTAAGAATACGGGCGTGAAATTAGACCCGACCTCGATTTTCGATGTGCAGGTCAAACGCTTGCACGAGTACAAGCGCCAGCACCTAAACGCCTTGAATATTTTGACCGAATACCTTGCCATTAAGGAAAATCCGAACGCAGATTACGCGCCGCACACCTATATTTTCGGCGCAAAGGCGGCTTCGGGCTACTTTATGGCGAAAAAGATTATCTCCTTCATTTGCGCGCTTGGGGATATGATTAACAATGACCCCGATGTACGCGGCAGACTGAAAGTCGTGTACTGTGAGGATTACAATGTCACCATGGCGGAAAACCTGATGCCCGCCGCCGATATTTCCGAGCAGATTTCGCTTGCGGGTACCGAGGCGAGCGGCACGGGCAATATGAAACTGATGATTAACGGTGCGGTCACTTTGGGCACCATGGACGGCGCGAATGTTGAAATCTTTGACGCGGTGGGCGACGACAATATCTTTATTTTCGGTATGTCCACCCCCGAGGTCGAGGAGATGAAACGCCGCGGCTACAATCCGCAGAATTATTACAACAACAACGCCGAATTGCACAACACGATTGATTTCATCAACCGTTGCGGCATTGCGGGCAAGCAGTTCCCCGAAATCGGCGGCACAATTTTAAATCACGACCCGTATATGGTTTTGGCGGACTTCGCCGATTACCGCCGTGCCCAGCATTTGGCGGTGGAAACCTTTGCCGACCGTGAAAAATGGAACAGAATGTCGCTGATGAACATTTCGGGCGCAGGCAGATTTGCCGCCGACCGCGCGATTAACGATTACGCACGCGATATTTGGCACACCAAGTCGGCGTTCGTTGCCGGCGC
>SFIQ01000021.1 GCA_004555265.1 Ruminococcus sp.
TTTGTACGCGGCGGTCGAACTTTAATCCGTTTTCCGCAGAGCCTAACTCAAAAATTTCCACATTTGTTTGTTTATGCTCGCGGCAAACGAATTAACTTCCCCCTCGCGTACCGCTGTACGCGGCGGGAGAACTTAAAAGCGCCGCACATCACGCCCAAAGCAAAAATTACATCTTTGTTGAGGCGCGCACCTCGTACACTTTTTTCACCCGCTTGCGTACCGCTGTACGCGTCGGTTGAACTTAAATCCGTTATGCATCGCGCCTAAATCAAAAATTGCATAGCGAAAGGTACGCGTTTTATGCGTAACCGTACCTTTCGTTGGAGTGTGAAACACTTGCATACAAAAGAAGAATTGTATTCCAATAAAATATTCTTTAACGCCGCGTTGCCGCTTGTCAAGGTCATTGCCAATGATGTGCCGTCCTTAAAAAAGCAATTCCAAAAGGTACACGCCATTATTCAGGTTACGGCGCTTGACCCCGATGCTGAGGGCGGTAAAATCGGTATGCACTATGTGGTTAACGGTGAAGAATGGCTTGTCCATTTAAACCGTGTTGACCCCAACCCCCATGTGGAATTGGAGTTCAAGAGCGTAGAAGCCATGAACGCCTTCTTCAAGGGCAAAATGAGTCCGGCAACTTTGCCGAAAATGCGTGGTGTTGTGAAGCGTTTCGGGGCATTTAAAGCCTTTTTGATGACGCTTTTAAAAATGTCCTCTCTGCTCGGCGCTACTGAGCCGCCCGCAGACGAAGAAACCAAAGAACTGATGGTCAAATGCTTTTTCTATCTGTTGTCCGGCGGTATCAGCCAGCTGAATAAAATGGGGCACGAGGAAATCCACGATTGGACTTCCAAAAGTCCCGACCGCGTTTATGCGTGGGCAGTCAACGGCTATCCGCAGATTTCCGCGTATTTGCGTATTAAGGCGGGCAAATCGAGAGCCGGCAGAGGCGAATACAAACGCGCAATGCCGTTCTTTACCCTGCGCTTTGACAGTTTAGACAGCGCCTTGGGCATTTTGCTCGGCAAGGATGATATGCTCGAAGCCGTCAAACAAGGGCACTTGATTATGGACGGCGCGCCCGAATTCGGCGGTCAAATCGGTGCCTATATGTTAGAAGTCGCAAAGGCGGCAGTAAAAAACATACAAAAAAGCGTGTGCGAATTTCGGTTCGTACACGCTTTTCTATTCTGTAAACGGATTACTTTAACTTGTCCAACGGCAGGCTGTACGCCGGCAAAAAGTCCGATAGGAAAATTTGCAATTCGGGGCAGTCCAAATTTTCCAACGCTTTTTTTGTGGCTTTTTCCGCCTCGGAAAACTCCGCGTTGCCCGCTTTGCGTTCCTCAATGCATTTGATGTATGCCGAGAGCTTGTCCGCTGCCTTCACAAGACGGCAAAGGTCTGTCTCTGTGCCGTTTTCCGTCAGCAACGGCTCGTAGTCGGGGCGCAAATCGTCGGGCAGCATCGAAAGCAGACGCTCGCCCGCATATTGCTCAACCTTTGCGAACGCTTCTCGCATTTCGCCGCTGTGGTATTTCACAGGGGTGGGCATATCGCCCGTAATGATTTCCGGCGTGTCGTGATACAGCCCCAAAAGCGCCGCGCGTGCGGCATCGTAGGTTTTCCCCAAGCGCCGATTGCCAATGACCGCCAGCGCGTGGGCAAGCGTTGCCACCTCGTAGGAATGCTGACTCAATGTTTCATAGGTTGTGTTACGCATTAGCGCCCAGCGGTTAATATATTTTATGCGTGAGGCAAATGCAAAAAAACTACTTTTCATATTGTCGCTCCAAACAACAAAAGCCCGCAAATGCGGGCTTTGCCGTAATTTTCAAACTCTTGTTTATTTATAGTTGGTTGCGCCGGCGCTGTGCCACAGAATGTAGAAATCGAAACCGGACTTCTTGTAGGTGTCCATTTGTGTGGTGGCGTTGCCTTTTTTGAAGCCCGCCGCTTGTAAGCCCTGTTCCATCGCGTCGCGCATGGTGATGTTATAGGTACGAATGCGTGCGGACATCACCAAGGCTTCGGGGTCAACCTGCCCTGCCTTAAAGCCGGTCAGCCACCAATGTTTTTGCCAGCCGCGGGTAAAGAATTTTTTACCGCTTTGGTAATCGGCGGGGGAGAGATACAGGGTATAAGACATATACAAAAGATGGTCATCATCTGCGCAGTAATACAATTCGTCGGTCTGCCCGGGAATTTTGTAATACACGCCGATTTCCGCGCCGCCGAACGGCCCGTACTGCCCTTTCCAAAACTGAATACGCCAAGCGAGATTGTCGTAATTGAAATCCACTTTGGTGGTGAGATAACTCATATTCCCTAAAACCGCTACTTGGTCGTAATGCTTAATGTAATTGCCGGAGCGCTGCCAAGAGTCCAGCTCCGTGTAAAACACGCCTTCGCTGGCATCATAATTATAGCCGAGCGCGTTGATCAAGGAAGCCGCCAACGCAACATTCACGCCGCTTTGCTGCGCAGCTTGGTTGACCTTGTCGCTGTTTTGCATAGTGGTGGTTGCGGTATTTTGGGGTGTAGATGCTTTTTTGGTGGTTGTCTCCGCCGCGGCAGTGGTGTCTGCGGTTGTTTCCTCCGGCACGGTGGTTTCTTCCGCTGTGGTTTCGGGGGCTGCAATGCCGTTGGCACTGCGCGTAATTTCCTCTTCGTCGCCGCCCTTTTTGCAGGAGGCAAAAGAACAGGCCATCATAAGAACGGCAAGGACGATACAAAGCGTCCGTTTCACCGTAGAATTCATAGTCAATACCTCCACATTTGTCACTATGTTCATTATCGCACAAATCGCGTGTAGTGTCAATATCTATTGCATTTTTTACGCGGCTGTGGTACGCTTATATATAGAATTTTAGGTCTATTTTCAAGGTGGGAATCAAAAAATGAGTCAAATACAAAATGAAGCGTTATACGCTTCGGGAGAACAAAAAATTCAGTGGGTAAAATCGTTTATGCCGCTTCTGTCGGGACTTGAAACGGAGTTTGCCGCCGAAAAGCCGTTCGCGGGGCTTCGCGTGGCGCTTTCGGTGCATTTGGAGGCAAAAACTGCTTACCTTTGCCGTGTGTTGCAGGCGGGCGGTGCCGCAATGTTTGTCACGGGCAGTAATCCGCTGTCTACCCAAGACGATATTGCCGCCGCGCTCGTAAAAAGCGGTATGGAGGTTTTTGCCGTGCACGGCGCCACTGCCGAGGAATACCACGCCCATTTGCAGGCGGTGATTGCCGCACGCCCCCATATCATTATTGACGACGGCGGCGATTTGGTGAACTTAATTCACAACGAATACCGCGAATTGCTGCCCACGGTTTTGGGCGGCTGTGAGGAGACCACCACGGGCATTATCCGTTTGCAGGCAATGGCGGCGGACGGTGCACTTTGCTTCCCGATGCTTGCCGTAAATAATGCCAAATGCAAATATTTGTTTGACAACCGCTATGGCACGGGGCAGTCGGTTTGGGACGGTATCAATCGCACCACCAATTTGATTGTCGCAGGCAAAACCGTGGTTGTTGCGGGCTACGGCTGGTGCGGCAAAGGCGTTGCCATGCGCGCAAAAGGCTTGGGCGCCAAGGTCGTTGTAACCGAAGTGGACGCCGTGAAAGCGATGGAAGCGGTCATGGACGGCTTTACCGTTTTGCCGATGGAAGAAGCCGCTAAAATCGGCGATTTCTTTATCACGGTGACGGGCTGTAAAGATGTCATTACCGAAAAGACGATGCGCCGCATGAAAAACGGCGCGATTCTCTGCAATGCGGGGCATTTTAATGTGGAAATCAATCTCGGCGATTTGGAAAAACTGTCGGTCGAGCGGTTTGAAAGCCGCAAAAATATTATGGGCTACAAATTGGCGGACGGCAGAGTACTCCATTTGATTGCCGAAGGGCGGCTTGTGAATCTTGCGGCGGGCGATGGTCACCCCGCTGAGATTATGGATATGAGTTTTGCCATTCAGGCGCTTTGCGCGCGGTATATTGCACAGCATAAAGGTCTCCAAAAGGGCGTGCATTTTGTACCGGAGGAAATCGACCGCGAGGTTGCACGCAGAAAATTGGCGTCATGGGGCGTAAAGGTAGACAGCTTGACAGAAGAACAGAAAACCTATTTGAACAGTTGGAATGTGTAAGACGGATTTCAAACTGTCGGTAGGGATCGTTCCTTGTTGCGGCGGTGACGCGAAAAAAGTCGAGCAGTTATCAGCAAATTTTTTCGGCGGACGGTTTACGAACGGTTGAAATTTTGCTATACTGTATGTGCATACGGTGCGGGTTTGTTTAAAAGGGGTCAATCGTATGCGGATTTTTGAAAAAATTTCGTCCTTTTTTGATACGGACGAAGAAAAAGCCATTCTTGCCGAATGCAAGGCAGAGGACATACAGCGCAAACGCGACTTTACGGTTGATGTTGCCATCCGAAATCGTATGAAAGCCATGCGGTTTTGGCTGTGGGTGTCTTTGCTTGTGGACGGGGCACGCTGTCTGTTTGCCGCGGGCGCTATTCAAAAGGACGCCGGCAATGTGCCGCGCAGTACTTGGATTTTCATATCCCTTTACGGGGTGATGTTTGTGCTCACGGCGGTGTGCCTAATCGTCGGGCTTGCGATTCGCCCCCGTGCGGCGCGCCATTACCGCTTTATCAGCGCGGTTTGTGACGGATATATGCTGCTCTATATGCTGTGCAGTGCGGCGTTTACCGTGCTGGATTTGGAAAACGGCATTGTCGGTTTTTCTTTAATTGTGGCACTGTTTATTGCGAGCAGTACGCTGTATTACCGACCGGCTGTAACCGTTTTTAATGTAGCGGCGACCATGGCGGCATTTTTCATTACCGTTTATTATTTGGATTTGCAGGTCTTTTTACAGCCGCTGGTGTTGTTCCGATTGCTCACGGTCGCGGTTTTGTCCGTGATTATCGGCATTGCGCGGTATCGCTCCAAATATAAAGTGTTTTTAAAGGAATATACCGTCATTCAAAAAAGCGAGCAGTTGAATTGTTTGAATGCAAAATTGCAGGAAAACCGCGCGCAAATCGAAGCGCAAAATCAGCAGCTTAAAACGCTTACCAACACCGATGAGCTGACGGGGCTGCGCAATCGCCGCAGTTTTGTGCGCGAAAGCGCCGAAACGCTTGCCCGCGCCGCCGAAAAAGGCTGTTTTGTCACGGTGGCGATTGCGGATATTGACAGTTTTAAAACGATTAACGATACCTACGGTCACACCGTTGGCGACGCGTGTCTGCGGGCGGTCGGCGGGGTGCTTTGCGCGGCGGAAACAGACGGCGTGCACGCGTACCGTCTCGGCGGGGATGAGTTGATGGTTGTCTTTGAGGACAAAAGCCGTTCCGATGCGTTTTTGGTGATGAATCGCGTCGTCAAAGCGATTTCCAATTTGCAAATTCCGAATTGCAAGCAGACCATTACGCTGTCCGTCGGCATTCATTCCGCCATTCCGACGCCCAAAAGCCATATAGACGAATACATAGAAAAAGCCGACACACTTTTGTATGCGGCAAAAGAAAACGGCAGAAACCAAATTATGACCACTTTACAAGAAAAAGGAGACAAACATCATGCTGCAAACTGAAACACCGAAGGCGGGCGAAACCCTTGCCGTACTCAAAACCAATATGGGCGATATTAAAATTCGCCTGTTCCCCGAACATGCGCCCAAGGCAGTTGAAAATTTCAAAACCCACGCCGAAAACGGCTATTATAACGGGTTAATTTTTCACCGTGTCATCAACGATTTTATGATTCAGGGCGGCGACCCGACGGGCTCGGGCATGGGCGGCGAGAGTATTTGGGGCGACAGCTTCGAGGACGAATTCACGCCGGAACTCCACAATTTGCGCGGCGCCGTTTCTATGGCGAATGCAGGGCCCAACACCAACGGCAGTCAGTTCTTTATTGTGCAGGCGAAAAATGTGTCCGACGATATGATTGACCAACTCGAAACTGCGCCCGAGGAGCTGTTCCCGAACGATTGCGTGCGCGCCTATGAGACCTTGGGCGGCACGCCGTGGCTCGATTATAAGCACACCGTATTCGGGCAGGTCGTGGACGGTTTAGAGGTTGTGGACAGCATTGCCGCCGTGAAGGTGGACTTTTTCCAAAACAAGCCGCTCCAAGATGTTGTAATTGAAACGGTCGAATTTGAAACCGTGTAATTTCGGTGGGGCGGAATCGTTTTCCGCCCCGAAATTTATAGAGATATGAAACAGAAAAGACCGCAAAAATGGCGCAAACGCGACGCGATATGGCTTTGCCTTGCGCTTGTTTTGCTGATTGCCTTTGTGCTGTGGCAGAATAACGATTTGACCGTGACACAGTACACGGCGCAAACGAAGAAAGAGATGCCCGCAGGTGGGATTCGAGTTGTGCAGGTGTCGGATTTGCACAACAAAGCCTTCGGCGAGAAAAATGCGGAATTACTTGCGCTTATCCGCGCACAAAATCCCGATTTGATTTTGCTGACGGGCGACACGGTGGACAGCCGCCGCACGGATATAGAAATTGCGTTGGAATTCGCATCTGCGGCAACGGAAATTGCGCCCGTGTATTTTGTTTCGGGCAACCACGAAAACCGCTTGCCGATTGACCGCAAAACCGCATTCTATACAGGTCTTCGGGAATGCGGCGTGCAGATTTTAAACGACGAAACGCAACCCGTTTCTGTGCGCGGATGCGAAATTGCGCTTGTCGGGTTAGATGACGCGCATTTGGCGGATAGCACACTCCAAACACTTTGTACCGACTTGCCCGAAAACACGGTACAAATCCTGTTGGCGCACGAGCCGCAGGAACTTGCAAATTACGCGGCGGCAGAGGTGGACTTCGTCTTTTCGGGGCACACCCACGGCGGGCAGGTGCGCTTGCCGTTTGTCGGCGGGCTTGCCGCGCCCGACCAAGGCCTTTTCCCGCAATACGATGCGGGGGAATTTACCGAACAAAACACGGTTATGTATATCAGCCGAGGCTTAGGGAACAGTCTGTTTCCCGTGCGGGTGTTTAACCGCCCCGAACTCGTCTGCATAACCGTTGTAACGGAGGAATAACACGATGCTTTTTGCGGATATTACCGTTTTAAATGAAAATTTTGACATTGAACCGCACAAATTCGTCGGCGTGCGGGGCGATAAAATCGCCTTTGTCGGCGACAGCGCGCCCGCCGAGGATTTCGGGGAAGTGTATGACGGGAAAAATCGGCTGTTGATGCCCGCGTTTGTCAACGCCCATTCCCACGCGGCCATGACGCTGTTGCGCGGCTATGCCGAAAATTTGCCGTTACAGCGGTGGCTAAACGAACGCGTGTTCCCGTTTGAGGACAAAATTAGGGACGAGGACGCCTATTACAGTACCGCGCTTGCCATTGCCGAAATGATTAGAACGGGCACAGCGTCATTTACCGATATGTATTTCTTTTCCGAAAATGTTTTGCGCGCCGTTGCGGACAGTGGCATCAAATGCAATTTCGGGCGAGCGATTACGAGTTTTGCAGACTGTGATATTGCCGAAATTCCGAGTTTTCAGGAAAGCGAAAATCTCATTAAAACTTACCACAACGCCTGTGACGGGCGGATAAAAATGGATATGAGTCTGCACGCGGAATACACCAACCGCCGCACGGTTATCGAGCAGTTTGGGGAAAGCGTCAAGGCGCATGGGCTTCGTGCGCACATACACCTGTCCGAAACCGAAAAAGAGCACGAGGAATGCAAACAGCGCCACGGCGGGTTAACCCCTGCCGAACTGTTCGCCGCCTGCGGCGTGTTCGATGTGCCCTGTACGGCGGCGCACTGCGTTTGGGTGACCGCGCAAGACCGTGAAATTTTCAAAGAAAAGGGCGTAACCGTTGCGACTAATCCTGCTAGCAACCTCAAACTCGGCAGCGGCGTGTGTGATGTATACGCGCTGCTCCAAAAAGGCGTCAATGTCGCGCTCGGTACGGATTCGGTCGCGTCAAACAATAACCTCGATATGTTCAAAGAAATGTATCTTTGCGCGCTGTTGCCGAAAGGCATTCGCCGTCAGCCTGATATTGTGTCGGAGCGCGATGTGTTGAAAATTGCCACCGTCAATGGCTGGCGTTCGCAAGGGCGCGACGACAGCGGTGTCATTGCCGTCGGCAACAAAGCGGATTTAATCGCGGTGGATTTGGACACCGTGCATATGTGCCCGCACAACGATACCGTCAACAATCTTGTCTATGCCGCAAGCGGCGAAGATGTGGTTTTGACGATGGCAGACGGCAAAGTGCTGTACCGCGACGGCGAATATTTGACCTTGGATATTGAAAAAATTAAATTTGAGGTGGAACAGCGTACCCGCCGTATTCAAAAGGAGGTCAAAGCCAATGCGTAAAACCGCCGCGCAATATGCAGAGCAACTGAAAGCCAAAATCACCGTACAGCCGAAAATCGGTATTATATTAGGTTCAGGGCTCGGGGATTTGGGCGAAAAAATTGAAAATCCCGTGTTTGTGGACTACAAAGACCTCGACGGTTTTCCCGTTTCCACCGCGCCCGGGCACAAAGGGCGGTTTATCGCGGGCTCGCTTTCGGGCAAAGAGGTCATTTGTATGCAGGGGCGTCTGCATTTCTATGAGGGGCACGAAATGGCAGACATTTTACTGCCTGTGCGCACGCTTCGTTGCCTCGGCGTAGAAACGCTGATTTTGACGAATGCCGCGGGCGGGGTGAATACCGCGTTTTCCGTCGGCGATATAATGCTGATTGAAGACCATATCAATTTTATGGGCAAAAATCCGTTGGTCGGCAGAAACGATGACGCGTTCGGTTGCCGTTTCCCCGATATGAGTTTTGCTTACAATCCCGAACTGCGCGCACTTGCCGAGCAATGCGCCAAAGAAACGGGCATCAATATCTGTAAAGGCGTTTACCTTGCCTGCTCGGGGCCGAGTTATGAAACGCCCGCCGAAATCCGCGCATTTCGCACCCTCGGTGCGGACGCGGTCGGGATGTCCACCGTACCCGAAGTCATTGCCGCCAACCATTGCGGTATGCGCGTGTTGGCGTTTTCTTTGATTTCCAATATGGCGGCGGGTATTTTGAAACAACCGCTGACCGAAGAAGAAGTTTTGGAAGCAGGGCGCAAAAAAGGCGCCGAAATGCAAACCCTGATTTGTCAAATCATCAAAAATCTGTAAAGGGTATTCCCTTTACAAAGGCGGAGAAGCAAGATGTATGATTTACACGGCGAAACGGTGCATTTTGACACCGAACACAATCGCCTTTTGCTGTTAGACCAAACCGAATTGCCGAATAAAACCGTTGTGCTTTCCCTTTCTCGTTTAGAGGATATGGTGGAGGCGATTTACAACTTACGCGTGCGCGGTGCACCCGCCATCGGCGTCGCGGCGGCAGTGGGGCTTTCTGTGCTCTCGAACGAAAGCGCGGCAAAAACACCCGCCGAATTCCAAGCGGAATTTTTGAAAAACGCCGCCATACTCGAAAAAGCGCGCCCCACGGCGGTCAATTTATCGTGGGCGATAAACGAAATGCGTAAAACGCAGAGCGCACACGCACAAGCGCCGCTTGCTGTGCAAAAAGCCGCGCTCACGGCACGCGCGTTGGAATTGCATGCGGCGGATATTGCCGTCTGCCGCACAATCGGGGAATACGGCGCGGCACTGTTACAAAACTGCGACGCGGTTTTAACACACTGCAACGCAGGGCGACTTGCCACGGTCAAATACGGTACGGCGCTCGCGCCCGTGTATGTCGCCAAAGAACAGGGGCATACTATGAAAGTCTATGCCGACGAAACCCGCCCGCTTTTACAGGGCGCGCGGCTGACGGCGTACGAACTGTGCGAAGCGGGCATAGATGTCACCGTTCTTTGCGACAATATGGCGTCTTACGCGATGCAACAAGGCTTGGTGCAGGCGGTGCTGGTCGGCTGTGACCGCGTGGCAAAAAACGGCGACACCGCCAACAAAATCGGCACATCGGGTGTGGCAATTTTGGCAAAGTATTACGGCATTCCGTTTTATGTTTGCGCGCCGTTTTCAACGATTGACAAAAACACCCCGACAGGCGCCGAAATCCCGATTGAACAGCGCGACGGGGAAGAACTGCGTTCCCTTTGGTACGAAACGCCCAAAATCCCCCAAAATGCAAAAACGCGAAATCCCGCGTTTGATGTGACCGACCACAGCCTCATCACCGCCTTTATCACCGAAAAAGGCGTATTGCAACCGTCGGATTTTGAAGGTTATGCTTGACGAACAAAAAGCAGAATGCTACTATTACATACAGGTGTAGATATTAAAAGGCAAGGGGTCTTTATCATGCGTGTATTTGATTTTGACAACACCATTTATGACGGCGAAAGCGGCTTTGATATTTTTATGTATTATCTGAAAAAAGAGCCGAAGATTGTTGCAAAATATGTGCCGAAATTCGGCGAAGGCTTTGTGCTTTATAAATTGGGCAAAGTGAAATTGGACGATGTCAAAAAGGATTACGGCTATATTTTAAAGGAATGCTGTGCGCAGATTTCCGATATTGAACAGACAATCGTGGAGTTTTGGGACGAGCACGAAAAGAAAATCAAAAGCTTTTACCCGAAAATTCAGCGCGAGGACGATGTGGTTGTTTCTGCCTGCCCCGAGGTCATGCTCAGCGAAATTTGCCGCCGCATCGGCATTCGGCATTTCATCGGCACAGAAGTGGATTTGAAAACCGGGGAAATCGGGCGCGTGTGCTACCGCGAGGCGAAAATCGCCGCTTACCGCGAGCAGTACGGCGACAAAGAAATCGACGAGTTTTACACGGACTCCATGAATGACCGCGCGATGATGGAGATTGCAAAAGATGTGTATTATGTCACCGGTGACCGTATTGAAAAAATCAAAGCGGACGGCGTTTGGCTCAAAGAGATGGAATAAGGAGAGTGCAGTATGAAAGCCATTGCAAAATGGATTGCCGTTGCCGCGGGTGCGGCAGGTGCGTTGTTTGTGGCGCGTGCGGGCGTGGAATTCAACCGCATTGTCAACGGAAAAATCGACTTGCCTGCCGGCTTTACCTATACCGCCCACAGCGGGGCGGAGGACACAGCAGAGAATTCGTTGGAATTCATTGAAAAGGCAATTGCCCTGCAAGTGCCGGTGTTAGAGGTCGATGTCTCTGTGCGCAACGACGGCACGCCCGTGTTATTGCACGCCGAAACGGCGGGTGCGGACGAGGGTGTTTTGCTGGAAGAAGCGCTTGCGCTGATTGCCGACCGTTCCGACAGTATCCGCGTGAATTTGGATTTGAAGGCGTTTACCAACATTCCCGAAATTGCCGATTTGGTACAGCAGTACGGGCTTACTGAACGCTGTTTCTTTACGGGGGTGGGCGCAGACCAAACCCAAACCGTGAAAATCGACGCCCCCGAAATCCCCTATTACTTAAACGCCGACTTAAACAAAATGCGATTAGAGGACGAAGTGTATTTGAAAAGCATTGCCGAGGAAGTCAAGCGAAGCGGCGCCATCGGTCTAAACTGTAACTACAAAAACGCAAGCAAAACGCTTTGCGAAGTGTTCCACGCCGAGGGCTTAAAGGTCTCCTTTTGGACGGCGGACAACAAGTTGGTTATGCGTAATCTGTTGACCTTTTCCCCCGACAATATCACCACGCGACGCCCCGTTTTGTTGGCGAGTCTTTTACAGGAATCAAAGTAAATCAAACATAACCGCTTCCCGATGTGCATAGAATTTGCATAAGGGAGGTTCTTTTTATGGCGATGAATGAACAAAACAGCATAAACCAAATGCCCGTGCCGCACAATGTGATTTTAGAGGATAGACGCCGCCTGACGGTTTCGGGGGTCAGCGATGTGGACAGTTTTGACGAGCAGACCGTGATTGTATTCACGCAAATGGGGGAATTGACCGTCAAAGGGGAGGACTTGCATATCAATCGCCTGAGCTTAGAAATGGGGGAACTGGCTGTCGAGGGCGATATCACGGCTCTAACCTATACCGACCGCGCGCAAAAGCTGCAACAGGGCTCGTTTTGGGGCAGGGTGTTCCGCTGATGACCTATCTGTTTTCCTCGGGGGCGCAAATCCGCATTTTTCTGTCGGCGGTCGGCTTCGGATTCTTTTTGGGCGCCGTGTATGACGGATTTCGTATTTTGCGGTTGCTGTTCCAAAAAACCGATCGCGCCTACCGCGTTTCGGATTTGCTGTTCTGTGTCACGGCGGGATTTTTGGTGTTTTTATTTGTACTCACCACCCTCAACGGGCAAATCCGTGGCTATGTGCTGCTGGGTATTTTGTTCGGCTTTTTGTTGTATGCATACACGTTCGGTTCCTTTTTTGCGGGGCGGCTGGAACGCGCCGCGCGAGCCATTCGCCGTTTTTTTTCGGCGGTATACCGAAAAATTTCCGCACCGATTTTACGATTTTTGAAGAAATGCAGAGGAAAAATTGCAAAAAATGTTCAAAAAGCACAGAAAAAATCGAAATTTTCAGTAAAAAAATCAAAATTCCACTTGAAAAGTGTGAAAGAGATGTTGTATAATCAACCTGTTAGAGTATCTTCTGACGGGGGAAGTTCCCGCAACGATGAAAGAAACGGTAAGGAAAATGAAAGCAAAAAAAAGAAAACCCCAAAAACATAGCTTCATTTTGACTTTGGCTCTGTTGCTTGCAGCAGGGTATTTTGTGATTAGTTTCATCAGCGCACAGTTGGAAATCCGCGAAAAAGAAAAAGAAGCAGAGCAAATTCAGGCGCAGATTGTCGAGCAACAGGCGGAAAACGAGCGGTTGCAGGCGGTTGTGGACGGCGGCGACGAACAGGAATATATTGCGCGCGTCGCACGCGAAAAATTAGGGTATGTTATGCCTGACGAAAAGGTATACTACGATATTACACCGAGCAACTGATTTTTTCGGTGCTCATCGGGAGGACAATTCTTTTTTATGGTCGAAGTTGGGGCAATTCTCGAAGGCAAAGTAACGGGGCTGACAAATTTCGGGGCGTTTGTCACCTTACCGGACAATGTAACCGGTATGGTACATATCTCTGAGGTTTCGACAAGCTTCGTCAGCGACATTCACGATTTTCTCAAAGAGGGGCAGGCCGTTAAGGTCAAGGTTTTAGATGTTACGCCGGAGGGAAAGGTCAGCTTGTCCATTAAAAAGACGATGGATCCGCCCGCACAGGGTGCGGCGGAGCGCCCGCGCAGAGACCGTCAAAACGGCAGACGAAGCGGTGCGCCGAATGTTTGGAAAGGCGCCGAGCCGAAAAACAACGAGCCGCAGTCTTTTGAGGATATGATGGCGCGCTTCAAGCAAGTCAGCGATGAAAAAATTTCGGATTTAAAGCGAGCGAACGACGGCGGCAAACGCGGTTCGTATTCGCGCCGCAAGTAAAAAAATACGCAGGCAGACGAACGCTCGTCTGCCTGTTTTTGTAAAGGAACAAAACCGATGAGAGAAATCAACGTACAGGAAATTGAAACGGCTGTGGCGTCCCTTTTGGTGCGCGCCAACAAAATTTTACCCGACGATTTGCGCGGGTGCATTGCCTGCGGCAAAAAAGCGGAGTGCGAGGCGTTGCCCAAACAGATTATGGGTTCGCTGTTAGAGAATTTAGAGGCGGCAAAGGAATTGGATATTCCGATTTGCCAAGATACCGGCATGGCGGTGCTGTTTTTTGAAATCGGGCAGGAAGTACATATCACCGGCGGCGATTTTGAGGCGGCGGTCAACCGCGGCGTGGCAAAAGGGTATACAGAGGGCCTGTTGCGCAAATCCGTGGTGCGCGACCCGCTCGACCGCGTGAATACCGAGGACAATACCCCCGCCGTCATACATACGCGCATCGTTCCGGGCGACAAAATCCACATTCTTGCCGCGCCCAAAGGCTTCGGCAGTGAAAATATGAGCCAAATGAAAATGTTTACCCCGTCTGCCAAAGCGGCGGATTTGGAGGATTTTGTGGTGCAGGTTGCCCGCGACGCAGGCGGAAACCCCTGCCCGCCGATGGTGCTCGGCGTCGGGTTCGGCGGCGATTTTGAATTTTGTGCCTATCTTGCGAAAAAAGCGTTGTGCCGCCCCGTGTCCGTGCGCAACGAAAATCCGTTTTATGCCGAAATGGAAACGCGGCTGTTAGAACGCATCAATGCGCTCGGCATCGGCCCGCAGGGCTTCGGCGGCAAAACCACGGCACTGGCGGTGAATATCGAGGTCGCCCCCACGCATATCGCGGGCTTGCCCGCCGCGGTCAACATCGGGTGCCATGTCACCCGCCACGCCGAAATGACGCTGTAAACCGCTTCTGTCCTCCTGCGCGATAGCGAAGGATCTCAAACATGGGGGAAGTGTCCGTTTTAATACTGTAGGGCGGGGTGATTCCCCTGTTAGGGGAAATGTCTGTTATAATAGAGTAGGGCGGGGGCTTGCTCCCGCCGCAAGGTGCCCGAATTCGGAGAATTTTGCTCCCGCCGTAAAAACACATCAAAAACTACGGGCGGCCGAGTCGACCGCCCCTACGCCCGAAATGTACTGCGTGCGCGGAGGGAACGGTCGTACCGTTCCGCGAATTATATCAAAACCCGCGGGTGGCTTATCCCCGCCGCGTGCCGTATCATTTCTCTAAATTTCTTTAAAGTCCGACAAAATTATACAAATTTAACAAAAAATTTAAAAACAGTCTTTATTTTTTAAACAAAGTGTGCTATACTGATGTTGTAGAAAACAAAGGCGGCAACGCTTTTGAATATATACAAAGGGGATGTCAGAATGAACATTACCATCATCGGCAGAAAATGCACACCCAGAGAGTCCTTCAAGGCGCATGCCGAGAAAAAATTGCAAAAGGTCGAAAAATTCTTCGGCCCCGACGCGGCGGCGAAAATCACCGCCACCGTGGAGAAAAACATCAAAATTGTTGAAATCACGCTCCAAAAGGGCGGCTTTATATTCCGCGCGCAGGAGCGCTCCCAAGATTTGGAGGACGCGTTGGACGCTTGCGTCGATTCGCTGATTCGCCAAATCCGTAAAAATAAAACCAAACTGGAACGCAGACTTCGCGAGGTGTCGTTCGACGAAGTTTTCAACGGCACGGAAGCGGCAGAGGAGTCCGAGGAGGAATACGAAGTCATTCGTACAAAGTCCGTCGCCTTAAAGCCCGAAACCGTGGACGAAGCCATTTTGCAAATGAATATGCTCGGGCATGCGTTTTATATGTTCCGCAACGCCGAAACGGACGCTGTGAATGTGGTGTATAAACGCAATGACGGCGGCTACTCCGTGTTAGAGCCCGAAGCCGACGGCTGAACGGCGAAATTTTCATAAACAACCAATAAATTTTAACAACCAATAAATTTTGCGCCCCGCGGGTATTCGCGGGGCGCATTTTCATCCTTGCCGAAACAGGGAATCAAGTGCGTTTTTCTTTTGCGGGCGCGGTTTGCATGCTTCGGGGCAGTCAAACCGCACCAAAATCGTGTCGTCGCCGATGACCTCGATGTCCTCCCATGCAATGCGTATGTCGTCCGACCGCGAGCCGAAGCCCATAAATTTGGATTTTCCGAACACAATCAGCGCAAGCAAGCGTCCCGTGCAGGTATCGATTTCCACATCACATACCGAACCTAAGCGGCAGCCGTCTTTTAAATTGATGATTTCTTTTTCGCGCAAATCCGTCACACAGCAATTCATCAAAACACCTCCGATACAGTATATGCATGCGGTGCTTTGGAAATTCTATTGCTGTTTTTTTATGTGTGTGGTAAACTAAAAACAGAAATCAAAGGGAAAGAAGTTATAGGATGGCTTTTTACGAGAATCATCAAAATCCGGAGCGCGCTGTGCTGTTGGGCGTGGATACGGGCGAATACGATTGCGAGATTTCGCTTGCGGAGTTGGAACAGTTAAGTGAAACTGCGGGGGCAGAGACGGTTTGCGTCGTATCGCAAAAACTGGAAAGCCCGAATCCCGCCACCTATATCGGGTCGGGCAGACTGGCTGAGGTCAAGGAATTTTGTGAAAAGAATGAAGTGGATTTGCTCATTGCCGACGGGGAATTAAGTCCCGCACAGCAACGGAATTTAGAACGCGAAACGCATACGCGCGTCATAGACCGCACCACGCTGATTTTGGATATTTTCGCGCAGCGCGCCCGCAGCCGCGAGGGCAAAATTCAGGTGGAACTCGCGCAACTGCAATATGCTTTGCCGCGCCTTGCGGGGCAGGGGAAATCGTTATCGCGCTTGGGCGGCGGCATCGGTACGCGCGGCCCGGGCGAAACAAAATTGGAAAGCGACCGCCGCCATATTCGCCGCCGCATTTACGCCTTGAAAGAGGAACTGCGGCAAATTGAAAAACGCCGCAACGCACAGCGCACACGGCGCAAAAAAGACGGTGTAACGACGGTGGCGATTGTCGGCTACACCAATGCGGGCAAATCCACGCTGTTAAACACCTTGACCGAAGCGGGTGTATTGGCGGAGGATAAGTTGTTTGCGACCTTAGACCCCACCGCGCGCAAGTTGACACTCCCGAACGGGCAAAGCGTGATGCTGGTCGATACCGTCGGGCTGGTGCGCCGTTTGCCGCACCATTTGGTGGAAGCCTTTAAATCCACCTTGGAGGAGGCAAAAGCGGCGGATTTACTGCTCAATGTCTGCGATGCGTCCGACCCTTCGTGCGCCGAGCATTTGGAGGTCACCGAGCACTTGCTTGCCGACCTCGGTTGTGCGCACACGCCGCTGATTACCGTAATGAACAAGTGCGACCGCGTGCCCGCGCTGTATGACCTGCCGACGGTCGGCAATACCGTGCATATCAGTGCCGTGACGGGCGAGGGCATTCCCGCACTGCTTGCGGCAATGGAAAACGCTTTGCAAAAAACCGTCACGCGCGCTACGGTGTGCATCCCCTTTGCCGAGGGGCATCTGTTGGCAAAAATCCGCGAGAACGGGCAGGTGCTGTCCGAGGAATTTTTGCCCGAGGGCACCAAAGCGGAAATTGTGGTCGATACCGCGATGTTAGAGCAGCTGCGGGAGTATCTTTTGTAACGGTCTCGCCCGCCCGTTTGTCCTTCTGCGCCGGTAGGCGAAGAATATCGCTGCGTAGATTTATATTTTGTGCTGTTTGAGATCCTTCACTTCGTTCAGGATGACAAATTGGGGTTTGTGGGGATGTTAACGGAACGGGCAAACTGCAATGCGAGCGTAGGGGGCGACGACTCGGCGCCCCGTTTGTAGGGGCGGGTTTCCACGCCCGCCCGAGCATTTGATGTGACTTTGCGGAACGGTCAAGACCGTTCCCTACGGTTGTAGGGGCGATTCACGAATCGCCCGCCGCTTATGCCCCCTCTGACGGGCAACAAATGTGACCGCCGCCGGTGGCGGAAAAAGGGAACATTTGTGGGCGAAGCGGTCGATTTTGTTCGGCG
>SFIQ01000063.1 GCA_004555265.1 Ruminococcus sp.
GTAGTTTCTGCCTAAGCGGGATAAATCCTTCGTAACAACGCAGTTGATTTTCCCGTCCTCAATGTCATCAATCATTCTCTGAAAATCCGGCCTGTCAAATAATGAGGTGTGATAGCGATAGCGGCAAAAAGCTAATAAAATCAATGGTTTTGCGGACAGCGGATAGACAGGGAATGTGTTAAAAACTGAATACGCACACAAACGGCGTTACCTTAACCCCTTTGGGGGAGAAAGTAACGCCGTTTTTTTATGCCCGCAGGAAAGGAGGTGCAGCCGGAATGTATTTCACAAAGGGCAAGCAGCGGGCGTTTGAATTGCTCATGCAGCAGAAGCCGGGATTTGACCGCTATCAATCCGGTTGTGCCGGAGATGATGAAGATTGCGGCACTTGCCGTTTCTACCGCCCCGGGTGGAAATATGAGTTTTGCGTTTTCAAAGAGTGTCCCTATTGCCCCGGCAAAAGGACGCGGAAAACGCACGCCAGCATGGACAAATAGACGGGCAAAAGCCCTTGTGCCATGCGGCTTTGCAGACGCGAAAACGGCAAAGGGCATATTGCAATACCAAAACAGCCGAAAACGGCTTTCTAATTGTCCACGCATACCAAGAGAGGAAGTGAGGAAATATGGCAGTTTTCAGAGTGGAGCGAAATACGGGATATACCGTTATGAGCAACCACCACTTGCGAAACAAGGAATTGTCCTTAAAGGCAAAGGGCTTGTTGTCGCAAATGCTTTCGCTGCCCGAAGATTGGGATTATACCCTTGCGGGCTTATCCCATATCAACCGGGAGAAGATCGACGCAATCCGCGAAGCGGTAAAGGAACTCGAAAAAGCCGGATATATCGTGCGCAGCCGGGAGCGCGACGAAAAGGGACGCTTGCGGGGCGCAGATTACGTCATATACGAGCAGCCGCAGCCGCGAGAGCCGGAAGCAGCTACCAGCGGCGGACAGCCGCCTATATTGGATTTACCTACATTGGAAAATCCAACATTGGATAATCCAACGTTGGAAAAACCTACGCAGGAAAAACCTACGTTGGAAAATCCAACGCAATTAAATAAAGATATATTAAGTAAAGAACAATCAATTACTGATTTATCAAGTACCGATTCCATTCCTTTCCATTCCCTAAACCCCTTGCCCTTTGCGCATGGCGAAGCGGCTACGCCGCCGGAAAGGAAAAGAACGGAAGCGAAAAGCAATAGCGCAGTAGAGATTTACAGGGAGATTATCAAGGACAATATCGAATACGACCATCTCATTCAAAACTGCAAAATTGACAAAGACCGTTTGGACGAGATTGTTGACCTTATGCTGGAAACCGTCTGCACAGCCCGAAAGACAATCCGTATTGCCGGGGACGACTACCCCGCCGAATTGGTGAAATCCAAGTTTTTGAAGCTGAACAGCAGCCATATTGAGTTTGTTTTGGATTGCATGAGGGAGAACACAACCAAAGTGCGCAACATCAAGCAGTATCTAAAAGCGGTGCTGTTCAACGCGCCGAGTACCATTGACAGCTACTATACCGCCCTTGTCAATCACGACTTATACGGCGGCGAATGAGCATAGCCGCACTTTACCGGGAAAGGAGTTGATACCTTGCAGGAGGAAGTAACCCAAAAAACGATTGCCCTATACGTCAAAGTGGGAAAAGGCGCGGCGCGGCTTACCGAACAGGCGTTACAGAAAGCAATCCAAAAGTTTTTGGAGCAGAAAAGCAAACCCGCGCATGGGAAACAGACCATGCGGCAGCTTATGAAGCAGAACGCGGGTGTTTCCAACATCGAGATCACCGACAGCAATATTAAAGCCTTTGAGAGTACGGCGAAGAAATACAACATAGATTTTTCGCTAAAAAAGGTTAAGGGCGAGCAGACCCGTTACCTTGTGTTTTTCAAAGGCCGGGACGCGGACGTTATGACCGCAGCGTTTCAAGAGTTTTCCGCAAAGAAGCTGAACCGGGAGAAAAAGCCCTCTATCCGCAAAGCCCTTGCCGCTGCAAAGGACAAGGCGAAGCAGCTTAACGCCGCCCGCGACAAGGTAAAGAAAATGGACAGGGGGCGCGAGATATGAAGCAGATCAACTACAAAAAGCTGATACTTCCGAATATCCCCTATGTGTTCTTTGTCTATCTCTTTGATAAAGTCGGACAGGCGGTGCGGCTTGCCCCCGGCGCGGATATTTCTGCAAAGATACTGAATATCACACAAGGATTTTCCGCAGCCTTTGAAAACGCCTTGCCGAGCGTTTACCCGTTGGATTTGCTTGTCGGCATTGTCGGTGCGGTGATTATCCGCTTGATAGTCTATGTCAAAGGGAAAAACGCGAAGAAATACCGCAAGGGCGCGGAGTACGGCTCTGCCCGATGGAGTGCATAATTTTAAGTGTAAAGGAAGCCTATATGGACGCACAGGAGGTTATGCACATGACTGATTATAGTAAAATTACAGCCCTTTACTCCCGCCTTTCCGTGGGCGACGAGGACAGGGACGGCGGTGAGAGTAACTCGATACAGAACCAAAAAATCTTTTTGGAGAACTACGCCAGAGGGCAGCACTTAACCAATATCCGGCACTACATTGACGATGACGAAAGCGGCAGATTTTTTGACCGTTCTGCCTACTCCCGCATGATGGACGATGTAGAGAACGGGAAAATCGGTGTCTGCATTATGAAAGACCTGACACGCTGGGGGCGTGACTATCTCCAAGTCGGCAATGCGATGGAGATATTCAGACGGAACAATGTGCGCTTTATCGCAGTCAACAACGGGATAGACAGCGAAAAGCCCGATACATTGGAGTTTGCGCCCTTTATCAACATCATGTCGGAGTGGTACGCAAAGGACATCAGCAAGAAAGTAAAGACCGGCATTAAGACGAAGGGCATGAGTGGAAAGCCGATTGCCACCGAAGC
>SFIQ01000064.1 GCA_004555265.1 Ruminococcus sp.
TACCAGTCAAATGCAAGGATATCGCAGTCCTTAAAACACTCAAAACTGTCCGTAATCTGTTCATCAATATACCGAAGAATCTTTTTATCCATATAAGGAGCAGCTTCATCGGTGTTTGTAAATGAAAATACTTTGTACATTTATCCTCCACGTCCTAACTTTGTTATATTTTCAATGTTGGAATATTGCTATTCTTCAGCAAGGAATTTTCGACTTTTTGATTCTATCTTCTGCTTCACCAGAAGAAGATTTTTCTCGTTCCAGTTCAATCACATCTGAAATATCACAATCCAACGCCCCGCAGATACGAAGCAGGGTTTCCATGCTGATATGCAATCCCTTTCCCATATTGGCAATCTGGTTTGTGGTGAGTCCTGCGGCAAGCCGCAAGTCCTCTTTTCTCATGTTCCGCTCTTTCAATGTATTCCAAAGCGGTTGATAGCTTATGTGCATTTATCGTCCTGCCTTTCTCCCAGTGCTGGGGTTCGTGCTTCCCATTATAGCAGTTTTCTTGCTAACTCGCAATATTTCTTGACGGCTCGCCGGTTCCGTCTGGATTGTGCTTTTCCTTTCCGCTTTTATTTACATCTAATTAGCCATAACCTGTTTCATGCCCTGCGACTTCGCGCCGGGGTTATCGTTGCCGTACCCCTCCATGAGGTTAATGCCGCCCCAAATGCCAAGTCCTGCGCCAAGCGCGATTACCAAAGTCTGCAATACGTCAACTGCGCTGTTGAAAAAATCCATATAAACCTCGCTTTCTGCCGCTAAAACGGCTCAAAAAATGTTGTTGGAAATAAAAATGCCGCCGTTTTTATTCGGCGGCTGCGTCCTCGTCGGACAAATCTATTTCGTATATGTCAAAGGGTTCGTCGGGCTTTACGATTGCCGGACGGGTGGACATATACCGTTCAACGTCAAAAGCGTTTTTCTTGTCGAAGTCGGAAAGGTATTTGTAGTTCGGGTGCTGCGTTATATCGTACTTATCGCTGAAAAAGGGGCGCACGCCGCGCAACTGCAAAATACATTTTCCTCCGTCCATAACTGCGATTTCGTCCTGTGTCATCAACTCCTTTCCCAATTTCTGATAATTGAGGCCATGAGAAACCTGCGTGCCGCGATTTTCGGAAGTGTTGAAACTGTCGATTGTTTCACGTCCCAAGTTCTCCGAAATATCCTTTGCATTTTTCCCGCGCCCTCCCAAAAACAAGGTGCTGTCGGCATTGTCAAGTATGATTTCTGCCGCGTCCTTGTAAATGGCTTTTAGCTGGCTCTGCGATTGCAGAATGATAGAAGCCGAGATTTCCCGGCTGCGGATTGTGGCAATCAATTTTTCAAACTGCGGGATTTGTCCAATGTTTGCAAACTCGTCTAACAGGCAGCGAACATGAACCGGCAGCTTGCCGCCGTATTCGTCGTCGGCCTTGTCGCACAAGAGATTAAATAACTGCGATTGCAGCATAGCGATAACAAAATTAAACGTGCTGTCCGTATCGCTCATAATCAAAAACAAAGCTGTTTTTCTGTCGCCTAACGTGTCAAGTTCTAATTCGTCGTAGGACATAAGATCGCGCAATTCCTTTATATCAAAAGGAGCGAGCCTCGCACCGCAAGAAATGAGGATTGATTTTGCGGTTTTGCCCGCCGCCAATTTATATTTTCGGTACTGCTTCACCGCGAAATGGTCGGGGTCGCGTTCTTCCAAGTCGGCAAACAGCAAATCGACGGGGCTTTGAAATTCCTCGTCGTCCTCGCGGGCTTCGCTGGCGTTGATAAGTTCCAACAGGGTAATAAAGTTCATTTCCTCGGCGGGGGCTTCGTACCAGATGTAGCCCACCAACGCGCAATACAAAAGCCGTTCTGCCTTTACCCAAAAATCCTCCGCGCTTTTTTCTCCCTCACCTTTGGTATTCGCTATCAACGTATTTACCAGCTTCAAAATATCTTTCTCGCTGCGGATATACACAAAGGGGTTGTAGTGCATAGATTTTTTGAAGTTAATCGTATTCAGTACCTTAATGCGGTAGCCCGCCCGTTGCAGCAGCTTCCCGCACTCAATCAAAACCGTACCTTTCGGGTCGTTCCTGTCAAGATAGAAAACAGAAGTGTTGCATACGATTTTCGGCTTAGAAATTATCCGCTTTCACATCATCACGCATCAGCCGCTTCATCTTGTCCTCCAAGGTGTCCTTGCTCTCTGCGCTGAAATGAACGCCGATGATATAGGTGGTGCTGCCCATTCTCATGCTGAACGAGCCTGCCGGATTTGCTTTGGGTGTTTGGACTGCTTTGTTGTTCTGTGCCATGTGATACCTCCTTGAAACGGAAAAAGCCAGACAGGGTGTGTGTCGGCAACGAAGTCCGGCAACGGGCTTCAAAAAACCTCGAACATTGTCCTATCTGGCTCTTATCCTGTTTTTGCTTTTTTCTTTGATTTCTCCGTTGCTTTCGTTGTCAGGCTTCTTAAAACCCTTGTAAATAAAAGAGATTTAAGGGATTAGCCCGGCAACGGGGTCGGCAACGGGATAGCAACCAGCCCTGCAACGGGGTCGATTTTTTAGAATGGAATCTCTATCTGTCGGGCTTCTTCCTCGGTCAGCTCACGAAAACCGTCCGGCAAATCAGAGCCGGTTGCTGCTTGCTCGTTGCCGGAAGCAGCTCGCTCCCAACCT
>SFIQ01000022.1 GCA_004555265.1 Ruminococcus sp.
TATTACGGCGTATTTTCACTTTTTCACCGTTGTCGGGCGTCAGCCCGACTGCCGTCTCAAAAGCAAAAATCCATCCGTACTCTCTGCATTTTCGGTGCAAAGCAGTTTAAAACGAGTAGATTTTTGCTTGAACAAGGCACAAAATCGCCGCCATACTGCCGTATGGCAAGATTTTTAACGCAGTTCAGGCGAAAATATACCGTTTTAAACCATATCGGGTTCGACTCACCTCACCTTAAGCAAACATCCGCGAAAAAATCAAGAAACCGCAAAAAAAGGATTGACAAAAGCAGACTTTATTTGTATAATAATTTCTGCCGCTGAAAAGCGCGTATGCTGCTATGGCTCAGGTGGTAGAGCACATCCTTGGTAAGGATGAGGTCAGCAGTTCGAATCTGCTTAGCAGCTCCAAAAAGAAACGGCCGTTTTCGATTGAGAATTTGCCGTTTCTTTTTTTCTGCAAACGTTTTTTGGAAATACACTTTGACAAAAAACAGGCGGGCGCAAAATCCCGCGGCACGCCGAATGGGTCGGGAACGGGTAGAGAAAATATGACAGAGGAATGTAAAAAAGAACTACACGAAATGCTGCAAGAAATCAACGCTCGACGCGAAGCAGTCATACAGGAGTGGCTGAAAACGCACGAAAGACCTTTACGAGGTCGGCTTGCCGCCGAAGCGCAAAGAGAACTTGATAAAGAAGAAAAACGCCGATTCGGAGAAATCTTGGCAAAATATAAGGATAAATAATCGCAATTCAATAATTACAGCGCCTTTGGGTTTTACCCAAGGGCGCTGTTTTTGTAACAACCTGTCGCAAGCGACTGCAAAAGAACCCGCGAAGGATTTGGCACGGCAAGAGACGGCTTACGGGGATAAGTCGTATACAATATCGAGAAAATGGTGTGGGTCTACCTGCGCCTCGGTGCACAACTGACAGAGGCGTTCGGTAAATGCCGTATCGACGGATACATCATGAAAGCACATGGTCTGTACGGCTTTTTGCTGTATGCGGCAGACACATTGCACAGCGTAGGTTGGAAACCGTGTGCCGTTCGGAAGGACGCCGGTTTCGGCAACACAAAAATACTCGAACTGCATACAAAATCCTTTCATAGAATTGCCCTGTTGCGAAACAGGTTTTTTTGTGTGTCCTTTTAACACAAACAAAAATCCTTTGCAGTATAAATCAAAGCGTTTTTACAGAATAGGAAGAATAGTTCCGGATGGAAAATATGTGGTAAAATCATACAAAAATGCAATTTTTTATGCAATTTTGACCGTTTTTGCAACAAAAAGCCGCCCTCGAGGGGGAACCTCGGGGGCGGGTGATTGGAAAGTGTAGCTTTACCGGAACGCCGTTTATGCGGCGTCTTCGGGCGCGGGGGCTTCCGCGTCGGCGGGTTCTTCTGCCTGTGTCGCCGCTTCAGTCGGTCGGGTTAACGAAAACGCGGGCAGATTTTGCAGTTTGTCGGCAAGCTGTTCGCGTTTCTCGGCGGATTGCGTTTGGGCACTGCCGAAGGAGCCGATAATCTCTCCGATTTTATCGGTAATGCCGCCGAGCGCATTTTCCGCGTCGCCGGTGCTGCTGTCGCCTGTTTGGTCGGTAATGCCGCTGACCGCTTCTTGGATTTGGTCGGTGCTGAACGCGGGTTCTTCAACCGTTTCCACACCGGCATAGACATTGAGAATCATTTGTACATCGGTGTGGCTGATTTTGCTGTTGCCGTCCATATCGGCGGCCTCTTTCGCCAACGGCGAAAGCGTGGCAAGCGAATGCACATAGCGTAAGGTGATGCGTGCGTCCACCAAATTGACTTCGCCGTCAAAGTTCACATCGCCGCGCAACATCGAAAGCGGGGAGAGTACCTTGGTTTCGTCGTTATACAACATAAACTGCGGGTAATCGGGGTTAGAGTTGACGGTCACCTGTTTGTCGGTGGTCATCAGCCATGCGTAAAATTTGCATTGGTTTTGGCTGTTGTCAAAGCCGACATGCTGCATATTTTTAATAAACCATGTGTTATCCGGCAAGAAGCAGGTCGAAGCGTCAATCACGCGGTCAACCGAAACATATTTGCCGTCTTTCACGGACGCGGGCAAGGTTTCGCCGAGATTGGCACAGGTGGCGTAGCCACTGGTGTGTACGGTTTCAATGACTTGGTCACTTGTCTGCTTGGCGGTGGCGGCAACCGGTGCGATTTGGAAATTGTAATTGGAAGTGATTGCCACATTCACGCCTGCCGCTTTGGCATTTTTCAAAGTTTGTTCGACGTTTGCCTGCGCAAGATGATATGCGTCGAGCTTTGCGGAAAGCTCAAGTTTCTGCGCGTCGGTCGAGTCCATATGCGCAAACATAAATTCCTTCGCCGCATCATAATTTTCCGACGGCACAAACGACCACATACCCGGATTATACCCGAAAGCGGGCACTAAACATTCGGTGAAAATGCGGTCTTGCTCTGCCGCGTACAAATCGTCAATCAGCGCAATGACTTGTTTGACAAGCCCCGTCGAGCCGAATATGCGGCTTAATGTATCTGCGCCGAGCGCGGCGTTGAGCATATTGTAAAGGCCGTCCTCGTCAATTTGCACATGACCTTGATACAACTCGCCGACATAGGAAAGGCCCGTAAAGGCGGAAGAAATCATCGTGACATTGGAAACATCGTCCGTGCCGTATTTTGCAAGATACGCGGAAACCATCGCGCCGCCCATGCTGATGCCGGCAATAGAGACCTTGTCACAGCCTTGGACTTCTTTAATGTGTTGAATCCAAGCGTTGAGTTCGTCGGCAACATCCATCGGATTTAAGCGCCAATCCAAGCCGTAAACATAGACTTTGTCTGCGCCGACGGCGTCAATCGCGCCGTATAAAATTTGCTTATCAAATGCGTCTGCCTGCCCAACGGTTTCCACGCCGTAGGTTGCAACCGATTCGGGGAACTGGTATTTCAACTGTACCTCGGGATGTTTTACGGTGCCGTCGGGATTGCAGGCGATGTCGTCAAACATATCGCCGATGACGGGCAATGCCGCGTCACAAAACGCGTCATAGTCCGCTTGCGTGCGCCCGCTTGCAAGCAAGGTCAACAGCGACGGCGCAACCGCCGTGACGGTGTTGACGATTTTGTCGGTATTGTGCGGGAATGCGTTTTCGCCGGTTTCGGTGTTTTGCAACACATATTCCGTAAAGCCGGCGACGATTAAAATGGGATTCGCGTCCGTTTCGGCAGCCGCCAAAGCCGGCACGGCAACCGAAACAATCAGGGTGCACGCCAACAGCACGCTGAGCAGTTTTTTCCATACATGTTTTTGCATTTTGAATTCCTCCCCATTTTCAGCAGAAACTGTAAATACAAAATCATAATATCATATTTCACAAAAAAATGCAATTCAAATGACGGAATTTATTCCGAAAATACAGTTTCTATCCGTTTTTCGCATAGATCGGGCGAATACTGCCAACGGTCAATATGGGTCACATCGGGGTAGGGGAACACAACCCGTTCGTCGGCAGGCGGGAAACGGTCCACCAAAATCAGTTTGATTTTCAACCGCGCGGGGTTGATGCTTTTGATGAATACGCTGGCCGTGTCGCCCGCCGTAACCCCCGGCACATATTCCGCAAGTCCCGCAAGGTTTGGTGCCAGCTCAACAAATATGCCGTATTTTTCCACGGAGCGTACCACACCCGACACGGTTTCGCCCGCCGAAAAGTGCGCGGCATTCTCTTCCCAAGTGCCGAGCAGTTCTTTATGCGTTAAGGTAATGCGACCGTCCGTATCCACACTTTTGAGTACCGCGCGGATTTGCTGTCCGACAGAAAAACGGGCGGACGGGTGCGGAATGCGCGAAACGGAAATACTGTCAATCGGCAAAAGCGCGGGAATGCCCGCGCCGACATCGCAAAACGCACCGAACGGCTCCAACCGTGTAATTACCGCGTCGATGACATCGCCCGCCCGCAGGGCGGACAGATATTCTGCGCGGCAATCCGCCTGTACGGCACGGCGGCTGAGCACGGCGGTGCGCACACCGTTTTCGTCATCGTGAAACCCGAGAATTTGAAAGCAAACCGGTTTGTTCACGCGGGAAATCACGGCAATATCCCGCACCGTGCCCTCCGTAAGCCCCAAGGCACATTCCGCCCGCGGCATAAACCCGCGTGTGTCGCCCAAATCAATATGTAGGTTATGCTCGCGGTCACACCGCACGGCGCGCGCCTCCAATACGGTTTCTTCATAGAAGGCTTCGCGCAGTCTCGCAAAGCAGGAAATATTGCGTTGGTTTTCGCTGTCGGCGAACAATATACCCTCCGGCAAATAAGTTTTCATACATCTCACCCGTTATCTTTTGAATTTTACAGCCTTTTTATGTATATGCGCTTGCGCTGTAAAATAGAAACGGGTTTTGTGTGTATCGTGATTTCTGATAAACGCGGTTTTTACATCCCCTTTTTTCTTACTGTTTTGTGTTGTGCAAATTCCAATGCAACGCTTAAAGCCCGAGCAGTTTTGCAATATCCGCGCTCTTTAACACCTTGCCATGGGAAACAACCTTCCCGTTTATCACAAGGGCGGGCATGCTCATAACACCGTATTCCATAATTTTTTGCATATCGGTGATATATTCCACTTCTGTGCCGAGCCCCATTGCACTTACCGCTTGCTTTGCGTTTTCAAACATTTCTCGGCAGGATTTACACCCCGCACCTAAAACTTTTACACAGCAAATACCGTCCTTTGCTTCGGGACAGCAATCATTTGAGATTTCGCTGAATTCACTTGTAGTGCAACCGCAATTGCAAGCACAAGCGGGAGCTTTCTTTTCTTCTTCCTTTTTCTTTCCGAAATTAAATAATGACATAATAAATTACCTCCAAAATTTTATAAAATGAATGGTTGAATAAGATTAAAGCAATATCCGACAATTATTATTCCGGCAGTACAGATTGCAATAAAGATACCCAGCAGCTTCGGTTTTACCGCTTTTCGCAACATAATCATGGACGGCAGAGAAAGCGTTGTAACCGCCATCATAAAGGAAAGTACAACGCCCAGCAAAGCGCCTTTTGCAAGCAGAGCTTCCGCAATCGGTATTGTGCCGAATATATCGGCATACATAGGAACACCTGCGATTGTCGCAAGGATAACGCCGAACGGATTTTTATCACCAAGCACCCTGACAATGAATTCTTCAGGAATCCAGTTGTGGATAATGGCTCCGATACCGACACCGATTAAGACATAGGGAGCAACCTTTTTTGCTGTTCCCACAACCTGTTCCCACGCATATTTCATTCGGTCTTTGAAGTGCAGTTCCTCCTGCGGAACATCAAGTGACCGCCCGTTACGGATATATTCTTCCACCTGATTTTCAAGGCGGAGTTTTTCAATCAGCGTACCGCCGGCAACGGCAATGACAAGTCCAAGCACAACATAGATAACAGCTATCTTCCACCCGAAAATGCTCATTAACAGCACAAGGCTTCCGAGGTCAACCATCGGAGAAGAAATGAGGAAAGAGAATGTCACTCCAAGCGGAAGTCCCGCACTTGTAAATCCAATAAACAGCGGGATTGACGAGCAGGAACAAAACGGTGTAACCGTACCAAGTAAGGCGGCGATGATGTTTGCCCATATCCCGTGAAATCTTCCGAGTATTTTTTTAGTCCTCTCCGGCGGGAAAAACGACTGAATATACGAGATAATCAAAATCAACACGCCTAAGAGAACCATGATTTTAATGGTGTCATAGATAAAGAACTGAATACTGCCGCCAATCTTGCCTGTTGTATCTAATCCGCAGGCATTTAGAATTGTGCTTATGAGTCGATTCAGCCAGTGCATACCAAGGATTTCATTTTGAAAGAAATCCCACGCTGTTTTAATTGCTTCCATAATTAGTTCCTCTCATATAGTTATATTGAAATGTGTCTATTTATAGTTCTAAAAGCAAGCCGTGCGGAAAAGATTTGACTTGCCTTACTTTTCACAACACGACTTGTCTGTGCATCCACTCTGGGCAGCTGTCAGGTCATTCAACAAATCCGTAGCAACCTTTGCTCCATCACGAGAAATAGAGTAGTGCATCCATTTTCCGTCCTTACGCCCCACAACAACGCCCGAATCACAAAGAATTTTCATATGATGCGACAGCGTGGGCTGTGTAATGTTCAATTCTGCTAACAGTTTGCAGGCGCATTTTTCGCCTGAACGCAGACTTTTTAAAATGCGGACACGGTTTTCGTCGCAAAACGCCTTGAAAATCAATGCGGTTTGTTTTTCATTCATTTTTACGCCACCTCCTACGGGAAATACGGGTACAGTATACACAACATATCGATATTTGTCAATGCGTTTGCAAAAATATCTGTCCGTTCTGCACAAACCGTTTGCGCACCCTTGCTTTTTCATTGAAAATACGGTATACTTTAAACATATATATGTATTTTTTATGCACAAACCGTGCGCGTTTCAGGAAAGGAAGGTATTCGTTTGGGATCCGAAAAAGAAACGGTGCAAACACCGAAAAATAAAACTTCAGCGAAAAAGAATGTGCTCACCGTACTTCTCGTATTGATCGCCGCCGCGGCGGCGGTGGCGGTTTGGTGGCTGTATACCAATCCGCCGCAGGCAAGAACGGAACAAAACAATACAACCATCAGCGAAAGTCTCGATTCCGTGTTGGTGACACGAAAAATTACCAATATCCCCTTTATGGCGACCGACCTTGACCATGTGTTTTACACGGCGGATGCGGTGGGCAATATTGTGTATTACGAGCTTGCAAACGGCGAATACACGGAAATCGCGCCGACCGGCACCATGGATTTGACCGTGCCGTTAAGCGGACAGCAAATCCCCGTCAAGATTTCTTATATGGAACGCGACGGGATTTTGACCGGTTTTGGGCTGTTTACCTCGGACGGGGCCGCTACGGGGGTATATATCTATAATTTTGTGATGTTTAAGATTTGCAATTTGCCTGCCGCTTACGCGGCGGACGGCAAATGCCTGCTGCTTGCGCACACCAACCAACAAAACGCTTATACCATGGATACCGTTTGGGAAGAAGCGTATGTGCTGAACCGCGCAGACGGTACGACACAACGGTTTTTGAGCGAGAATAACCGTACCCTCGGCATCAACGGTGCGGTGCGTTCGGATTTCTGTTTGATTACCGACACGGCGCTGACCGCGCAAACCGCCGTGATTCCGTTTTTGTCGGCGCGCGGGCGCGACCAGTCGAATGACGAAAATGCGGCACTCGATATTTATGTGAAAAACGGGGCAAAAGAAACCCCTGCCGCGCAAAATGCCATCGGCAGATATGTCAAACCGTTAGAAAACGGCGCGTTTGCGTTTATTCGCAAAACCGACGGCGGCTTTGAAACCGTCAAATCCGAAAACGGCACCGAAACCGTCATTTCTTCGTTCTACGCAGGCTTCGGTACGGCGTGTATTCGCAGCGGCGATTGGATTTTGTCGAAAGAGGACGGGCGCGTGTACTCGACCTATGACGCGCGTTCCTACACGCCGACGGGCTATAAAATCAATCCGTTGGTATTTGCCGTAAGCCCCGACGAAAAATATATTGTGATGGCGGGCACGGTGGCGAATGCATTGGATTATCAAATCTATGTCTACAACACCGAAACCGGCAAATACGCCACCTTTACGGAACCCAACTATGCGGCGCACAACAATATGCGCTTTTTGGATAACACCACCGTCGCGTACTATGTTCTGAATGTAGACGGGTATGAAAATGTGGTGTTGGATGTATCAAAAATCAAATAAGGAGACTGTATGGCATTGCATTGTAAAGCCGTCTTGTTCGATTTCGACGGCACGCTGGTGGACTCCTCCGAGGGGATTTACAAAAGCCTGATATATGCATTCAAGGCAGACGGCAAGTCGATACCCGACGAAGCCACCTTGCGCAAATTTATCGGCCCGCCGATTTATGACAGCTTTAAAAACCTGTTCGGCTACAAGGACGAAAAAATTGATTGGATGATTGCGAAATACCGCGAACGCTACCGCGCAATCGGTTACCGTGAGGTCGAGGTGTACGATGGGATTCCCGCACTGTTAGAGCGGTTGCATCAAAACGGCGTCAAAATCGCCACCGCGTCCTCCAAGCCGACGGTATTTATCGAAAAAATTTTGGAAGAACGAAATTTGCTTGCCTATTTCGACTATATCGGCGGCACGGATTTTGACAATATTTCGTCCGACAAAACCGTAATTGTGCAAAACGCGATGCACGCCCTCGGCGTTTCCCCGCAGGAGACGGTGATGGTCGGCGACCGTCTGTTTGACATTCGCGGGGCAAAAGGCGCAGGCGTGCCGTGCATTGCCGTGCTGTACGGCTTCGGCAGTCGAGAAGAATTTGAGGAATACGGTGCAGACTATATCGTCCGTACCCCACAAGAAATTGAAACCTTAATTTTCGGAGGGTAATTGTATGGCTTCTCCGCTGGCGGACAGGCTCCGCCCCGAACAACTTTCCGATATGGTCGGGCAAACACATTTGCTCGGCGAAAATATGCCGCTTCGCAACATTGTGGAGTCCGGCACACTGCCCAATATGATTTTTTACGGGCCGTCGGGCACGGGCAAAACCACTTTGGCGCGCATTATCGCCAAAACCACCGACCGCACCTTGCGAAAACTCAACGGCACCAACGCCTCGACGGCGGATATTAAGGAAATCGTCGGGGAATTGGGCACCCTCGCCGCGCCGAACGGCATTCTTTTGTATTTGGACGAAATTCAGTATTTCAACAAAAAGCAACAGCAGTCGCTTTTGGAATACATTGAAAACGGCGCGATTACGCTGATTGCCTCGACCACGGAAAATCCGTATTTTTATGTTTACAGCGCGATTTTAAGCCGTTCGACGGTGTTTGAATTCAAATCGGTCACCCCCGCGGAAATCGTGCCCGCCGTTCGCCGCGCGTTTTTGTTTTTGCAGGCAGAACAGCAAATCACAATCGACTTTACCGACGAAATTTGCCTGCAAATTGCCGTGAGCGCGGGCGGCGATGTGCGCAAATCTTTGAATTTTGCCGAACTTGCGGTGCTTGCCACCAAGCCCGACGAAAACGGAAATAAGCAAATCACGCCCGAAGCGGTCACGGCAATTACGGGCAACAATACCTTTCACTATGACCGCGCGGGGGACGAGCATTACGATGTGATTTCGGCATTTCAAAAATCCATGCGCGGGTCTGACCCCGACGCGGCACTGCATTATCTTGCACGGCTGTTGGAGGGCGGCGATTTGCCCTCGGCGGTGCGGCGGCTGATGGTGTGCGCGTGCGAAGATGTCGGGCTTGCGTACCCGCAGATTATCCCGATTGTGAAAGCCGCGTGCGATATTGCGCTGGCCGTGGGCTTGCCCGAAGCGAAAATCCCGCTTGCCGACGCGGTCGTATTGGTGGCGACTTCGCCGAAATCCAACACGGCGCACGATGCGATTTTTGCCGCGTGCGAGGATGTCGCGAAAGGCAATTACGGGCGCATTCCGCGTTGTTTACAAAATATGCATTACGACGGCGACGATGTGAAAAACAAAGGGCAGTTTTATAAATATCCGCATGCGTACCCGAACCGCTGGGTGGAACAGCAGTATATGCCCGACGCGCTGTTGGGGAAACAGTATTATCACTTCGGCGACAACCGCACCGAACAAGCGGCAAAAGCATATTGGGACGCCGTGAAAGGGAACACCGAAAAGTAGGAGCTTTACATATGAGAGAAAAAACGCCAAAAGAACCGAAAATCCGTTCCGTGCAGTTTAATTTTGTGATGAACGCGATTTTGACGATTTCCTCCTTTATCTTTCCGCTGATTACATTTCCGTATATTTCCCGTACACTGTTGGTGGAGGGAAGCGGCAAGGTGAATTTTGCAACCTCGGTCATTACCTATTTTGCAATGTTTGCCTCTCTCGGAATTCCGACCTATGGGATTCGCGCGTGTGCACGCGTGCGCGAGGATCGGGAAAAGCTCACGCGCACAACGCAGGAATTGCTGATTATCAATTTAGCGACCTCCGCCGTTATCTATGCCGTATTTTTTGTATCGCTGTTTTTTGTGGAGCGCTTTCGGCAAGACGCAACGCTGTTGCTCATCAGCAGTCTTTCCATTATTCTGAACACGCTGGGTGTTACATGGCTGTATTCGGCGTTGGAGCAATATTCCTATATTACGATTCGCAATATCATTTGCAAACTGCTGTCAATTGTGCTGATGTTTATTTTTGTGCACAATCCGTCGGACTATATCGTGTACGGCGCGATTGCCGTGGTGGCGGCGGGCGGCTCCAATTTGTGGAATTTTATCAATCTGCGCAAATACATTTCTCTGCGCCCCGTCGGGCATTATAATTTTAAGAAGCATTTACAGCCGATTTTCGTCTTTTTCGCCACTTCGGTTGCCGTCAGCATTTACACCAATTTGGATACGGTCATGCTCGGCTTTATGACGGACGACACACAGGTGGGGCTTTACAGCGCCTCGGTGAAGGTGAAAACACTGCTTTTGGCGGTGGTCTCTTCCCTTGGCAACGTGCTGCTGCCGCGGCTGTCTTTATATGTGCGGAATCAGGATTTTCAAAAATTCACACAAACGCTGTCGCGCGTTTTGAATTTTCTGCTTTTGGTTACCCTGCCGCTGACTTTGTTTTTCACATTGTTTGCGCGGGATTCTATTGTCTTTATCTCCGGCGAGGCGTTCGTCGGCGCTACGCTTTCCATGCAGCTTTTAATGCCGACCGTCTTTTTCAACGCTTTAAACGGGATGACGGGCAACCAAATGCTGGTGCCGCTGGGCAGAGAAAAAGCGGTGATGCTTTCCGTGATTTGCGGTGCGGTGTTGGATTTTGTTTTAAATCTGCTTGTCATTCCGCGCATGGGCGCGGCGGGGGCGGCGCTGTCCACGCTGCTGGCTGAATTTACCGTTTTGGTGGTGCAGCTCTTCTTCTTGAAGGATTATCTCGGCAAAGTCATTCGCGGGGTGAAAATGCTGCCGATTTTTTTAAGCGCCGCTGTGGCGACGGGCGCCGAAGTGTTGATTTTGCACTATTTGACGGTATCGTCGGTATTTTTACGGTTGGTCATCGGCGCGGTATCCTTCTTCGGCATCTATTTCATTCTTTTATTGCTGCAAAAGGAAAAATTCCTGCTGGAGAATATCCATTTGATTTGGAATAAGGGGAAAACGCTTTTACAGGCGAGAAGCAATAAAAATAAAGGAGTATGAGTATGGGCTTCAGAGAGGCATTGCGGGACAACCCCGCGACAAACGGACTGTATTGCAAATTGCGAGATGTAAAGCACAAATATGTGCACAAACAGCATATCAAGACGGCGTATCAATTTACAGATCGCAGCCGCGGTGAAAAAAAGTGCTGTGTGATTCTTGCAGGATACAAGGAATTTGTTTGGGATTCCGTCTTTCCGCGGATTCGTCGGTACCAGCCGGCGGATTTGGATGTCTGCGTGGTTTCCTCGGGGCTGTATTCCGAAGCCCTTGCGAAAATGTGCGCGGAAAATGCATGGTCCTATCTCAGCACAACGCGCAACAATGTTTCCGTGGCGCAGAACCTGGCAATCACCTTGCTGAAAAGCGCCGAATGGATTTATAAATTGGACGAGGATATTTTTGTCACGGACGGGTATTTTGAAACGCTTATGCAAACCTATGAAACGGTTGCCCGCGAGGGGGAATACGATGTCGGTTTTGCCGCGCCGTTAATTCCGATTAACGGCTACGGGCATTTGCGTCTGCTCAAAAAGCTCGGGCTTGCCGAAACATATGCCGAAAAATTTGAACGCCCGATTTACGCAAGCTACCCCGCGCGGCAGATTGAAAATAATCCCGAAGTTGCAAAGTTCTTTTGGGGGGAGGGCAGCGTTTTTCCGCAGATTGACGCTTTGGCAAAACAACTGCAAGCCGAGCCGTTTGCCTATTCCGCCTGCCCGATTCGTTTCAGTATCGGTGCCATTTTATTCACCCGTGCAACTTGGGAAAAAATGGGGATGTTCCCCGTGGTCAAAGGCGCAGGCATGGGCATTGATGAGGACGAATTCTGTGCCTACTGCATCAAAGAATCACAAGCCATTATCGTTTCGGAAAACACCGTGGTCGGGCATTTGTCTTTTGGTAAGCAAAATGCCGCTATGAAAGAATATTACGAGCAACACACAGACCGTTTTGCGATACAAGAGAACGCTTAATGCGGCGTGAACGACTGTTTGAAAATATAAAAGGCGCGTTTTTGCACATGGGGCTGTTTGGCGGTGCTTCCTGCTTGAACGGCCGTGCATCGAAAAACAGGCAGGCATCAACCGATGCCTGCCTGTTTTTATCTGTTTATGCGGTTTATTCCTGTATACCGGGGATTTTCGGGAGTTTGTCAAAGCCCACCTGCAAATCTTCGTCGGTCGGAATATAGTCGTGCATCTTACCCTCTATGTAAGAGGTGTACGCGGTCATATCGAAATAGCCCGTGCCCGTAAGACCGAACAAAATGGTCTTTTCTTCCCCCGTTTCCTTGCATTTGAGTGCTTCGTCAATCGCACCGCGAATGGCGTGTGCACTTTCGGGGGCGGGGAGAATGGTCTCGACTTTCGCGAACAGCGTGGCGGCTTCAAACACCTTGGTTTGCTCCACCGAAACCGCCTCCATGTACCCATCGTGATAGAGTTTGGAGAGAATCGGCGACATCCCGTGATAGCGAAGCCCGCCCGCGTGGTTGGGCGAGGGTTTAAATTCACAGCCGAGGGTATACATTTTTGCCATCGGGGTGATTTTGCCCGTGTCGCAGAAGTCGTAGGCATATTTGCCGCGTGTCAAGGACGGGCAGGAGGCGGGTTCAACCGCAATAATGCGCGGGTTTGCTTTGCCGGTTAACTTGTCCTGCATAAACGGCGCAATCAAACCGCCGAGGTTCGAGCCGCCGCCTGCACAGCCGATGACAATATCGGGGTATTCGTCAAGCATTTCCATCGCGGTTTTGGTTTCCAACCCGATAATGGATTGGTGCAGCAGCACTTGGTTGAGCACCGAGCCCAACACATAGCGGCACCCGTCTGTGGTGACGGCCTTTTCCACCGCTTCGGAAATCGCCGTGCCCAGCGATCCTGTGTTGTCGGGGTCGGCGGCAAGAATTTTGCGGCCTGCCTCGGTGGTGTTCGAGGGGCTCGGTACAATGTCCGCGCCGAATGTGCGGATAATCGCCTGACGGAACGGCTTTTGCTCGTAAGAGCATTTCACCATATACACCGTTAGCGGCAGATGAAAATAGGCGCACGCCTCGGAAAGTGCCGTGCCCCATTGCCCCGCGCCCGTTTCGGTGGTGAGCGCGGTCAAGCCCTGTTCTTTGGCATAATAGGCTTGTGCAATCGCGGAATTCAACTTGTGGCTGCCCGAGGTGTTGTTGCCCTCGAATTTGTAATAGATTTTGGCGGGTGTGCCGAGTTCTTTTTCGAGGTTGTACGCGCGAATCAGCGGCGAGGGACGGTAAATTTTATACATTTCCTGCACTTCTTCGGGAATGTCGATATACCGCGTGGTGTTGTCCATTTCCTGATGCGCCAATTCCTTACAGAATACGGGGTACAAATCTGCCTCGGTGGCGGGTTTGCCCGTGGCGGGATTGATCATCGGGTCGGGCAGTTCTTTCATATCCGCCCGCAGGTTATACCATTGTTTCGGCATTTGGTCTTCGGTCAAATATACTCTGTGCGGTACTTTTTTCATGTTAAAAACTCCTTTTTATCGTTTAAATAAGCGGTTGATTTTTTGATAATACGCGGTGTCAATTTTCTCTACGGTTTCTTCGGTGGTGCGGAACAGCCAGTTGCCGAACGCCCGCCCCGGCACATTCATACGCGCGTCCGAGCCGAACCCGCAAAGGTCTTGGAACGACAGCACGGCAAGGCGCGCAGGGCTTCGGAACACCGTTTCAATGATTTTGCGGCAGGCGGGACTTTGAAAACCGCCCTCACCCCAGTTTTCGCCGTCAAAGCCGCAGTAATCAAGGGCAAAACGGCGGTCGCGTTCGGCTGCTTCCCACAGCCACGCAAGTAAGGTGGTGTTGTCGTGCGTGCCGACATAGGCAACGCAGTTTTGCGGATAATTGTGCGGCAGATGCGTGCTGTCGCAGTCGGGCGAAAAGCCGAATTGAATGACGCGCATGCCGGGGAATTCGGTCTCCTGCAACAGTTCCACGACATCTTCCCCGAAAGTGCCGAGGTCCTCGGCGACAATCGGGACTTCACCGAACGCATCAAAAATCGCATCAAACAGTTTCTTGCCCGGCCCTTTTTCCCAAACGCCGTTTTTGGCGGTTTCGCTCTCTGCGGGCACTGCCCAATACGAAGCAAACGCGCGGAAATGGTCAATGCGCACCGTGTCGTACAGTTCGCGTGCGCGGGCAATGCGGTCGCACCACCATCGGTAGTTGTCCTTTTCCATGGCGACCCAATCATAAAGCGGATTACCCCACAACTGCCCGTCCGCGGAAAAATAGTCGGGCGGCACGCCCGAAACGCGCTTGCGCACACAGGTGCGCGCGTCAATCTCAAACAAATTGCGGTTGCTCCACACATCGGCGCTGTCAAAGGAGACATAAATCGGCATATCGCCGAGAATTTTTACGCCGTGTTCGTTGGCAAACTGCTTGATTTCGCACCATTGCGATCGCGTAAATCCGCGACTGCTTCTGCATGCTCGACGGCGGTTTCGTAAAAACGGTACGGTTCGTCCCATTCATACCAAGGTTTTCCGCCGAATTTCTCTTTCAATGCGGCATACAGTGCGTAGTCGCCGCACCATCGGTTTTCGTCTTTAAAACGGCGTACCTGTGCGCGCAAGGTGTCATCGATATTTTGAAACGCGGCGCGCAACAGTTCGCGGCGGCTGCCTTGTGCAAATTCATAATCCGCCGTATACGGCGAGCCGTAATACACATTGCGTTCGAGGGTTTCGGCGGAGATAAGCCCCATTTCTAAAAGCGTATCGGGGCAGATATACAAAGGGGAAATCGCGAACGCGGCTTCGGAGGCGTACGGTGAGCCGAAAAAGTCTGGCGGCACAAGCGGCAAAACCTGCCAATACGAAAAGCCCATTTCTTTTATTTTTAAAATGAAACGCTTGGTTTCCTCGCCGCAAACGCCGATGCCGTAGCGTGACGGCAAAGAGGACAGCGCCATCAGTACGCCCGACGCTCTTGTGTGTAGCATTGCAATCCCCTCTTTCCGAAAAATGTAAAACAAAAAACCTGCCCTTGCAAGCCACAAGGACAGGTTAAACTTAAAACCTGCGGTACCACCTTGATTGACGGCATTTGCCGCCCACCTTTACGGAATACAAACATATTCCTCTTTCTGTAACGGGAAAGTGCCGTTGCATCTTTTCAATGCACCCTCAACGGACCATTTGTCTGCCTCGTGATTGCGTGCCTTCCACCGCCGCACGCTCGCTGAAAATTCGGTTTGCAGTTTTACTTCCGTTTCATCGGTTTATCACATTAAAGCACAAATTTTCGGATTTGTCAATCCTTTTTCCCCATTTCTTTTTGCTTCTTTTCCGCGCGCTGTTCATATACAAACAGCGCGAAAATTGCAAACACGAGGGAAATGAGCACTTTTATTGCTGCCATATTCCCGACGGACGCCCAAAAGAAACATTCCGTGCCCAAAAGTGCCGCCGAAGTTTTCAGCGGAAAGAAATAGAAACTCAACGCAAGCCAACTGAGAAAAAATGTGCCGAAAAAGGTGACGGTTTTCAGTACGGTCTGTTTCATTCCGAAACTGCCTCCTCATATTGCGGCGCGCTGTATGTGCACAGGATTTCGCCGCTTGCGCGGTCAAACGCGGTCAAACCCGTGTCCGACAGGGTATATACCGTATCGCCGCTGTAAGTGACGCGCTGAATTTCGCCGCTGTACGCGGAGTAGGTTTCGCCGGTTTGCGTTTTTTCGGGAGTATAGGTATTTGTAATTTTCAGTGCGCCGTTTTCCACCGTTACCGCGCTTGCATACGCCGTAGTTGTGCCGCGGTTGTCGTATTCGTAAATCGGCACGGCAAATTCGCCGCTGTCCGAAAAGGTGAGGTAGGCTTTGTGGTCGCTTTGCGCCGCGCTGTAAGAATACCCGCTGTTCCCGCCGTACACAAGCTTGCTGATTTCCTTGGGATTCTCTTTGTCTGAAACATCAAACAGCGAAATTTTAATATGCCTCGTTGTGCCGCTTTCCGTGCCGTCTTCCCCGACGCCGATGAGCAAGCCTTCCCCGTAGGGGTGCAGATAATCCGAAAAACCGGGGATTTTCAGCTCGCCTTTGATTTCGGGATTTTCGGGGTTACTTAAATCCACCACAAACAGCGGGTCGGTTTGATAGAAGGTCACAAGATACGCTGTGTCGCCCATAAACCGCGCGGCGTAAATGTTTTCGCCCTTCGCAATGCCCGAAAGTACGCCGACCGTTTCCAAATCGCGGTTTAACACGGTGACAATACTGCCGTCTTGCGCTGTGGTTGCGATGCGGTAGCAGCCGCTGTATGCATCCATCGAAAACTGATTGAGCACCGTGCCTTGCACTTTTGCAGAGCCTTTGTAGCACACGCCGTCTGTCAGGTCAAAAGCGTACAGCCGCGTCGCCATATCCGCCATACTGTATGTGACCGTGTCGCCGACTTCGGAAACTTCCGATTCCGTTTCGGTGCGCGCCGCAAGCAATGTGTCGCCGTTACAGTAAATGTTGCTCCCGCCGCCGAGCACCGCTTTGACGGCGGGCGTTTCGTCGGGATTTTGCGTATCGATTAAACTGACGGTTAAATAGGCGGTGTCCTCTGCATTTTCGGGCAGTTTTACATCGTTCACGGGGAACCGCATTTTTTCGCCGCTTTGGTAGTAACAGGGCACACAGGCGTTTTTCATATCGGTTTCGTCTTTGTAAATCGGCACATTGTAGTTGGTCAGCAACAGGAGTGCGTCGCCGTTCATTCTGGAAGAAAGCAGACTGCCGTCCACGGCGTAGGTGTTTAAAAGCGCGGGCGCACTGCGGTCGGATATATCGTAAATTGCCGCAAGGGTGCGTGCGGCTTGCACATCGTAGGCGTAACAGCCGCGCGCATAGTCCATTCCGCCGTTTTCAGCATCGTTATACACTGCGGCAAGCACCACCAGCGTGTTTTCACGCACATAGATTTCCGAAACCGAAATGCGTTCCCCCTCGTTTGCCGCAGGCAACTGCGCCGCGGCGGCAAGGGTGATGTTTGTGCGGTCACGAATGTCGAGAATATCCACACGCGGCGTGTCTGCGTGCTGTACCAAATACAGATATTTGCCGTCATTTTTAAGAATGTCTGCTTCGTCAATATTTTCAACTTGCGTGTTGGTTTCGCCGTGCGAAGCGGTTGTGCCTGTGGCGGCGTCTGCGGTGCCGGTTTCTACGGCGTTGCCGCTGTTAAAGGACTCGGCAACTGTGCCGTCGGCGATTTCTGCAACGGCGTATTTTTGCGCACCGAACAGTTGAACGGCATTCTCCCACACACTGCCGCGATTTTGGGCTTTGTATTCTGCCTGCAATGCGGCGAAATAGTCCTCAATTTCCTTGTAGTCCGCCGCAGAACGCAAATGGGCGTCGTCCGCGTCCGCCGAAACGCTTTGTTGCGGCGTTTTCGGCGATTCCACATTCGGTGTGTGGTTGAACAGCCGCACGCCCGCAACGCCCGCCAGTACGGCGACAAATACTGCCGCCGCAGAAACGGATACAATCCGCGCGGTGCGGTGCTTTTTCTTGGTTTGTTCCGTATTTTTCACAAGTGCCGCAATCGCCGCGGGCTGTAAGCTGTCGGGCAAATCAGCTTTTGTATCGTTTTGTATTTTTTCGTAAATTTCAGCATATTTTTTTCGGGATTTCATTTTGCACACTCCTTTTCCGCTAAATATGTACGCAGCTTTTCAAGGGACCTGGAAAGCTTGGAGCGCACCGCACCGGCGGTTAAATCCACCGTCACGGCAATTTCTTTGGAGGTAAAACCCGCCACCGCAGACAACAGCACAATTTGCCGCTCCTCCTCGGTCAACCGCAACAGCGCGTTTTGTAGATCGGTGCGGTCGCTTGCCGTCGATTCCGTATTGTCGGGCGCAGGGCTGTTTTCGGGGATTTCTGCACCGCAAACTGTGAACGCGCCGCGCCGCAACAGGGTTTTGGCGGTGTTTTGAAGGGTTTTGAAAAAATAGGCTTTTACCGCGTCGGGCTTTCGGATATTTTGCAGATTGGTATAGACTTTTATGCAGGCTTCCTGCACCGCATCCTCGGCGGCGTGGCGGTCGCGCAGTATCGCGTAGGCATAGCGGTACAGTTCGTTTGCATACTGCGCATACAGCGCGCCGAATGCGTTTGCATCGCCCGCTTGTGCGGACCGGAACAACCGTTTTTCGTTGGACTCCATAAAATGCCCCCTTGTTTTTCAAATCCCTTTCACAACAATAGACTATCACAGCGGCGAAAGTGTTGCAAGAAAATATAAAAAACGAAAAAAATATGAAAAAATCCGTATGCGGCCGAAAGCGCATACGGAAACCTTTTTATATGCCGAGAATTTGCAGTACCACGCCCGGCACGACGGCGGCAACATACAAAATCCCCAATATTTTCAAGTTGTCTTTCGGATTGCGGTTTTCGCGGAACAAGACCAACAGCCCCGCACCCGCGCCTGTGCAAAGCCCCGCAACCACCGCGCCGAATTGCAATGCGCCTTCCAAGTACAACTGCGTAAGCAACACCGAGGCGGCACAGTTCGGAATCAAGCCGAATAGGGCGGTTAAAAACGGCTGAAACACCGAATCGTGCAGAAGAAGTGTTCCCAAGCGTTCGTGCCCCAAGAATTCCACCAAGAAATTTAAAACAAGCGTGATTAAAAAGACAAAGCCAAACATTTTTGCCGTGTGCAACAGCGCGGGACGCAACACGCCGCCGTGTTCGTGACAGCCGCAATGCTCATGGTCGCATAAATCCTTTAATTGCAATGCGCTGTCCGTTTTTTTGCGGAACAGGAAATCCACAAGATACCCCGCCGCAACACCGATAAGCACCTTGGCAAGCAATAATTTCAAAATATCGGGTGCGGCGCTCGGCGTGGCGGCGAGCAACAGCACCGCCTCGTCCGAGGTGGAAAGAAACACGGCGCAGAGCGTACCGAGGGTAATCACACCGCCCGCATACAGGTTGGCACTCAACACCGAAAAGCCGCATTGCGGCACACAGCCGAGCACCGCGCCAACTGCGGGACCGGCCTTGCCCGCGCGCGCAAAAAAGCGGCTGAGTTTTTCGCCTGCGTGGTGCTCCAAAAGCTCCATCAGGCAAAATGCCGCGAATAAAAACGGCAACATTTTCAAAGCGTCCGTGAGCGTATCCAAGAAAATCCCCAAAACGCTGCCGCTTTCGGCTTCGATGTGTAAGGCAAGTATTTGTTCGTTCAAGTGTCGTTCTCCTTTTTTATGCAGTCGACGCACAAGCCGTACAGCACGGTGCGACTGCCGTCAATCAAAAAACCGTGTTCGGCGCGAATATGTGCGGAAAGTTCGTCTAAAAAATTGCATTCCGCGTGCAACAGCGCGCCGCAGGCGGTACATTTCAAATGGTAATGTGCCTTGCAGACCTCGCCGTTTTCCGCAAGCTGAAAGCACGCGCCGCCCCCGTCGGCTCCTGCGAATTTGCGCACAACGCCTTCGGAAAAGAATTTTTCAAGCTGGCGGTAGACCGTGGTTTGCCCAACGGTTTCGCCTTTTTCTTTTAATAAAAAATAGACTTCCTCCGCCGTGAGGTGCCGCGCCTTGTTTTCCTGCAAAAGCGCGAGAATGCGGCGGCTTTGCGCGGTTTGGTATGCCATTTCCGTTCCCTTTCAAAATTGAAATTGAAAATCATTTTCAGGTTGAACAGTATACAGCGTAAGACGAGGTTTGTCAACCCCCGTCCCCATGAAGGAGGGGGAGAAATTGGGGTTTGTGGGGGTGAACGCATTCCATTTCGCGCGTAGGGGTCGGTGAGATTCCCCTGTTAGGGGAAATGTCGCGCAGCGACAAAGGGGTAATGGCGCAGCCGTAACCTCGACGACCCGAAAATGGATGAATAATGAAAAATGAATAATGAAAAATGAATAATGAAAAATGAATAATGAAAAATTGTAGGGAACGGTCTTGACCGTTCCGATTGAAAAATAAAAATGCAATTTGAGCGTAGGGGGCGACGACTGAAAAATGGAAAAATCTCGCCCCCAGTCAAATGCTGCGCATTTGACAGCCCCCTCTCGGAGGGGGGCGGAAACGGCGGGCGATTCGTGAATCGCCCCTACAACCGTAGGGAACGGTCTTGACCGTTCCGCAATTCACAGCAAATTCCGCGGCGGGAGCAAGCCCCCGCCCTACCGCATAAATTTGTCCCCTACAAACCCCAATTTGTCATTCTGCGCGTAGCGAAGAATCTCCAACAGCGCATGGAATATAGGCAACGAAATGCTTTGCCAAACGGTTAAAAGAAAAAAAGACGCGCGAATACCGTTTGTGCCGACTGCAACAGGATGCCGATATTACGCCGAAACATAAAAAATCGCCCGATCGAAAAAAACTCTTGCAATCTGCGCACAACTCATATATAATATAGAGGCTGTCAATATAACCGTTTGAAAACGGCAAGCAAAAATTTTATATGCTACTGTGGCTCAGTTGGTAGAGCAGCTGATTCGTAATCAGCAGGTCGGCGGTTCGAGTCCGCCCAGTAGCTCCAAACGCGGTTCGGTATCTTGCCGAACCGCGTTTTTTGTGGTATGCTTACCGTATCCCTGATTTTCGTTGTATCGGAGTAAACAAATGTTGCCATATCTCACCCTGCCCAAAAGCATATCGAAAAAAATCGAAGGCAAAAACCTGACTTTGGACACGCTCGGCGCATCCGATTCCAGCGTGTATATTTTCGATGAATCTGTACTGAAAATTGAAAAGACGGGGGACAATGCGAACCGTGAGGCGGAGGCTTTGCAGTGGCTTTGCGGCAAACTGCCTGTGCCGCAGGTGCTTGCATTCGCGCAAGAAAACGGGTTAAATTATTTGTTAATGTCGAAAATGCATGGCACAATGGCTTGTGATGCGTTCGCCGACGATGCCGTTGACATCGCGGTTTCCGCCCTTGCGGACGGCTTAAAACGGTTGTGGAGCATAGACATTTCCGATTGTCCGTTAGACAGCCGTTTACCCAAAAGACTGACACAAGCGAAATACAATATCGAAAACGGCTTGGTGGATACGGACGATTTTGAGCCGAACACCCTCGGCGAAAACGGTTTTGCGGATTTAGAGGCTTTATACGATTTTTTGGAAACGCATCAGCCGCCGGAGGACTTGGTTTTCACACATGGCGATTACTGTTTGCCGAATATATTTACGGAAAACGGTAAAACCGTCGGGTTTATTGATTTGGGCAAGGCAGGTATTGCGGATCGCTGGCAGGATATTGCGCTTTGCGTGCGCTCTTTGCAGTACAATTTATGTGATTTGTGCGCGTTGCCGTACGATGTGTTTTTAAAAGCAAAAAACAGACTTTACAGTCTGTTGCATATGGAAGAAGATGCAGAAAAACTGCGGTATTATATTTTGCTGGACGAATTGTTTTAGTGTGTTTTCCGTAAAAAAGGGACTGTCCCCTTTTTACGGAAATGGAGTACAGAAAGCAGGTGTGTATTTTGGAAAAATTTCGTTGGGCATATATAGGCAGCGGCAACATTGCCCATTCCACAGCAAGAGATATCGTAAAAGGGGAGCACAGTATTTTAACAAAAGGTAGGGCGGGGGCTTGCTCCCGCCGTCAATGGCTGACGTGAGTAGGATATGATAAAATATGGAAATATTCAGATTATTACTATAAAACGGCGGAGATTTAAACATTGAAAGCAAATACAACAGATTTACTGACGGGTAGTCCCGTTAAAAGCATTGTGCGGTTTGCCTTGCCGATTATGGCAAGTTCAATGCTACAATACAATTATAATTTAGTTGATAATATTATTGTGGGGCGTTTTGTGGGAACAAACGCGCTTGCCGCTGTGGGCAATGTGGGCTCAATCAACAGTTTTATTATCGGCGCGGCACTGGGGCTTACAGCTGGTTTTACAATACCCGTTGCCCAATCTTTCGGGGCGAGAAATGAAAAGAAAATGAATAGATACGCCGCCAACAGTATTTCGCTGTCTATTTTAATCGGTCTTATAATGGTAGTGTTAGCCCACATACTTTCCCGACCGCTTTTGCGTTTGATAGATACACCGGAAGAAATAATTGACTTGTCCGCATCATATATTAACATTCTGTATTATGCCGTACCTGTGCAAATGTCTTTGAATAATTTTAATGCGTTGGCACGTGCCGTAGGCGAAAGCAAGAAACCACTTTATTTCCTCATTGTCAGTGTGTTTGTCAATTTAGGGCTTGATATACTTTTTGTTGGCGTATTTAAATTCGGGGTTGTAGGTGCTGCGTGGGCAACATTTATATCACAAGCGACTGCCGCTGTTCTTTCGGCTGTATATATTTTCAAATACAATCCGATTTTATCAATACATATTCATGATTTACTGCCAACCCGTGTTGAAAGTTTACATCAACTGCGTCTTGGTGTTCCGCTGTCCTTGCAGTTCACCGTTACTTCTATCGGTTCAATGGTATTGCAAACTGCAATAAACAGTTTCGGTGCCAATGTAATTGCCGGATTTACCGCCGCCGCAAGGGTTGAACAAGTCACAAATATTCCAATGTCGGGATTAGGCGTCGGTACAATGACTTTCGTATCGCAAAACTTCGGTGCAAAGCAGTATGACCGAATTGTAAAAAGTGTTAAAAAGATTTTTTGGCTCGATATCGGTGTTTCGGTTGTGTGCAGTGCGGTGTTAATTCTTGTGGGACCTCTGGCAGTACGGCTATTTATGAAAACCCCCAATGCAGAAATGCTCTATGCTTCAAAGCATTATTTGATAGCGATAAGTGCTTGTTACAGTCTTGTTGCCATTCTGTTTGTATTAAGAAATACCTTGCAGGGATTAGGCTGTACCTATGCCAATACCGTTGCAGGAATAGGCGAGTTGTTCGGCAGACTTACAATAGCATTACTTTTAAAACCGCTGTTCGGTTTTTCAGCAGTTTGTTTTGCAGGACCTGCCGCATGGCTTTTAGCAGATATTCCGTTGGCAATAATCTACTTGCATAAACGCCGAGACTTTAAAGCACGAAGTCAAGGCATACAGTTCCAGAATATGACGAACAAATGAAACATAACAATATGCAGATCGAGGAGAATATTCCCGTAAAAAAGGGACTGTCCCCTTTTTACGGGAGTGGAGTACAGAAAGCAGGTGTGTATTTTGGAAAAATTCCGTTGGGCATATATAGGCAGCGGCAACATTGCCCATTCCACGGCAAGAGACATTGTAAAAGGGGCGCACTGTATTGTGTCCGTTTACAGCCGCAATTTTGAAAAGGCAAAAGTATTTGCCGAAAAATACGGCGCACAGGCGTTTGCCGATTTTGAAAGCGCCGTCAACCGCACACTGCCCATGTGGAGTATGCCGTGCGCGCAATGGAATGGGGGAAACCCGTACTTTGCGAAAAACCTGTGGGCGTTTGCTTCAATGATGTAAAAACACTTGTTGAAACATCACGAAACACAAATACATATTTTTGCGAGGCGATGTGGACTTGGTTTTCCGATGTGGCGCTGACGGTGAAAGATTGGGTACAAAGCGGCGAGATAGGCGAAATTAAAGATGTGGTCATTCATTATGCATTTCCGGGCATTTTGATGCCGAAAACCTCACGCGTATTAACGCCCGAAACCGCCGGCGGCGCGCTGTTGGACATCGGCATTTATCCCATAACTTATTGCTACAACCTGTTCGGCGTGCCGAAAGAAATCAAATGCACGGGCAAACTCAAAAACGGCATTGATATAGGCGAAACGGTAACACTTTTCTATGACGGCTTTCAATGCACTTTAAAAATGTCCCTTTGTTCTTTGCGTGAGGACTGCAAAATTGTAGGCAGTAAGGGCAAAATCCTACTCCCCGTATTTTTTCATATGGCGTCCAAAGCCATTTTGAAAAACGAGAACGGCAAACAGGTTTTCAACGGCAAAACCGACTATTTAACAGAATTTACCCGCGTTGCCGAGGAGATTCGGCAGGGGAAAACGCAGTCGGATTTTATTCCGTTTGACGCGACCGCCGCGTGTATGCAAATGATGGACGCGTGCCGTAAGCAAATGGGGCTTCGGTATCCCTTTGAATCAGAAAAAACGGGCGGATAAATGCATCCGCCCGTTTGCTGTTTGGTTTTGATTTGCAAAATGCCCAAAGCCACCTCCCTCTGAGAGGGAGGTGATACGGGTCGGCGTCTCGATGACCCGTTGTAGGGGCGGGGTTCCACGCCCGCCCGTCGATTTCGATGTGATTTTGCGGAACGGTCAAGACCGTTCCCTACGGGTTGTAGGGGCGATTCACGAATCGCCCGCTGTTTCCGCCCACTCCGAGAGGGGGCTGTCAAATGCAAAGCATTTGACTGGGGGAGAGATTTTTTCATTTCTCTCCCTCCGCCTTTTGCCTCTGGCAAAAGCCACCTCCCTCTAAGAGGGAGGTGATACGGGGCGCCGAGTCGTCGCCCCCTACGCTCGCATTGCATTTTTATTTTTCAATCGGAACGGTCAAGACCGTTCCCTACGCGCAGGATGACAAATTCAAATTTATAACCTTCCCAATCGCGCAATCGGATATGTGCTGTTTGCCTTACGCTTCGGTGTCGTCTGCGGGGACATCGGCTTTTTCAAACACAAATTGCTTGAAGGCCGTGCGATTTTTGTCCATATCCGGCAACAGCACGGACTGCCCGCGGCGTGTTGCGCTTTTGTAACCGTCCTCTATAGGAACTTGCATTTGCGCGATGTCATATTTGAGGTAGGACAGTGCGTGCAAGCCCAAATCCATCATTTCGTCTTCGGTCAAATCGGTTTTGACCATCGGCATGACCTTTTCGACCATATCCAACAGTGCAAACGGCGACTGCCCAACCGCCTCTTTGACAATCGCGGTGATGACTTTTCTTTGCCGCTGTGTGCGCATAAAATCGCTGTCGAGATAGCGAATACGGCTGTACCAAAGCGCCTGTGCGCCCGTAAAGTGCTGCATCCCGCCCGAAAGTTCCTCGGGGAATGCATAAACATCTGTAATATCCATATGGTCTTTGCTGTTGATGTATTTTGCCTCTTTGTCGGTGATTTCCACATCCACCCCGCCGAGTTCGTCGATAATCGCGGTGAACATATCAAAACTGACGAGCATATAGTTGTCAATATCCACTTTGAAATTGTATTCGAGCGTGTCCACAAGCAACTGCGTGCCGCCGTGGCTTTGTGCGGCATTGAGCTTGTCCTCGCGGTAGCCGGGGATTTCCAAATACATATCCCGCAAAAATGAAGTCAGTTTAATCTGCCGGTTTCGCGTGTCAATGGTGACCAACATCATCGTGTCGGAACGGGTTTTTTCCGCCTCCTCGCCCTCGCGTGCGTCTACGCCGATGAGCAAAATGTTTTGGACATAGTCGGCGGACACCAATTCGCTGTTTGCGATGTATTGGTTTGGGGACAGCGGCTGATAATCCACTGCCGCAAGGATGTTTTGCACGCGCAAATAGGCATATGCGCCCGCGCCGCCGACAAACAACAGCACAAGCACCAAGAAAACGCAAAAGATTTTGCGCCCCAAATGGGCTTTCTTTTTGCGCGGACGCGCAGTCTTTTCCGTCCCGGAATAAATTTCGTCGCCGTTTCGCGCCCGCGTGCGTGCGGGGGCGTTTTCGTTATAGCGGTAGGGCTTTTTTTCGGGCGTTGTGTTGACTGCCGTGCGGTAGCGCGTGTTCGCCGCTTCGTCCGCCACGGGCGGCGTGTCAAAAAAGCCCGCATACGGGTCATCCGTCTTTGCGGCGGGTATTTCTTCGTCTCTGCCGCTGGAAATATCCTCATATGTATCGGGCGTATTGCCCGCGTCTTCGCCGCTGTCGCTGAAAATATCTTCAAAAGCGTCCTTGCCCGAAGAACTGAAAATATCCTCAAAATCGTCGTCGGCAAAGGCTTTATTTCTCTTTTGGTCGTCCATTTCGACACCTCCGCAGAAATTGTGCCTTTTATTTTACACGAAAACGGCAATTTATACAATGATTTTTTGAAAATTAGTGTGGAAATTCCCGCACAGGTATGTTATAATTCTAAATTGTATTCTTAAAATGTATCCGTATGCCCGAAACGCGGTTGGGCGTATGGGCAAATCTGACGCAAAGGAATGTAAAAAATATGGCATACAGAACGCATACCTGCGGCGAGTTGACACTTCAAAACTTAAACGAAACCGTCTCCCTTGCCGGCTGGGTGGATACCATTCGCGACCACGGCGGCGTGGCATTTGTCGATTTGCGCGACCAATACGGTGTGACGCAAATCGTGTTGCACGATGATGAAATGCTCCAAAATTTGCACAAGGAGAGCGTGGTTTCCGTCACGGGCACGGTGGTCAAACGCGACGCGGAAACCGTCAACCCGAAAATTCCGACGGGCGAACTCGAAGTGCGCGTGCAAGATGTTGTGGTTTTGGGCGCGTGCGAAAGCGCATTGCCGTTTGATGTAAGCGAGTCCACAGAAACACGCGAAGATGTGCGCCTTACGTACCGTTTCCTCGATTTGCGCAACCAAAAGGTGCACGACAATATTTTGTTCCGTTCGGAAGTGGTGCGTTTTCTGCGCGCCAAAATGGAGTCGTTGGGCTTCCCGGAGATTAACACCCCGATTTTGACCTGTTCGTCGCCTGAGGGCGCACGCGACTATATCATTCCGTCGAGAAAGCACGAGGGCAAATTCTACGCGTTGCCGCAGGCGCCCCAGCAGTTCAAACAACTGTTGATGGTGTCGGGATTCGACAAATATTTCCAAATCGCGCCGTGCTTCCGCGACGAGGACGCGCGCGCAGACCGTTCGCCCGGCGAATTTTATCAGTTGGACTTTGAAATGGCGTTCGCCACACAGGAAGATGTGTTTGCAGTGGCAGAAGATGTGCTGTATGACACTTTTGTAAAATTCGGCGGCGGCAAACCCGTTTCCCCCGCGCCGTTCAAGCGTATTCCGTATGCGGAAGCGATGTTAAAATACGGCACGGACAAACCCGATTTGCGCAATCCTTTGGAAATCACCGATTTGACCGACTTCTTCCGCGATGTCGAATTCAAACCGTTCCAAGGCCGCCCCGTGCGCGGTATCGTCGCACCCGGCTGCGGCAAAATGAGCAAATCGTTCTTTGAAAAAATGCTCGAATATGCCATGTCCATCGGGATGAAAGGCCTCGGCTACTTAACCGTGCTCGAAGACGGCTCGTTTAAAGGTCCGATTGCAAAATTCCTTTCGGACGAAAAGAAAGCGACTTTGACAAACGATTTGTCTTTGAAAACCGACGATACGCTGTTCTTTATCTGTGATGCGCCGAAAGTTGTAAACCTCTTGGCGGGGCAAATCCGCACCGCGCTCGGCGAGCGTATGGAGATCATTGACAAAAACCGTTTTGAAATGTGCTTTATTACCGATTTCCCGATGTACGAAAAGAACGAAGAGGGCAAACTCGATTTCACCCACAACCCGTTCTCCATGCCGCAGGGCGAAATGGACGCGCTGTTACACCAAGACCCGCTGACGATTAAAGCGTATCAGTATGACATTGTCTGCAACGGCGTGGAACTTTCCTCGGGCGCTGTGCGAAATCACCGCCCCGATGTGATGATTAAGGCATTTGAACTGGCGGGATATTCGGCAGAGGAAGTCGAAAAACGCTTCGGCGCGCTGTTCCGCGCGTTCCATTACGGCGCACCGCCGCACGCAGGTATGGCGCCCGGCGTGGACAGAATGATTATGCTTTTGAAAAATGAAGAAAATATCCGCGAGGTGATCGCGTTCCCGATGAATTCCAACGCACAGGATATGCTCCTCGGCGCGCCGAATACCGTGTCCGAACAACAACTTCGCGAGGTGCACATCAAATTGCGCCGCCCCGCACCGGAGAAATAAAAAAATCCCCCTCGGAGGTATACTGAACGATGAAAGACATTTACGAAAGTCCTTTGAACTCGCGCTATGCGAGCAAAGAAATGAAATACATCTTTTCGCCGGACTTTAAATTCCGCACTTGGCGAAAACTGTGGATTGCCCTTGCTGAAAGCGAAAAAGAATTGGGGCTGCCGATTACCGACGAGCAAGTCGCCGAACTCAAAGCCCACGCCGACGACATCAACTATGAAGTCGCCGAGGCGCGCGAAAAAAAGGTGCGCCACGATGTCATGAGCCATGTATACGCCTACGGTGTGCAATGCCCCAAAGCAAAAGGCATTATCCATTTGGGCGCGACCTCGTGCTATGTCGGCGACAATACCGATGTCATTGTGATGACCGAGGGATTAAAACTCGTCCGCAAAAAATTGGTGAACCTGATTGCAAAATTGGCGAAATTCGCCGACGAATACAAAGAGATGCCCTGTCTTGCGTTTACGCATTTCCAGCCCGCCCAGCCGACCACCGTCGGCAAACGCGCCGCTTTATGGCTGATGGATTTGGTGATGGATATGTCCACGCTCGAATTCCAACTGTCGCAAATGCGTCTGCTCGGCTCAAAAGGGACTACGGGCACGCAGGCGAGTTTCGTGGAGTTGTTTGAGGGTGACGAGGAAAAAATCAAGGCGCTCGACCGAAAAATTGCCGAAAAAATGGGCTTTTCGAGTGTGTTCCCCGTTTCGGGGCAGACCTACGCGCGCAAACTCGACACGCAGGTGCTTTACACCCTTTCGGGGATTGCGCAGTCGGCATATAAATTCTCAAACGACCTGCGGCTGTTACAGCATTTGAAAGAAATCGAAGAACCGTTTGAGGAAAACCAAATCGGCTCGTCCGCGATGGCATACAAGCGCAATCCCATGCGCAGTGAGCGTATCGGTTCTTTGGCGCGCTATGTGATTTGCGACACCTTAAACCCCGCCATCACCGCTTCGACGCAATGGTTTGAGCGCACGCTCGACGATTCGGCGAACAAGCGTATCAGTATTCCCGAGGGCTTCCTTGCGGTCGATGCGATTTTGGACCTGTATATCAATGTGGTCAGCGGGCTTGTGGTGTACCCGAAAATGATTGAAAAACGCTTAAACGACGAACTGCCGTTTATGGCGACCGAAAATATAATGATGGCGGCGGTCAAAAAAGGCGGCGACCGTCAGGAACTGCACGAAAAAATCCGTCAGCATTCCATGGCGGCGGGGCAGGTTGTGAAAGCCGAGGGCAAACCCAACGATTTGCCCGAACGCATTGCCGCCGACCCCGCATTCGGGATGACACTCGAAGAAATCCGCGCCGAAATGGTGCCGCAGAACTTTATCGGGCGCGCACCGCAGCAGGTTACGGAATTCTTGAAAAACGATGTACAGCCGATATTGGAGAAGTACAAGGATTTGTTGGGGTTAGAAGTCGAAATCAAAGTGTAATTCCGTTTTGAAAAAGAAGCCGGCAATTTGAAGGGGTAAAAGGAAGGATTTTTATGCGATATACCGGAGAAACCTGCCCTGTCTGTCACAAGGCGTTTACAGACGATGACGATGTGGTTGTCTGCCCCGACTGCGGCACCCCGCACCATAGAGTATGCTATCAACAGCAAAACGCGTGCGCAAACGCCGCTTTGCATAGCGAAGGCTTTGTGTGGACGCCCGCGCAACCTGCAAATATTCGGCAAACTGCTCCTGTAAGCACGCTGCTGACACAAAAGCCGTCGGCATCGCCAATGCCCGCCGCGCAAAAGCCCGAGGACGGGCACAACATTGTGTTTTGCCCGCAATGCGGCGCCGAAAATGCCGCAGAGGAGCCTGTCTGTACGCAATGCGGCGCGCGGCTTTACAACAATGCCGCAAACGGACAGCCGTTTTTGCCGCCCGTGCAACTGCCCAACGGCGCCGCGCAAGGCTACCGCGCAGGGATGGTTGTGATTTCCCCGACCGACACCATCGACGGCAATACCGTTATGGACACGGCGGAATATGTGCAGACCGCTTCACGGCGGTATATTCCGAAGTTTTACGCGATGGAAAAGACGGGCAAAAAAACCTCGTGGAATTGGGCGGCATTCTTTTTTGCGCCGTATTGGTATTTTTACCGTAAGCTGTATGGTGTCGGTGCGATTCTGATGGTATTGCTGTTGGCGATTTCGGGGCTGACATATACGCCGCGATTGGCAGAAAAAACCGATGCCTTTTATGCGGCACAGGAACAGGTACAAGCCTTGTTGGAAACACAGGACGCCTCTTATACGGCGGCTGTGCAAACGCTGACAAATGCATACACGGATTTAGCGACCACGCCCGAATTCATTTTGCGCACGGTTGCCGATTTGGCAGTTGCCTTATTTTCGGGGCTGTTTGCCAATACGCTATATAAGAAAAAGGCGGCAAAGGAGATTGCACGGCTTCGCGCAAACTGCCAAACGCCGGAAGAATACCGTTTGCTGCTGTTTCGCCGCGGCGGCGTATCGGTTTTTCTGTGTCTTGCCGCATTTTGGATTTATCAGCTCGGCGGCTATTTGCTGATGGTTGCAATTTCAAAACTTTTGATGTAAACTATTGTCAACGAAACAGTTTTTCTGTTTTTCAAAAATACTTTTATGTTAAGGGGCGTTACCAATGAAAATTACAAAAGCGATTATTCCCGCAGCGGGCTTGGGCACACGCGTTCTGCCGGCGTCGAAAGCCGTGCCGAAGGAAATGCTCAATATCGTGGACAAACCGGCCATTCAATACATTGTTGAAGAAGCGGTTGCCGCGGGCATTACCGATATTTTAATTATCACCAATCGCGGCAAGGGCGTTATCGAAGACCACTTCGACCATTCCTTTGAGTTGGAAACCAAACTCAAAGGCAACCCCTCCAAAGCCAAGATTTTAGAAGGCGTTGAGGCTTGCGCAAACCTTGCAAACATCTACTATGTCCGTCAAAAAGAGACCAAGGGCTTAGGCCATGCAGTGCTTTGCGCCAAAAGTTTCGTCGGCAACGAGCCGTTCGCGGTCATGTACGGCGACGACGTGATCATTTCCGAAGACCCGGTTGTCGGGCAGCTTTGCCGCGCGTATGAAAAATACGGTTGCGGCGTAGTCGGCGTGAAAGAAGTGCCGCGTGAAGATGTGCCGAAATACTGCACGCTCGATGTCACCCCGCTTGACGACAAAACAATGAAGGTACATAACATCATCGAAAAGCCCACGCCCGAGCAGATTTTGTCCTGCTATTCTATTTTGGGCAGAGTGGTTATGCCGCCTGAAATTTTCGATTTGATTGAGAAAACCCCCGCCGACCCCAAGAGCGGCGAAATCTATTTCACCGACGCTATGCTTGACCTTGCCCGCCGCGGCGAACTCAACGCAGTTGATTTCAACGGCATTCGCTATGATATGGGCAATAAGCTCGGCATTATGCAGGCAAACTGCGAAGTCGCGCTCAATCACCCCGAAATCGGTGCAGATTTCAAAGAATATTTGAAAAAATTGGCAGCCACGCTGTAAGGCGACTGCACAAAGCAGAAAATAGCCCCCGTTCCGGTCTTTCGCCGCGACGGGGGCTTTTCCGTTGTCTGTAGGTGTGCGCATTATATGCGCACACCTGTTATGTGCACAGGCTGTATCGCTTCAAAAACATAGGTGGACAGCGGCCGCATAAACGAATCCGCCGTGTGACAGCAAACGAGCGGCATCCCGTTTTGAAAGCCTGTGACCACCAAAGTGTGATACAGGGATTGCCTGCTTTGCAAAAACAGCAAATCCCCGATTGCTGTTTTTTGCAGTTCCGTTTTTTCCCCGAACGGTCCGACGCCGCGGTTGGTTGTCAAAAAAGTATGCAGATACCGAACACCCGACCACGCGGCGGCACGGTCGGCGGGGGAATTGTAATACCACCCCACATCTTTTGTGTAATTCATCACCCCACTGCCCGCAAACACGCATTGCGACGCAAAATTGGTGCAGTCGCCGCCCAACCCGTCAAAATTGTAATAGCGCGGATTGCGCGACAACGCCCACTTCTTCGCATAGGTCACGGCGGCAGATCGGTTATACTTTACAGTACGCAAACAAATCCCTCCCCGCTATTCTATGCGGAAAGGGATTTGTTGCTGTTGGTTTATCCTTGAAAGTGCGAAAAAAGTGCGGTTTGTACTCTATCAGAGAATAGAAATCCGGATGGAAAAAATGTATAATTCTTTTGGCTTTTTATAAATTTAATCAAATGGATGGACGGAGAAAAGTATGAAACAAATCCAAATCCGCATTTTTCCAAACGGAGAAATCGAAGCGGAAACACACGGCATGACGGGAAAAACCTGTTTGCAGTATATTTCCGAGATTGAGCGCTTAACCGATTCGGTCGCAACGGACTCCGAGTACACCAACGACGCAAAACAGACGGATAATTTGCTGGAAACCGTCGGGGAACAGGAGGTTACGGTATAATGGCAACTGAGAAAAAGAACGTTTCCGTTGTGCAAATTCTGCTGTCCCTTTCGGCTTTTTTGCCGTTTGTTGATTGCGCAAGCTTTTTCTATATCAACAACAGGCGTCCCAACAGGAAATGGTTGGTTTTAGGGTGGAGTGCACTGCTTTTGCAGGTATTGCTGTGTATGACCTTTATGCTATCTCTGAACATAGAAAATCCGCGGGTGGTGGATCGCAGTAACGAACCGCAGGTTTCGGATTATTTAGGACGCAATTATTGGGATGATTACGGTACGGATTATGATAAACAACCGGAATATGACGAATATTTAGACGCGCACGAGGCGTGGGAAAAAATACCGGAAATCCAAGAACAGAAGGCAGCATACGCGCAATTTGAGCAGATGCGCACGACCGTTTCCCTCGGCGTGGTGGTGACAGGGGTGCTCATAAAGATTGTGGTGTTGGTGCTCGCCTTAAATGCGCTGGCAACCTTTCGGCGTTTGGAAGCGCAGGCACAGAATAGAATGCAACTTGCTACCCGCTTGTCCGATTTCGCAGCGCCGACGGGAACAATCCCGCCGCAAGGGTATGCACCTCCGCGTTCGGCGCCCATTACTCCGCAATCGACAGAACCGCAACGTCCCGTCGAATCGCCTGCATCTACCGGTTTATTGAATGTAAATACAGCAACAGAAGAAGATTTGGCGGCTTTGCCGGGCGTTACGATTATTGACGCGAAAAAAGCCATTTCTTACCGAGAAACCAACGGGGATTTCCCAACGCCGAATGCATTTTTGGATTGCATCGGTGCGAAACCGCATATTGCCGCGCGTCTGTCTGCGGTATTATATGCGGCACCGTCACAACAAAATGTCGGCGCGGTCGGCGCGGCGCACGGCAACGGCAAACGGAGAATTGATTTGTAATGCGAATCCATAAGGTATTGGAAACGACCTACGCCGAAGGTCCGGGCTGTCGGTTTTGTGTTTGGGTGCAGGGCTGTCAACAGCACTGCGACGGCTGTTTTGCCACGGCACTTTGGGCGTATGACGGCGGAACTGTGTGCTCGGTGCAAGAACTTTGTGCACAATTGTATGCTGTGCGGGATACGGTTTGCGGCGTAACTTTGCTCGGCGGCGAGCCGTTCGACCAAGCCGCGGAATTGGCAGAATTTGCCGCCGAAGCACACCGCCTCGGCAAAACGGTGCTGACGTTTACGGGGTACACCTATGCGTTTTTGCAAAACGGAGATTGCGCGGCGCATCACGCCTTGTTAGACCAAACCGATTTGCTTATAGACGGCAAATTTGAGCAGTCTTTAACGGACTATTCCCGCCCGCTTGTCGGCTCGTCCAATCAGCGATTTCTCTTTTTAACGGATGCCATACCCCCGCAGGAGATTGCCGCATACAAAAATCGATTTGAAATCCGCACGGACGCCGCAGGGCGAGTCACCATAAACGGTATGGGCAATATTGAAAAATTGAAGCAGTACACAGCAACAATTGAAGGAGTACAATATGGGTAAAACGAAATTTATTCAAGATTTTTCTGACCTGGTTAACGCCGGATTCCCATATATCTATATCCCCTCTTATGAGGAGGAACGAATTACGGCAGCGATTGAAGCCGCCGTCGGGGACAGGTCGCTGATTAAGACCGAGCGAAAACTGTATGTTTGGACACAGACAGACGGACTTGTGGCGGAGGGCAGTAAGGTACGCGATACCGCCGCGCCGCTTTCCGCGTTAGACAGTATTGCAAAATCGCAGGATGATGCGATTTATCTGTTTAAGGACTTTCATATTTATTTCGGTTCAGACAGAGGTGCGCGTCCGGACTATGCGGTCATTCGCAAACTGCGGGATTTGTTACCTGTTTTAAAAGCCAGCCGTAAAACGGTTGTTTTTATTTCTCCGAAATTGGTGATTCCGTGTGATATGGAAAAAGAAATATCCATATTGGATTTTGACTTGCCGAATGAATCGGAAATGCAACAACTGTTGGAAGAACTCATTGGTTCTCTCTCCCCGGAAAGCGTCAGGCTGTCCGCAGAGGAAAAACTGCTTTTGGCGCGCTCTGCGTTGGGGTTAACCATGCAAGAGGCGGAAAATGCGTTTTGCCGCGCGATTGTCAAACTGAAAGGGTTAGATATTCGCGCACTTTCTATTATTCATGAAGAAAAAAATCAGGTCGTGAAGAAAACCGGCGTGTTGGAATTTGTGCAGTCGGATTTGAACATAGACGACATCGGCGGTTTGGAAAATCTGAAAAAGTGGCTTTTGCGCCGCAATAATTCGTGGTCGGAAAAAGCACAGGCCTATCATTTGCCTGCGCCGAAAGGCGTTTTGATTACCGGCGTACCCGGCTGCGGCAAGTCGTTGACCGCCAAGGCAATGAGCGCCATTTGGGGCTTGCCGCTGTTAAAACTGGATATGGGGAAAATTTTCGGCGGGATTGTCGGCAGTTCGGAAGAAAATATGCGCAAAGCGATTGCTACCGCCGAAGCGGTTTCCCCCTCTATTCTTTGGGTAGATGAAATTGAAAAAGGCTTTTCGGGATTGAAATCCGGCGGGGATTCCGGCACATCGGCACGCGTATTCGGTACATTTTTAACTTGGATGCAGGAAAAAACAAAACCGGTATTTGTCATCGCCACGGCAAATGACATCAGTGCACTGCCGCCTGAACTGTTGCGCAAAGGGCGTTTTGATGAAATTTTCTTTGTGGATTTACCCACCGCCAAAGAGCGCGAGAAAATTTTTAAACTGCATATTCAAAAACGGATTGCCACGGACGGGATTGCGCACGAAATCGTGCCCGATGCACAAACCTGCAAAACGCTTGCGGCACAAAGCGTTGGCTATGTCGGCGCGGAAATCGAACAAATTGTGATTTCTGCAATGTACGAGGCGTTTTATGCCAATCGAGGACTGCGGCAAACGGATATAGAAAAAGCCATTCGAGATACCGTGCCGCTTTCGGCAACACAGAGAGAGCAAATTTTGGAATTGCGCGCATGGGCAAAAGACAGAGCCGTATTGGCGACTGCCGTGGAGGATCGAGAATCGGATTCGGATGCCTCTGCACAAGAGGACGGCGGCAACGGATTCGTGCACAGCCAAGGCGGAAGAATTGTGGATTTTGACTTATAATCGGGAGGAGCAATCGTATGTCTTGTATTCTTACACTGGCGTCCGCCGCAATTATTGCGGGGCTGTCGATGAGCACAGCAACTTCTTTGGCGGCGCTCAGCAATTTTTCCGAAGGGAAAGAAAATATCGAGAAAGGCATCGAAACCATGTTTGCAGACGGTGCCATACTTTTGCAGACCTTACAAGAGTATGGGTGCTGTGTGGAAACCGTTTCGGAAAACGAATATGTCGTGCAGACCAACTGCGGGCGGTTGCGCTATAAGCGTGAAAATGCCGCACAGGGCTTTAAACTGTATTTGGATGAAATTGCGGATGTGGAAGGGTTGCTTGAAAATATTCGTTCCTTTGAATCGGACTACGGCAGAAATGTGCAGGCGTATACATACAATCATATTAAAGAAAATATGACGGACGATATGACAATAACCGAGGAGACGGTTTTGGAAGACAACTCTATGCTGTTGACCATTTCAATATCGTAAAACAGTAAAGGGGATGTAAAAAAAGTGCAGACCGCATAAAGCGCAATCACACAAGGCGTATTTTCGGTTTGGAAAGAAACAACCGTCCAAAAGCGTCTCAAATCACTGTTATATGCAACAAAATACGGCTTTATGCTATAAACAAACCTCGCCACTCGGCGTACCTTTGTACGCCGTCGGGTAGCCGCAGACAACGCAAACGCGTTGTCTGCGCTCGGTTTGTTCATTCTGCGCATTTTTTCCTATCCCCCAAAAGGGGATGTAAAAAACGAAAGTTTTTACATCCCCTTTTTGTATTTATCTCCTTATTTCGCTTTCTTTTCTTTCTTTTTGCGTTTGTAGAGTTCCTCGGCGGCAAGGCGTGCTTTGGCGACGGGGACATTTTCTTTTGGGAAGCAATAATACTGTCGCGCCTTATCCCCGATGCAAATCATATCCCCGAGTTCGTACCAATAGTAGTCGGCATACAGCCCATAGGAATGCAAGGGGGATTGCCTGTAGTCCAGTTTGCCGTCACAGCCTGTCAAATGAAACCCATCCGTCGTGTGCAAAAGGCGTCCCTCGCCGACCTGATACAGCGCCTTGTAATCGGAGAGTATGGCAATATCCACCGCGGTATCCAATTTGTAAGTGCCGTTTTCGAGTTCCTGCCGCACGCAGTCGCGCTCCCAACGGTACCAATCGGGAATGTGCGGAAATTCCGTTTCGCCCGCAGTCGCGTGCAGCCTGCCGTATTCGTCCATTTCATAGGTTTTGCCGCAGGCGTGGCAGGTAAGTGCAGTGCCTTTGCCCTCGGTTTTGCCCTCTGTATTGCAATGCGCGCAACGGTACAAAATGCGCTCTAACCCGTCCGCACGGAATGGCTCGTCCACCACGGTTTTGGTTTCGTATTGGCGGGCGAAATTGTCAAATGTAAAGGTATCGTCCAAAATCTTATCCAGTTCTGCTACGCTTTTTTCCTGAATTTCCGCCTGCGTCAGCAAACAGGTCAAATGCGCCGAAACCTTGACATTGCGCTTTTGCAGACCGTTGTATAACGGGTCACGCAAAAATGCGCCGTCGGTTTTTATCATTAAAACGGGCACATCTAATTTTTTGAGCAGAACGCCCAATTTGCGCGGCAGGGGCGTTGCGCAACCGTCAAAGGTGTAACTTGCTTCGGGGTACATCAACACCGAGGTTTTCTCTTTTTGCAATGCATAGCGTATATCGGAAATCAGCGTGATGTCGGGCACGAATTTCTGCGTCGGAAAACACCCGATTTTACGCATAAAGCCCTCTTTGCCGACAAAGCCGTCGCAGGTTGTGACAATCACATAGGGCTTCGGAAACAGGATTTTGGACGCGATTTCCAAATCCACAAAACTCGAATGGTTCATGAAAATGAGATACGGCCCGTCGCCTGCCTCGTCCATGCGGCTTTGTGTGTAAGAAAATTTGACCGCGTGTAAATCAAAACTTGCCGCCACGCGTACCAAAGTGCGAAACAGCATGCTTGGTTTTTTGGGGCGAAGGTGTTGCGGCTTTTCGGCGGCAACCGCGACTTCGTAGGGGACTTGTTTCGTTTTTATCTTCATTGTATTCTCCTCTTGCGATTTTCTGAACAAATTTTTAAATATTGTATAGTATTTCGGCAAAGAATACAAGCCTTTTTCAGAATTGTAAGAATTTTGCGGGGCTGTGAAAATAAAATGCATTTTGTTTTGCACCTAAACCGCAGTCCATTGTGTTTTGCTTTTTGCAAATTTTTAGAAAGCATAAAAATTTTAGGTTGACTTTTGCGGTTTGGGGGAGTATAATCTAACTACTGTTCGGGCCCGTAGCTCAGCTGGGAGAGCGTACGGTTCGCATCCGTAAGGTCGAGAGTTCGATCCTCTTCGGGTCCACC
>SFIQ01000023.1 GCA_004555265.1 Ruminococcus sp.
GAGTTGCTTTTTGATTTCGTATGCTCTGTCGTGATGACGGTCTGCAATCGGCAGAATACGCACCTGCTCGGGTGCGAGCCACAGCGGGAATGCACCTGCGTATTTTTCAATCAGCAACGCGAGCGTACGCTCGTAGCAACCGATGGAAGTGCGGTGAATGATATAGGGATTTTTCTTGGTACCGTCCTTGTCGGTGTATTCCATACCGAACTTTTCGGCGAGCATTTGGTCAATTTGAATGGTGATGAGCGTGTCCTCTTTCCCGTGGACATTCTTAATTTGAATATCCAATTTCGGGCCGTAGAACGCCGCTTCGCCGATGCCGATTTTGTACTCGAGCCCCAAATCGTCCAAAATGGTTTTCATCACACCTTGTGCTTCGTCCCACTGTTCGGGCGTGCCGATATATTTATCGCGGTCATTGGGGTCCCACTGCGAAAAACGGTAAGAAACATCTTCATAAAGCCCCAAGGTTTTCAGCATATAGTTTGCCAATTCCAAGCAACCGCGGAATTCGTCCTCCAACTGCTCGGGTGTGCACATCAAGTGCCCCTCGGAAATGGTGAACTGCCGCACGCGGATAAGCCCGTGCATTTCGCCCGACGCCTCGTTACGGAACAGCGTAGAGGTTTCGTTGTATCGCAGCGGCAAATCACGGTAAGAACGCGGTTTGTTGAGATATGCCTGATATTGGAACGGGCAAGTCATCGGGCGCAGGGCAAAGACCTCTTTGTCCTTTTCTTCGTCGCCCAAAACAAACATACCGTCCTGATAATGGTCCCAATGCCCCGACAGCTTGTAAAGGTCACTTTTTGCCATAAACGGCGTTTTCGTCAGCAACCAGCCGCGTTTTTGTTCTTCATCCTCCACAAAGCGTTGTAAGATTTGGATAATCCTTGCGCCTTTTGGAAGCAGTATCGGCAAGCCCTGCCCGATTAAATCGCTTGTGGTAAACAGCTCCAATTCACGGCCGAGTTTGTTGTGGTCACGCTTTTTGACCTCCTCCACCTGCGCAAGATATGCCTCCAATTCCGACGCTTTCGGGAATGCGGTCGCATAAATGCGTTGGAGCATTTTGTTCTTTTCATCGCCGCGCCAATATGCGCCCGTGCAGGAAGTCAGTTTAAACGCCTTAACTGCGCCCGTAGACATCAAGTGCGGACCCGCGCAAAGCTCGGTGAATTCGCCCTGTTTGTAAAACGAAATCGGCTCACCCTTGTCGGCGTGCTCGGCAATGAGTTCCACTTTGTAAGTTTCGCCTTTTTCCGTCATCAGCGCGGTTGCCTCGGCGGGCGGCAACTCGAATTTTTCAAGCGGCAAATCCTCTTTGACGATTTTTTTCATTTCCGCTTCGATTTTTTCGAGAATTTCCGGCGTAAACGCAACTTCGGAGTCGAAATCGTAATAAAAGCCGTTGTCGACAGCCGGCCCGATGGCAAGTTTTACCTCGGGATACAGGCGTTTGACTGCCTGCGCCAAAATATGTGACGCGGTATGGCGGAAGGTGCGTTTGCCGTCCTCGTCGTCAAAAGTTAAAATTTCGAGCGCACAATTCTCTGTAAGTTCGGTACGCAAATCGCAGACCTTGCCGTCCACGCGTGCAACGCAGGCGGACTTGTAAAGTCCCATACCGATGTCTTTGGCGACCTCTGCCGCCGTGACGGGCGCGTCATAGGTTTTGACAGCACCGCCTTTTAAGGTAATTTCAATCATTTTCAATGCCTCCTAAACTTGAACATCATTCTGTAAAAATAAAAAGCACTTCACCCCAAAAAAGGGATGAAATGCTTACATTCCACGGTTCCACCCAAATTGGCATTCTTGGAAGAATGCCCACTCGTTTTGCCTTAACGCGGCAACGGCGGCACGCCTTATTTCGGCGCACACTCGGGAGCGGTCTCGGGCTTTCGGTCTTTACGCGCACTCCCAGCCGATGATGCGCGCTCTCTTTAAAGCCTTGTAAAGCCGTCGTTCTCCGTCAATGATTTCGTTTTTTCGATTTGTTTTATTGTACCCCCAAACCGCACAAAAAGTCAATACATATTTTTTAAGACACGAAACACGGCGGTTTTGCATTTTTTTGTAAACTGTGCTATACTGTAAAAATCAAAATGCATTTTACAAATCGGGAGCTTATCTATGAAGATTTCAAAACGAATATACCGTGCGGTGTGTCTTATACTTGCGTGCCTGTTTTTGTTGTCGGGTTGCACCGCCCAAGAGGTGCAAAAATCCACCGTCGGGCAGCGAACGGCAATTGCCGCGGACTATACCGACGCGAAATACCACACCGCCGACAACGGCAATTTGGTGTATGTGGCAAAATCGGGGCTGATTGAACTGTATTTTGACAGTACCACCTACGGGATTGCCGTGAAAGAAACCAACACAGGGAAGCTTTGGCAAACGCTCCCCGAAAATGCATCTGCGCAAAATGCGGCGCAGACCGCCGTATTGACGGCAACCGTCAGCAACGGCAGTATGGTATACACCCTCAATTCGCAAGACAACGCCGTTGCCTTTTCGACGGCATCTTTCCAGCCGACGGAAAACGGCGGATTGCAGGTCACCTACGATATGGCGCCCGACAAAGAGACCGCCGAATGCGCCTTTGACGCGGTACCCGCGGGCGCGCTGTATCTTTCGGTCACCGTCAGTTACACCTTAGAGGACGGCGCATTGCGGGCAAAAATCAACTGCGGCAACATTCTGTTAAGCGAAGGCTACACCTTGGAAACGCTCACCTTGCTTGACTGCTTCGGTGCAACCGATACCGCAACAGAGGGCGACTATATTTTCGTGCCCGACGGTTGCGGCGCAACGCAAGCCGCTGTCAGCGCACAGCAAGACAGTTACGACTGCCGCGTATTCGTGCCTTACGGCGACGACCCCGCACGCGGGGAACAGGCACAGACCGATGAAAACGGCGCAGTATTGCGCACGGCGGCGATAATTCCCGCCTACGGTGTAAAAAGCGGCAATGCGGCATTTTTGGCGCTGATTGAAAGCGGCGACGCCATTTGCGAAATCCGTTCGTATGCCTGCAAGGGGGCAGGCACCTACAACCGCGTCGGGCCGACCTTTCAAATTACACAGACGGCGTTGACGGGCGCAGAGGGCAAGCAAACCGTATACAGCGGCATAGCATTCACCGGGGAACTTTCGATATGCTACCGCTTTTTGACCGATAAAAACGCAAGCTACGCGGGCATGGCGTCTGCCTGCCGCGAACTGTTAATTCGCAACGGTACGCTTTCGACCAAAACCGTTACGGTGACGGAGTATTTGCCGTTTGTGCTGACGGTGCAAGGCGCCGTTGTCAAAAACAACGGACGCGGCGAAAAGGTGTTAACAAATTACAGCCAAACCTTGGAACTGTTAAAATTGATGAAAGCCAAAGGCATCAACAATGTATTTGTGCGCTGTTGCGGCGTGCTGGACGGCGGCGACGCGCAAAGCAAATTGCAAAACGCCGCGCCAATCGGCGCACTCGGCAATCGCAAGGACTTTGACGCCTTGACGCAATATGCCAAAACCCAGCAATTCACGCTCTATTTAAATACCGATATTATCTCGCGCCGCGAAAAGAACGACGACGGCAAAGAGGCGGACAATCTGTTCGGAAAAACCATGGTTCTGGCAGAAGAAAACCCGTTTGCTTCACTCACCGAACAGCAGACGCACACCCGCAGTCTTTTGGCGCTTTCGGCATTGGATAAAAATGTCAATGAATTTGTCAATTCCGTGAACGATTACGCTTTCGGCGGCTACTGCATTGACGACGCAGGCAGTATACTCTACTCCGACTATCGCGCCGGCGCGCAAAGCCGCGTGCACACCGTCAATTTGCTGTCCGCACAGGCCACCACCCTTTCCGCCGGGCACAAGCTGATGGTGGATACGGGCAATATGTATATGCTCAAAAATGCCGATGTTGTGGCAAATTTGCCGAGCACTGCCGCCTACCCCGAAAGCGACACCTATACCGCCGTGCCGTTTGTGCAAATGGTACTGCACGGCATTGTGGAATATGCGCATACGCCGCAAAATTTGGCGGCGGATACAAACGCCTCTTTCCTGAAAGCGATGGAATACGGCGCGTTGCCGAGTGATTCGTGGATTTTTGAAACGACCAAAAGCGACGAGATAAACGCGCTTTACAACTATGAAAATCAAATCACCGCTGCGGCGGAGCAATACACAAAAGCCAACGCCTTGCTTGCAGATTTACGGGACGCGCGTATGACCGCGCACGAAAAGGTGCAGGACGGTGTTTACCGCACGGAATACAACAACAGCACCGTCATTTATTTTAATTATAACAGCGAAGCCGTAAGCGTCAATGCGTTCACCGTTGCCCCGATGAGCTTTTTGCGGGTGAACTGATTGCGCAAAAAACACAATACAAGCCAGACTGTCCCCATGTCTTGTGATATGGGGATTTGTTATGTCCGAAAAATATACAAAAAACTTAAAATTGTCTTCATACTCTACAAAATTTTGCTTTTTGTTAAAAAATTGCTTGCTATCTCTCTGATTTGTTGGTATGATGTATACAACATATTGACATTTTCGCGGTGGTCTCTGCCGCAAGTGGGGGGATACAATGAAAGCATATATCAAACGCCTTTTGGGCGCTTCTAAAAAATGGGAGGTTGTCTTTTGGTGGATTTTGCGCGCGGTGATGATCGGCGCGCTGATAGACTCCATTTTCTTCCGCAAAGATGTGCAGCAGTCTCTGCAAACCAGTGCCAATCTGCTTTTGATGTTTTTATGGGAAATTTTTCAGCTGTTCCCTGCCAAAACTTGGCTGCGGCAGGTACCGTCTTATATTCAGGACTTTTTGGCGCCCGGGCTGTTTCTCGCCTCGTTCGGCGGTGCGTATTTGAATTTCTATTACAGCGTGCCCGTATATGACTTGGTGTTTCACGCGGTCGGCGGGCTTGCCGGCGCATTCGCAGGGTATGAAGTCATTGTCGCCATGCAAAAGCGCGACAAGGTGCAATGCAGTGCCGCGATTGCGGTGCTCGGTGCGTTCGGATTTTCCTTCTTTGCCGGCACAGGCTGGGAGCTGTTTGAGTTCATTTTTGACCAAGTTGCCGGCGGCGACGCACAGCATTGGTCTTTGGCATTGGCCGAGGCGGCTTCGGAGCAGTACGGCGTGCCGCTGCCGAATGTCATTCCGGCGCTTGACCCCATGCGTTGGGCGTTGATTGACACGATGGAGGACGTCATCTGCAACACCGTCGGCGCGGTGCTTGCGTGGGTGATTTTGAAAATCAACCCGTATCACCACAAGGGTAAAAACAATGTGAATTTGCTGTTTGCCCCGAAAACCGAGCAAGAAATCAAAAAAACGGTTGTAAAATAAACCAATCAAACTGCAAAAAGCATCGGGCACAAAGCCCGATGCTTTTTTTATGCGAAGTGTATGCACATGCTCCCGCGCGTTGCAATGCATTGCGCGTGTGGATTTTGATGTGCTTTTACAGAGCAACACGAAGGTTGTTCCCTACAAGTAGGGGCGAACTGTGTTCGCCCGCGCAATTGGATATACTTGCAGGGAACGGGTAAGCCCGTTCCCTGCAAGCGCGTTTTTATATATTGCCCTCAATTACAGGGGGAATTTTATTTGTCTTCCTTGCGGCGCAGAAGCAATACACTGCCTGCCGTGCCCGAAAGCATCAAAACCGCCGCCGCGGTAATACCTGCCGTCATACCGGTTTTCGGAATGTCGGGATTTTTCACATCGTCCTTAACCGCAGGATTATTCGTTGCAGAATTGCCGCCGTTGCCACCGTTGTTGCCGTTGTCGCCGTTGTCGCCGTTGACAGCCGCTTTTTTCACATTGACATTGAATTCCGCGCGGTTGTCCATAAAGACCACAGCAAAGGTGTTTTCACCCTCTGTGACGGTGTTCGATTTTTGCTCGAGCGTAATCGGATACACATAGCCGTCATATTCAATCCCGTCGTACTCGTCGTTAACAACCGTGGACGAGCCATCCTTGAAGGTTACGCGGATTTCCATGCCTTCGCTTTGGATGGGCAGAAATGCATCGCGGTCGGCAAAAATCATATTTTTGAGAAATTCCTCGCCGTAATATGCAACGAATTCTTCATAGGTCACACCGTACGCATCCAAAACCGCCTCAAAATCTTCGGGCGCGACTTCACGATAACGTTCCAATGTGAAGTTCTCACGGGTAAGAACATCTTTGTCCATATCATACTCTGTCTTGATGGGCATCTTGGTGATTTCAATAGATTCCACGGGATTTTCCTTTACGGTAACAGGAATGGTTGTGTCAATACCCTCTACGCCTATTGTGTAGCAATAAGTGACGGTTGCCATATTTTCGCCAATGACATAATTCTCGACATAGATAAACACTAAGTCCTCTTCATTTTCGTTTCCCGGCTCTACCTCTCTCGTCGAACCGTCTGTGTAGGTAACGGTGAGCACCATACCTGTCGGGTCGCCGTAAATGGTCGAGCCATCATTGTCGCCGCCGTCATAGTAGACTGTGCGATTGGGCATCTGTGTGACTGTAACACTTGCCGGCTCAACATAGCCGTCTGCCGCAAACGCGCATACTGCGCCAACCGCAAACAGCAGAGCAGCCGTTAGTAATACAGCCAAGGCTTTTTGCATTCTTTTCATTTTTTTATCCTCCTTGCGCCCCAAAAGGGCAATTTCGCCCGTATTTTTTTCGGGTTCTCTCATATTATATGGGTAATACCCATATTTGTCAATAGTCAAAATCCGTTAATTTATCATTGTAACAGGTGATGAAAATGTATTTTAGAAGAATACGGGACTTGCGGGAAGACAGTGATAAAAAGCAGCGTGAATTGGCGGAATATCTGCACATCGACCAAAGCACCTACTCCGACTACGAGACCGGGCGTATCAATGTGCCGATTGAGGCACTGATAAAACTCGCCGATTTTTACGATACCAGCGTGGATTACATTGTGGAGCGCGTAAATGACCGCTGACCGCAAAACCTGCAAAAAGCATCGGGCAAAAGCTCGATGCTTTTTTATTTTACAAAGGATTACCCTGTCAGCCGTTTGCGCATTTCGAGCAGTATGGCGCGCTCGCGCCGCGATACCTGCACTTGAGAAAGCCCGAGCATTTCGGCGGTTTTCACTTGTGTCAATCCCTGATAATATCGCAATTCAATCAGTTTTCTGTCCGTGTCGGGGAGGGCTTCGAGCACGGCGCCGAGCGCCAGCCGATTTTGGATTTCCTCCTCGCCCGACGGCACGGGAATATCCGTTTGCCGTTCGTCTTCGCCGTCAAATTCCGTGAGCGACAAGGGCGGTTTGGCGAGATTTAAAAGTTCCGCCGTCTCATATTCGGAAATGCCCATTTTTTCGGCGATTTCACAAACGGTCGGGGTGCGGTCCCACTGTGCCGCAAGAGCGTCCTGCACTTTTTGGGCGGCGCGTGCGCGTTCTTTTAAAGTTCGGCTGACTTTTACGGCGCCGCCGTCGCGGAACAGCCGCCGAATTTCGCCCAAAATCGCCGGCACAGCGTAGGTGGAAAAGGCAAAGCCGAGGGCTTCGTCAAAGCCGTCCGCCGCCTTACAAAGTCCGATACAACCCGCCGAAAATAAATCGTCATATTCCAGCCCGCGGTTGCGAAACCGGTTGGCGCAGGCGTGGACAAGTCCTAAATTTTCCGCAATTCGCTCGTCACGCGTCAAAGCTTGCTCCCCTGCCCCGTATCCGTTTTTGCAGTGTCACCGTGGTGCCTGCGCCGACGGCGGAACGCACCCGCACGCGGTCGCAAAAGCTCTCCATCACCGAAAAGCCCAAGCCCGCGCGGTCGCCGCCGAGGGTGGTGAACAGCGGCTCGCGCGCTTTTTTGACATCTGCAATCCCGCAACCGCGGTCACGCACGGTAATCTGCACCACGCCGTTTTCGAGAATTTTAACGGTTATGTAAATTTTGCCCACCGCGTCCTTGTAAGCGTGCACAATGCAGTTGGTCACCGCTTCACTCACGGCGGTTTTGATGTCGTTTAGCTCCTCTACGGTCGGGTCAAGGCTTGCCGCAAAGGCGGAAACCGCCACGCGCGCATATGCTTCATTGACGGAACGGCTTTCGATTTGCAGTTTCATCTCATTTTGCACTTGCATGGTTCTCGCTCCCCTCTTTTCCTTTTTTGAGTACGGCAATTTTCTCAATGCCCGCAAGGCGCATCACTTTGTAAGCGTGCGGGGATAAATTGCGCAGTTCCAGCGTACAGCCGAACGCCTGCAACAACTTATAGCGCCCCATGACAAGCCCGATGCCGGAGCTGTCCATAAAGCTGACGCCGCCGAAATCCAAAACGGCGTGTTCGGGCTGAAATGCCGCGGCGAATTCGTCAATTTTATCACGCACACCGCCTGCGTTGTGGTGGTCAAGCTCACCCTCCAAATACACAAGCATAGTGGTTCCCTGCGTTTCGATTGCGGTATGCATCAAACGGCCTCCTTTCAGAATGTGGTTTCTATTGTAGCGGACAAGCCTTAAAAAATTTGTTGAAACGCGGAACACCGAACGGAATTTTCGATATACTGACAGTGAGCAAAAATATCCGTTTGGGGGCAAGGTATGAAACGAAATTACAAAAGAATGTCCACCCTGAAAGTCGGTGAAACCGCCACGGTACAATGTATTGCCGAAAACGCCGCCCTGCGCCGCCGCCTGCGGGAATTGGGGCTTTGTGACGGGGCAAAGGTCACCTGCACCTTCCAGGGCGCGCATCGAGATATAGCCGTATACAAAATCTGCGGGGCGCAAATTGCCGTGCGCGACTGCGACGCCCAACATGTGTGGGTACTTGCGGAGGTGGCGGAATGAACACGGCTGATATGCCCTTAAAGGCAAACAAAACCATTGCGCTTGCGGGCAATCCGAATGTCGGGAAAAGCACGGTGTTTAATGCGCTGACGGGAATGCACCAGCACACGGGGAATTGGGCGGGCAAAACCGTTGGCAATGCGTTCGGCAGCTACCGCTTTGAGAACCGACAGTATACGCTTGTGGACTTACCGGGTACATATTCCCTGTTTGCACACTCCAAAGAGGAGGAATTTGCAGGCGAATACATCACCGCGGGGAAAAGCGACGCGGTGGCGGTGGTCTGTGACGCCACCTGCCTTGCGCGCAGCTTGCATTTGGTTTTGCAAATCGCCGAGCGCACGCCGAATGTACTTGTCTGTGTCAATTTGATGGACGAAGCCAAACGCCACGGCTTGGAAATTGATTTAGAGGAGCTTTCTTTGCGGCTTTCCCTGCCGGTGGTGGGGTTGAGTGCGCGTTCAGGCAAAGGGCTTTCGGAATTTCGCACAGCCGCCGCCGAAATTTGTAAAACGCCGCGTGAGGAAGCGTTTTATGTGGAATATCCTGCCGCCGTAGAAGCGTCTATTCTACAACTGGAAGGCATTTTTGCAGGCAGTGCCGAAAAACTGCCGCTGTCGGCGCGCGCGCTCGCTTTGGAACTGTTGCAGGATGAAACGGGCACCGTACAACTTTGCCGCAAGCACTTCGGGACGGATTTATATGCTCATCCGCAAACCGTCGCGGCAGTTGCCCGCGTCTTTGCGGAATTACGGGAAAAAGGCTTTGACAAAATCCGTTTGGAAGATACTTTTTCGGGCAGTATTGACCGCGCCGCCAAGGATATTGCCGACAGCGCCGTGACGGAAAGCCCCAAAAAAAGAAAGCGCGTACAAGACGCGCTCGACAGGCTGTTTTTGGAACGAAAAACCGGTGTTCCGATTATGCTGTTGTTATTGCTTTTGGTATTTTGGATTACGATTGTCGGCGCCAACTATCCGTCCGAAGCGCTCTCCGCCCTGCTGTTCCGCATTCAGGATTATTTACTGCTGTTTTGCGACAAAATCGGCGTTTCGCCGTGGCTGCGGGATATGCTGGTGCTCGGTATGTACCGCGTGCTCGCGTGGGTGGTGGCGGTGATGCTCCCGCCGATGGCGATTTTCTTTCCGCTGTTCACCTTATTGGAAGATTTCGGATATTTGCCGCGCGTCGCGTTTCATTTGGACCACCAATTCCGCAAAGCCGACACCTGCGGCAAACAGGCGCTGACGATGTGTATGGGGTTTGGGTGCAACGCTGTGGGCGTAACGGGCTGCCGCATTATCGACTCGCCGCGTGAACGGTTGGTGGCAATGCTCACCAACAGCCTTGTCCCCTGCAACGGACGGTTTCCGACGCTGATTTCCATTATTACGATGTTTTTCCTCGGCGCGGCAAGCGGCTTTGCGGCTTCGGCGCTTTCAAGCCTTTTGTTGACAGTAACCATTGTTTTTTCGGTATTTTGCACCTTTGCGATTTCCAAATTTCTCACCACAACGGTACTGCGCGGGGTGCCCTCTGCCTTTACGCTGGAATTGCCGCCCTACCGCCGCCCGCAGGTCTTAAAAGTCATTGTCCGCTCGGTATTTGACCGCACGCTGTTCGTTTTGGGGCGCGCGGTGTCCGTTGCCGCCCCCGCCGGTTTGGTCATTTGGCTGTTTGCCAATCTGCACATCGGCGACAACACCCTTTTGCAAATCTGCGCCGATTTTTTAGACCCGTTCGCCCGCCTTTTGGGATTCGACGGCGTGGTGCTTTTGGCATTTATTTTAGGTATGCCCGCCAACGAAATCGTTTTCCCGATTATCATTATGGCGTATATGTCTTCGGGCAGTATTTTGGAGTTCGACACGCTCCAAGAACTTCGCACCCTTCTCGTCGCAAACGGTTGGACGACCGCTACCGCCATTTCCGTCATGCTGTTTTCGCTTTTGCACTGGCCGTGTGCCACCACGCTTTTGACGATAAAAAAAGAAACGAAGTCCGTCAAGTGGACGCTCGTTTCCCTGTTTTTACCGACCGCTGTCGGGATTTGCACCTGTATGGCATTTAACGGGATTGTAAGGTTGGTTTCTTTTTTGTGTGAAGTTTTATAACTTTACACAAAACACCCTTGCATTTTTTACCGGAGTTCTGTATACTGTTCTGCATAGGAGGACAGTATGGAACTGGATATTTACGATTTTGACAAAACCGTTGTGCCGTTTGACTCAGGCTCAACATTCCTGATATTTTGCTTTTTGCACTACCCATATTTGTTACTTTTGCTGCCGTATTACGCGGTGATGGGTTTGCTGTTGGGGCTGCATCTTGTTTCGCTTGCACAGTTTAAAAAGCATATTTTTCTGTTTGTGCGGTTTGTGCCCTTAAAAAAAGCAGTCAACGCGTTTTGGGATAAGCACGAAAAAGATGTTTTCCCGTGGTTTTTGCCCGAAAACCGCGCGCGGTACACCGTGGTCATCAGCGCAAGTCCCGATTTTTTGCTGACGGAAATTGCCGAGCGCTTAAAAATTGACACCCTGCTGTGCACGCGCCACGACCCGAAAACCGGCACACTGTTCTATGAAAATTGCCGTGGAGAAGAAAAGGTGCGGCGTTTTTACGAGGTGTTCCCCACGGGCACTGAGGTGCAATGTGTGTATTCCGACAGTTACCGCCATGACCGCCCGATTTTTTCGTTGGGCAAGCGGTGTTTTCATATTGAAAAGGACGGCACAAGAACAGAATTTACATACAGCGAACAGTACGGTGAGAAACAAAATTGAAAAAAACAGAACACAGAATCATAAAAATCGCCCCGCGAAAGAGCACACATTCTTTCGCGGGGCGTTGATTTTGATGTAGAATAAATTTTTATTTAGCGGCGTAGCCGCAATCCTTATATTCCTCCCTCTTAGAGGGTCGACTCCCTCACAGTGTGAGGGAGACCGCCGCCGTCAGCGGGTGGCGCGCGCAAAGCGCGTGACGGAGGGAGATTGTAGAGCTTTTCTCTCATTTCTTGAAAGCCGGATGGAGAGAAACAGTTGTAGGGGTCGGCGTCCTCGACGACCCGTTGTAGGGGCGGGTCTCCGTGCCCGCCCGTGCATTTGATGTGACTTTGCGGAACGACACTTAGGTCGTTCCCTACAATTCGTAGGGGTGAACTGTGTTCGCCCGACAAAATGCGATGTCATTTCGCGGAACGGTCAAGACCGTTCCCTACGCACGAAATAAAATTTTCAGGGTAGGGCGGGGGCTTGCCCCCGCCGTAGGGTTTGATGTGAATTGGCGGCGGGAGCAAGCCCCCGCCCTACTCTGTAAATGCATTTCGTACGCAGACCGCAAAAAAGATGTAATTTATTGCGGGTCGTCGAGGACGCCGACCCCTACGCTAAATAAAAAATTTCCATTCGAGAGGATAGAAAAACCGCACAAAGCAAATCGACAATTTGCACCGTGTCACACGCGGTGGTTACTGCATCAGCGCGCAAACGGCGTTGGAGAACGCTACCGGGTCTTCGACGGACAAGCCCTCAATCAAGCGTGCCTGATTATAGAGCAAATCAGCATACTGTTTCACCTTGTCGGTATCGCCCGCAGCAAACGCCTTTGTCAGCGCTGCAAACACGGGGTGTTCCCCGTTGATTTCCAACACTTTTTCCGCTTTGGGCGCGTTTTCGGCGTTGGGCATACTGTCAAGCACCTTTTCCATTTCAATCGACACCGCGCCTTTGCTGGAAAGGCAAACAGGGTGCGATTTCAGTTTCGAGGACAAGACCACTGCGCTGACTTTCCCGTCGAGCGCCTCACCCATACAAGCGAACAAATCCTTGTTCTGCTCGGCTTTTTCCTCGATTTCTTTCTTTTCTTCCTCGGTTTCCAACCCCAAATCGCCGCCGGAAATCGAACGGAACTCTTTTTTGTCGTACGCGTGCAAGATCTGCATTAAGAATTCGTCTACATCGTCCGTCAGGCACAGTAAATCGTAGCCTTTGTCGAGCACGGTTTCCGCCTGCGGCAGATGCGCGAGTTTTTCGGCGCTTTCGCCGGCGGCGTAATAAATATATTTCTGCGCCTCAGGCATGGCGTCGCGGTATTCTTTTAAGGTGCACAGTTTCGAGTCGGACGCGCGCGTGAATAAGAGGAGATTTTCGAGCAAATCCCGTTCGCCGCCGAAAGAACTGTACAGCGCATATTTCAGTTGCAAACCAAACGATTTCCAGAATTTCTCATAGGCTTCGCGGTCGTTTGTCAACATCTCCTCTAATTCTTTTTTGATTTTCTTTTCGAGCGCGCGGGCAATAATTTTGAGTTGTCTGTCCTGTTGGAGCATCTCACGCGAAATGTTCAAGGACAAATCCTCGGAGTCCACCACACCTTTGACAAAACTGAAACAGTCGGGCAACAAGTCGGCGCACTTGTCCATAATTTTGACGCCGCTGCAATAGAGCGCCAAGCCCTTTTCAAAGTTTTTGGAATAGTAGTTGTAATCCGCCTTTTCGGGGATATACAACAGCGCCTGATAGCAGGAAGTGCCCTCTGCCTTTTGGTGAATGACGCGCAGGGGCTTGTCATAGGAGAAGAATTTTTCATTGTAAAATTTATTGTATTCTTCCTCGGTGATTTCGCTTTTGTTCTTCTTCCAAAGCGGTACCATGCTGTTAACGGTTTCGTGCTCGGTATAGGTTTCGTATTCCCCCTCTTCTCCGCCTTCTTTCGGGCGGGAGTGCTCCATATCCATTTGAATCGGGAAACGGATATAGTCGGAATACTTTTTCACAAGCGCGGAAATCGTGTATGTTTCCAAATATTTGTCATAATCCGCTTCTTCGGTGCTGGGTTTTAAATGCAGGGTGATGTCCGTGCCGACCGTTTCCTTTTCAGCGGGCGTCACGGTGTAGCCGTCCAAACCGTTGGACGCCCAGCAGAACGCCGCGTCCGTGCCGTAAGCCTTACTGACTACCTCCACGCGGTCTGCCACCATAAATGCGGCATAAAATCCCACGCCGAATTGCCCGATGATGTCCACATCGTGCCCATCGGTTTCATTTTCTTTGGAGAACTGCAACGAACCGCTTTTGGCGATTGTGCCGAGGTTTTTGTCCAGTTCCTCCTCGGTCATACCGATGCCGTTGTCGGAAATTTTCAACAGGCGGTGTTCCTTGTCAATCGAAATATCGATTTTGAAATCCTCACGCGAAAGCCCGACGCTCTCGTCGGTCAGCGATTTAAAATACAGCTTGTCAATCGCGTCACTCGCGTTGGAAATCAATTCCCGCAGGAAAATTTCCTGATTGGTGTAAATCGAATTGATCATCAAATCCAGCATGCGCTTGGATTCGGTTTTAAACTGCTTTTTAGCCATTTTTTGTACGCCTCCGATTGTTTTAGCACTCTTGACTTCCGAGTGCTAAAACTAACTATACACCTGTTTTTCCCATTTTGCAAGCGGACGAGCGGAAAAAGTTTTTAACGATTTGTAAATATTTCCAAAAAAATCATCATTTCGGCTCTGCAATGTGCATTTTGAGCGTTTTTGTCTTTCCGAAAGCCGGTAAAGACTCACATTTTAGGATTTTGGAACGCTGAACAAAATGAAGCTTGTCAAATTGGGGTTTGTAGAGATGTTCAACGGAATAAAATTTTCAGGGTAGGGCGGGGGCTTGCTCCCGCCGTTTCCGCCCCCTCTGATGAGGGGGCTGTCAAATGCGCAGCATTTGACTGGGGGAGAGATTTTTTCATTTCTCTCCCTCCGTCACGCCTTACGGCGTGCCACCTCCCTCTGAGAGGGAGGGGATACGGGGCGCCGAGCTACGATTCGTAGGGAATAATCGAAGACGCGTTCCGCAAAATTACATCAAAATCTACGGGCGGGCGTGGAAACCCGCCCCTACAACGGGACGACCTCGCCCGCCCGTGGATTTTGGTATGCTTTTAACTGTCCGTGCGTCGGAATTCTCGCCGTATCGCCTTAAAGAACAACACCGTGTATGCAATCAGCACGGCAAGTACTACAATACAAATCAAGAGTTCATAAAAAGCCCAATGCATCGGCCAAGCGAAACACGAAATCCACGCAATTCCATACGCCAAAATCAAAATCAGCGGCGTGATTGCCGTTTCGACCACCGTTTCCGGCAGGAAAATGTCATCTTCCAAATAGCTAAGCAGAATAAGCACCGACAAGCAGACCGAAAGTCCACCGACAATCAAAATGTCACCTTCGTCTGAATACCACCTCCATAAATAGTGGCGAATCTCTTGAAACACATCTGCGTCAAATAAGTCTCGCAAAGGCGCACAACAAGCACAAAGCGAACCGGCCAAGCCTTGCAAAGCCAACACAATGAAGTACCCGAAGGAAAGGATAAATAACAGAATCGCCGCGCCGCAAATCAATTTTCGTTTTACCGTTTTCATTTTCTTGCCTCCTTTGTTCTTTGTTCACTTTTATCATACACGAAAGAAAGAAAAAGTGTGCCCAAATGTCATTTTTGGTCGGTTTTTTGTAACTTTTGGTAATTTTTTTAAACAAGCATAAAAACAGCCGAGAGGAGACGTTTTCCTCTCGGCTGTTTTGTGTGTTTTATATAACAATTTAAATGCCTTTCAATTTGCCGATATTCTTGAGCGTATGCGGCACACCTTTGAGAATTTTGCCCATACCCTTTGCAAACTTATCTTCGTTGAGAATTAAAAGCAAACCGTCTGCCATTTGGGGGCTGAACAGCCCGAAGCTCATCGAGATGAAATTCTTCACAGGCGTTTGTACCGCCACGGCACCCGCCATGGTGTCCTCGCCGAGCATTTTCACAAGCATGCGGTGCAGTCTGCCGCCCCATTTGCCGTCCGCGGCGTCCTCGATGGTATTGCCATAATCAAGCGGCAAGCTCTTGTCGCGCTGTGACGGGGGAATTTCATGCCCGAGCACCGCCGTAAAGGACGCATCCGCCACATGCAGAATATCACCGGTGTAATATTCAGGCGCGGTTTCTCTGTAATCGGGGATTTCGGCTTCAACGGTCGAGGCGACTTCTACCGCGATTTCCAAACGAATATCGCGGCTCGACGCGCCGACCAAAATTTTGAATGCGCCGCTTTCCACATGCCAATCGTGAATATGGACATTGTAATAAGCAAATGCGCGCTTGTCGAGCGTAATTTCGACCGTCTTTGCCTCGCCCGCTTTCAAGAATACCTTTTTAAAGCCTTTGAGTTCCTTTTCGGGGCGGAAAATCGTGCTTTCCACATCGGCAACATACAATTCGGCAACCTCGGCGCCGTCTCTGTCGCCCGTGTTTTTCACGGTGAAAGAAACGGTGAGTGTGTCGGTATCTTGGAGTTTATCTGCGCTGACTTTCAAGTCGCTGTACTCGAAGGTGGTGTAGGAAAGCCCGTGCCCGAACGGGAAACGCACTGCCTTTTGCGCCTTGTCATAATAGCGATAACCGACATACACACTCTCTCTGTATTCGACGGAAACGGGTGTGCCGGGGAAATAGTTGGCGCTGGAATTGTCGGAAAGTGCATAGGGGTAGGTTTCCGCCAATTTGCCGCAGGGGTTGACATCGCCGAACAGCACATCACAAACGGCACTGCCGCACGCCTGCCCGGTTAAGAATTCGTTGAGAATGGCCGGCACTTCGTCTGCCCACGGCATTTCGACCGTAGAGCCGCCCGAAAGCACCACAATCACATTTTTATTGACCTTCAACACTTCATTGACCAAACGGTCGTGCAGCGGCGGCAAATGCATATGCTTGCGGTCGTTGCCCTCGGTTTCAAATTCATCGGTCAGCCCGATAAACAACAGCACCGCTTCGGCGTCCTTTGCCTTGCTGACGGCTTCGGCAACAAAGGTATCGTCGGAAGTCTTGTTTTTCTTCGCGGTCGAATAGCCGGGTGCATATTGGAATTCTACGCCCATTTGCACCAAGGTTTCAAAGGCAGAGTCCAACTGAATGGGGTTAATCAATGACGAGCCTGCGCCTTGATAGCGCGGTTTTTTCGCCATTTCACCGATCACGGTGATTTTCGCTTTTTTGTCAAGCGGCAAAAGATTGCCGTCGTTTTTCATCAGCACCATACACTGCCCCGCGATTTCGCGCGCAAGTTTGTGGTGGGTTTCGGCGTCATAGGTATAGTTGCCGAGCACCTTTTCCCCTTTGAGCGCCATATCAATCAATCGATCCACGAGTTCGTCTAAATAACTTTCTTCCACTAACCCCTGTTTGACGGCGGCAATGATTTGTTTGTTCCCCGCGCCGTCCGAAGAGGGCATTTCGAGTTCCTGCCCGGCAAGAAGCCCCGTGACGCGGTCATTTTCCGCGCCCCAGTCGGTAACCACAATGCCCTTGTAGCTATGTACCGTTTAAGCGGTTATACGCCGCCATAATCGTCCACGGCTGTGCCTTTTTCACGGCTGTTTCAAAAGGCGCTAAATAAATCTCGCGCAAAGCGCGCTCATCGACCACCGTGTTTACGGTCATACGGCGGGTTTCTTGGTTGTTCGCCGCAAAGTGCTTGACGGAAGTGCCGATACCCTTGCTTTGCACGCCGTTGATAAACGACGCCGCCATTTCGCCTGCCAAATACGGGTCTTCCGAGAAATACTCGAAGTTTCTGCCGCACAGGGGCGAACGCTTGATGTTCGTGCCCGGCCCCAACAGGACGGAAACGCGCTCTTTCAGGCATTCATCGCCTAGGGCTTCGCCCATTTTGTAAATCAAATCCGGATCCCACGAGCAAGCAGTCGCACACGCGGTCGGATAACAAATCGCGGGAACGCCCTTTAAGGACATCTTTTCGTCCTTGCTTTTTTCCTCGACGCGTTTGCGGATGCCGTGCGGGCCGTCGGTGAGCATAATCGACGGAACACCGACATGATTGACTGCGGCGGTGTGCCAATAGTCAAAGCCGGAGCAGAGTGACGCTTTTTCTTCCAGCGTCATTTTCTCTAAAATTTCGGGATGCTGCATAATAGACCTCCAATATATGTATTTTTTCTTTTTAAACGGTTTTCAGGGCGGCGTATTTCGCCTCAATTTCACTCCATGCCGCATAGGCATCGCGCTGTGCAAGCAACCGTACAGCATCGGTATAGGGCTTGGCGGCGGCTTCAAACAGTTTCATTTTGCGTTCCGCCGCGCGTACCGCCTGTTTCCTTGTTCGTTTTTCAGCGGCAGTGGTTTCCGGCAGAGCAAGTGCCTCTGCCACGCAGGATTCATCGGGCACTTCTATTCCCTCAGGGAAATATTTTGAGATCAGCAACGCGCTTCGTTTGCGCTGCTTGGCATCTGCAATCGCCTCGCGGCGCGCGATGCGCTGTTCTTTGGTTTGTTTCGGCATCTTTTTGGCGGTGTGCAGAATTTCCGCGTCAAACCGACTAAGCGCTGTAACACTGTCCGCGACAATGCGTTCTGCCGTTTTTACTTTCTCTTTGTATTCGGCACTTTCAAATTTATGTAATTCCGCCACGGTAATCTGCGCCGCCGCAAATTGCGACTGCGCGGCTTTGTCGTTTTCGGCAACCGGCTGTGCCAAAATGGCTTGCGCCTCATAGATTTCCTCGACGGTATCTTTCAGAGCGTCGTCGGAAAGTTCGTCGTGGCTGTAATCGGTAAACAGCGCGCGGATTTTCAGCACTTTAATCATGTTGGCGCGCTTTTGCTCAGACAAATCATAGAACAGGAACGGGAACATAGACAACAGCGTGCCGACAGCAGAGGAAATAACGATGGCATACACAAGCGGATTGCGGAAATTTGCGTCAAACAGTTGGTCATAATTATCGGTAAGCCCGTACTGCTTCAAAATCAGCGGAATCGCGTACCCGGTAGCAAGTCCGAGTAAATTGCCCCATAACTGTCCGATTTGGTCAATAAAGCCCTCTAAGCGGTCGCCGGTTTTGTATTGCTGATAATCCATCATATCCGCTTTCATAGCGGGCAAATAAATAATCGACAGCGCCGAGAACATATCCTTTAAGAAAATCATCAAAAATACAAGGATATAATTTTTGTATCCGGCGAGCATCAGAAGCAAGCAGAGCACCTGCACAGACATGGAAATCAAACAAATCCGTTTTTTGCCGAGTTTGTTTGCAAGCGGTGCGCCCAACAGCATACCCGGCGTTGCCGCTTCGCCGCGAATGACCACCATCAACGCGTACAGCACGGCGTTATTCATTCCGTAATAAAATACCCATTGGAAAATGTAGCCGTAGCCGCCCGCCAAAAAACCGAGCCATGACGAGCCGTAAATAATCCAAAAGTATTTGTTATGAGCAACTTTTTTTAAGCCCTCCCAAAAACTTACCTTCGGCACATAGCGCTTGGGCACGATAATCCGCTCTCGCGTGCCAAACACGCAAAGCATACTGACAATCAGCCCGAGAATGCAGAAAATCGGAAATGCGATACGGTAGGTGCGCAAATCGTCGAGGGGACCTAAGAGCGGCAACACAGGATTGACCACCGTCGGCGCAAAGGAATAAATGACGGAACTAATTTCTATAATCCACGCGCGCTCCGAAGAATTCGGCGACATCACCTGCACAAGCCCCGCATACGCCGCGGAATAGAACGGCGAAAAGAACTGTAACGCCGTATACACCAAAAACAGCCAAACGGCTTTTTCGGTATAGGTCATAGTTTCATACGGCAGCCAAACCAACAGCGTACCGAAAAACGCCGTCGGAAAGCCCATGGTTAAAATATAGGGACGAAACTTACCCATTTTGCTGCGGGTATTGTCAAAAAGCATCGCACGCGTCGGTGCGGTGATAAGCCCGATAAGCGTTGCCACCACATTCATCGTCTGCAAATCGAGCGCGGCAATGCCGATGGACGCGCCGACAATCATACTGCCGACATTGAGTCCAATCATACCGACCACGGAAATGATGAAATAGACGCCCGCCCCGCCGACGGAGTATGCGGCAATTTCGCGGTACGGCACATATTTCTTTTTGGGCGGCGTTCGCCAATTTGACTTGATTTCTCCCCATTTGTCTTGGACAAATGCGCGTAAAGACGCGGCGTTTTTCATCTTTTCCACCCCAAAGCATATGGTTCGGTGTTATTCCACAAAATCCCCGTCCGAAAGCCCCAAAAGTTCTGCGGCGTCGGCTTGTTCCAAATCCTCCACCGTTTTCAGTTTTTTACGGATAATTGTGTTACGATGCTGGGCGTCGTCGAGTGTTCTGCCCGCTTCGTCGATTTTCTTTTTCGCTTTTTCTAAAATCGTACCGAAGTTTTCATACTGCGCTTTTGCCGCGCCGAGCAGCAGGCGCACCTCATTGGCTTTTTCGTTGATGGCAACTGTTTTAAAGCCCATGGAAAGCGAATTGAGCAACGCCGTAATCGTAGACGGCCCTGCCACCATCACATTACAGTCATTTTGGATTTTTTCAAGCACCCCCGACTGCGACGAAACAATTTCGGCATACAAGCCTTCCGTGGCAAGATACATAATCGCAAACGGCGTAGTTTTGGGGACATTGATATATTTTTTAATCAGCTTTGCTTCGCTGTATACGCGTGCTTCCAACTCTTTACGCGCTTGCTTTACGGCGTCCGCGTCCGCATGCTCGGCGGCGGTGCACAGCCGCACATAATCCTCCAACGGGAATTTGGAGTCCACCGGCAAATAGGTAATTTTCGATTTGTCGTCGCTTGCGGGAATACGAATGGCAAATTCCACGCGCTCGGTGTCTTTTTCACCCGTGGCGACGTTTTTGTCATACATATTGGGAATGGTTTGGTCTAAAATGGTTTCGAGTTGTACCTCTGCCCAAGTGCCGCGCGCTTTGACGTTGGTCAGCACGCGGTTCAGCGCACCGACATTGTCCGTCACCCCGACGGAAAGTTCTTTCATTTCGCCCAACGAGGTATACAGTTTTTCGAGTTGCTCGGACACCGTTTTAAACGAAGAATTCAAGCGCGTGGTTAATTTCCTGCATTTTGCCGATGGCGTTTTCAATCAGTTTGGTCTGCTTTTCGTTTTGTTCCAAGGTGCGGTCACGAATATCGTTTAACGATTTGGTGACCGTTTCATTCAGCGCAATCTGATGCTCGTAATTCGCCTTGGTCATCGCATCTGTTTTTTTGCCGAGGGTGTCTAAGCTGTTCGCCAATTCCATACGGTTGCGGGCAAATTCGTCTGCTGTATGTTTTTGCACCGCGTCCAATTTTTCCGAAAGGCGGGCGATTTCCGATTTTGTGCCGTCGTCCGTTTTGCGCAACAGCAACACAATCACCGCCAAAATGCCGCAGGCGGCAAGCACCGCAAAAACCGCGGATACAATTTCCAAAATATTCATAAAAGTACCTCATTCAAAGATTTTACCGCAGTATACCACAGCGGCTGTCCGCTTTTCGGGACGCTTCGGCGCTTTACACATTTTTTGTTCTTATTGTAACGAAGAAAAGCAAAAAAGCATATCAAAATACCGAAG
>SFIQ01000005.1 GCA_004555265.1 Ruminococcus sp.
TACTTTCGAGGTGTTATTATGGACTCAAGCTTGTTTGAAAGGTTGCTACACGTACTTCTGAAAACTCCTGTATTTAAACTCGATAATAAAGATGAACAGTTAGAACAATTTGAAAATGAGTATTGTTTTGATGAAAACTTGCAGCCTATGTTTACTAAAACAATTCTTCTTAATATTATTTCTGATGTAGAAAAAAATGTCATCTACGAAATCGCAGATGACATTAATGTCTATATATCTATATTTAACTTCGAGAATGAAATATATTTAGTGGGACCTTATGTAAGGGAAGAATATTCACAACAAGATATTGATAATTTGTTGATAGAGCATCATCTTCCTTCTGCATATTCATTGTCACTAAAATTGTATCGCAACTCACTGTCTTTGATTTACCACAATCAGTTATATAATATAATTAATTCGTGTATTTACGAAAATATCAACTATGACGACAAAAATTACAGCAGTATTTACAGAAGATATGACAGTGAAAGAGCATTTGAACATTTGATTAGAATGGGAGATGTTGAAAATGTTATTGCTATGCAGCAAATAATGCTTGATAATGCACAAAATTCAGGCTTTTTGAAATCAAATACATCATATATAAATCCGGCTGTTAGTTTTGCCATACTTCGTACTCTTGCAAGAAAAGCAGCAGAGAGCAGCGGACTTTCTGTTGTAACTATTGATGAAATTACTCAGCGTTATGCACAGTTGGCAGATTCAGCTGTAACGATATCCAGGCAAGAAGAGTACTCAAAGAAAATGATACTTGAATTAACAAAGGCTGTTCGTGAACATCAGTTAAAATATTCAAATTATTCTTTGCCTGTTGTGAGAACGCTTGAATACATTATTTCTCATTTAAGTGACGAGTTAAAAATAATTAATCTTGCAAAACAGGTAGATATGTCTGTTTCAAATTTTTGCAAGTTATTTAAAAATGAAACCGGTTTAACTGTAAATGAATATATCACAACTCAAAGATGCAAAAAAGCCGCAGAATTTCTGTCTCAAACAAATTTTCCGGTACAAGAAATAGGAAGCTATGTAGGCTATGATGATAATAACTATTTTGTAAAGGTTTTCAAAAAAGTCTATAACACTACTCCTACACAATACAGAAAGAATCAAAGAAAAAAATAATGATGCATATGTTTTGTTAATTTATCATTACACGACCACTTATTGACACTTATGATTGAAAAGCGGTAGCATTACAAGTTGCTAACTGTTAATTTATTCTTTTCTATTGTTTTTGTAAAGCTTTTTTACAGGTGGTCGCCTAATATTTTTACTCACTTATCCAATTTTCTTAAAGCTTCAACTTGAAAATATCTTAGAGATACAAGCCTTCAAAAACGGCTTAAAATGAGAGCTTTTGAAATCAATTCTTACACTACTATGACGCCTATTTTGACGGCTACACAGGAGAACGAGGGTGTAGGAACAGTGAGCCAAGTGAAAATTAGGCAGAAAAATCGGACGAGAAAAGCCCTAAACATCGCTGTTTAGGGCTTGTTTAACGGCTATCGACACTGCTACGAACCAGTAGGTCGAGGGTTCGAGTCCCCCACAGCGTGCCAATAAACCGATATAGACTTTTGTCTGTATCGGTTTATTTTTATGTTGTGGGGAGTGCGAGAGTCCTCTATTCATCGGGTAAATAGGTGCAAAACCATTACAAAAACTGACGCACTACCGTACGGCAGTTTTTGAAAGGAGAAACAATTGAAGTGATTATTAACAAATGCTTGCATTTGTTTCAATCACGGAAATTGTTTGGACGCTCACCCGCAGTGTGCCATTATAAATGTATATAATCTACATTTTTCACTTGTTAAGATTTACAACACAAATTCGCTTGAAATTCCATAAATGACTCCCATTTGACGTCCACTGAATTATTTTACAAAAACTGACACATTCTAGGTGGCTCAATATTTAATTTTATCGATGAATTATTCATAATATCATAGTAAATAAATTGTAATTTATAATGTATTTAAAAATTCACTTATAACGTGAAAAAAACTCTCTAAACGTGATATTGAAATATTATTTTTACTATGTCAAAATATAACTAGAAAGAGACGTCACTTTCAATACATAGAACGAGGGTTTTATTATGAAATTGAACATTGGTGAAACAATTAAAAAATTAAGAAAAGAAAAGGAAATCACTCAAGAAGAATTCGCTGAATTAATTGGGGTTTCTTCTCAGTCTGTATCGCGTTGGGAAAACAACTTGTGTTATCCGGATATAGAACTCATTCCTATTATTGCAGATTTCTTTGGTGTATCTACGGATATGTTAATGGGTATGGATGAAACAAAAGAAAAGCAAGCTGTTAATATTATTTTGGAAGATTACCAAAATGCCATTAGTAAGGGAAGAATTAATGAGTGTATTTGTATTGCACGTAAAGGTGTAAAAGAATTTCCCAATAATTATATTTTGCTTGATAAATTGATGTATGCTTTATTTGTTTCAGGAGATGACGACGGTAATATTCCTGAATGGAAAGAAAACATGGAAAAATATGATGATGAAATAACTGCTTTAGGAGAAAGGCTAATGAAATATTGTCCCGATCAAAGCATTCGCCTTGCGGCAACTGCAAGGTTAGCATTTAATCATTGTATTCATGGTAGAAAAGAAATCGGTAAACAGATTTATTCTACATTACCATCAATGGAATCTTGTCGTGAAAAGCAAATTTGGTGGTCTTTAGATAAAGAAGAAAAACTACCATTTTTACAAAAATCAATTTTACAAAGCTATGAAATGTTAAGAAGCTTTATTTGGCTTTTAGCAGATGCAGATGTTGTTTCTGTTGAAATTGAATTAGAAGCGATAAATAAAGTTTTTGAATTAGAAAAACTAATACTTGAAGACAACCGTCCAAAAAATAGTTGGGGCGATGCATGGCTCAATTATTCTATGGCGGGTAAATATGCTTTATTGAATGATTATGATAATATGTACAAATATTTACATATAGCTGTTGATAAAGCAAAAGCATTTGATAACCGACCTGACAAGCAAACTTACAGTAGTGTATTAGTTGGAGAAATCACAGTAAGCAAGCTCAATTTTGAAACCGCTGATACAAGACCACTTTGTAAAATACTTCGTGATAAATGGTTGCAAGATGAAGAATTTGATTCTGTTCGAAATGATAAAGAATTTCAGTTAATACTAAATGAATTAGATTAACAAATAATAATTTAATGCCTCTTACAAAAGAATTAAGGCTCAAGGATTTTGCTCCTTGAGCCTTTTGCTATGCCGAGAAATGTATGCGCTTGTTCTTTTGCTTGTTTTCATACCGACGAGATTTGGTAATGAATCGTAATCCAAGCCTGTCAAAAGTGCAGATAATACGAACACTCTAAAACATTTAATTATTATTCTGTCATCAAATTAACTGCTAACTTAAATTCTATTTCTAATACTTGCGCTTAAATCTGCTTTTAGTAACAATACAGATTATTCAACAATTACACTGCCGTCAGGCTTAGCGGTAATTTTCATACCATCTTTCACATAACTTAAAAACGCATCCCCTAACGAATCTATTACAACCATAGATGTATCATCAAGCCAAACATCTGCAAGCACTGCACCTGCTGCCGCAAGGGAATCGATAGGCTCTGAAAACAGCATACAAGCAGGCTGTCGTTTCATTGCACAGGCACAGTAAAGCACTAATCCGCCGGTTGTTGAGCCGATAGTCTGCGGTAAGCAAAGCGCCTTACCTGCCATTTCCTTTCCGTAAAGGTCGGGATTGTTTTGGTCGCCGCAAGTCGCTTTTTTATCGCCAAACTGCAATGCCTTTTGGAAAGAAGCAAGTGTATTCAAACCGTTATGAGAAACAACCGCCTCGGCAGTAATATTGCCGGGAGAAACAGTTCTACCTTTAAAAGTCTTCATTTTATTCCTCTCCTTTTGTAATCTGCACAAGAATTTCATCGTCTGTATAATATCTTGAACTTGTATAGGTTCTCAACTTATTGCTTGATGTAATAACCGGCATAGCCGTACACAAAGGATTATTCATATACATAAGAGGACAGATATAGCTTGTAATAACACCTGTCTGTTTCAGCCTTTCTGCATAAGGTGTTTTGTTAAACGCTTCCAAAACCTTAGGCGCTGCCGTGAATACAGTAGGAATTACAACCTTTTTATTGCCATACTTATTTAAACTTTCTTCAACTCTTTCGGTCCATGTGATCAGTTGATTCAGGCTCATATGCGGGCAACCCATAAAGCAAAGCTTCGGCTTTGCTTTTTTATCTTTCCAAACAACAGGATAACTGTCATAAACTCTTTTAAGCTCTGTATCATCAATGACATAAACCTTTGCATTATCCTTTATTAGTGCTTCACCCTGTTCAACAGCCTCGGGAGTAATCTTATCAATATGATAAAGACCGACAGCACCGTTTGATGCAGTTGCGGCACCGAAATCTTTAAGATAGGTTTTCGTATCCTCAGACAAGCCTTCACCAAGCCACTTATCAAGGCCCTTTACATAAGGCACATCCTCCATCACCTTCATACCGATAGCGGAACCAAGGAGCTGAGCTTCAGGCTTTTTTGTTGTTTGAATTTCAATAATCCAGTCAGCCCTTCTGCCCTCGTCCTTAACAAGTCCGAATGAGGGAACACAGCCTGCAATAGAGCCCATCAAATCAATAATACCTGAATTTCTGTTGCATCTTGCACCGAGAACGGAATTTGCATAAACAACCGCAGAGGATTCAGACCAGGAAAGAATATCACCCATTTTAGGTGTATTGCCCACCTCGTCCATATAGCAGGTACAGGTAAAGGCGTCTGAATTCATAAGTCCAAGTTCCTTTAACTGCTTCTCATAGAAATCCTGCTTTGTGTACATAAATTTATTAAATATAAAGTTTTGCAAAAAATTTGAAGGAACATTTTTATCAAGCGGTCTTGGATCCGCAGTAAATTTCTGCTTGGATACCGCCCCGGTTTCAATAAGCCGTTCCATTAGACCGTAAACAGGGGTAAGTGCTTTCAGCCCGAATGATGTTACAAGGTGGTTGTATTCGCTGGTTACAGGTACCATTTGATCGGCACCGAATAATTCTCCGTAACGAACAAGGGTTTCCATAACCTTCGCAAGCGTTTCCCCCTTACTGCCGTTAAGAATTTCCTCCTGTTCCTTTGTCAACTTCATTTTATATTCCATAACTATCCTTCCTTAATTTATATTTTCATTGCAACTTCATACGCGCCCCAAATAACCGAACGCAAATTGCCGATGCTTGCACAATCTCCTACATAGGAGACATTTTTGCCGCCCTTTACGGGCGTGGGGATATATCCTGCACAGCTTATAACAGAATCACATGCGATTGTGAAATCTATGCCCGACTTATCGGTACAGATGATCTGCTCATCCTGTACCTCTTTCAGTTTTGTTTCCAAATAAACCGGAACACTGTGCAGGTCAAACCATTCTCTCAAATAAGACGAATTTGCAAGGCAAACGCCTGTTTGGCTGATTAAATCATCCTTCATTTCAACAAGTATTACCTTTTTGTTTTCAAGGGCAAGTTCATAAGCAATCTCGCAGCCTGTAAGACCGCCGCCGACAACTGCCACGGTATTCCCGACTTTTGCGCCGTTAAGATAATCACAGCCCTCAATCATTTTTTCATATCCGGGCACATTTTTAAGCAGTCTCGGAGCAGAGCCTGTTGCAACAATTACCTTTTCGTCTCCGAATACACTTAAATCCTTCACTTCATCGTTAAAATGAATTTCAATGCCCAGTTTCTCCATTTCTCTGCGATACCATTTCAGCAAATCACGCAGTTTTCCCTTATAGGATTCTGCGCTTGCAGGAATAAATGTGCCGCCCAATACATCTGATTTTTCGTGTATCACAGGCTTATGACCGCGCAGTTTCAGTACTCTTGCGGCCTCCATACCCCCGATACCGCCGCCAATAATATGTACTGTTTTCGGCGAATTTGTCTTTTCAATATGGTGCTTATTCCACTGCATTACCTCGGCGTCAACCGCACATCTTGCAAGATGCAGGCTGTCACTTAATTCCTGGTCATTGGGAACGCCCTTGTAGTGGCACATATTAAAGCAACCGTTGTGGCACAAAATGCAAGGTCTTATATCCTCCTCGCGGTCCTCAATGATTTTCGTAATCCATTCTCTGTCCGCAAGGAACTGTCTTGCAAATCCCGCACCGTCAATTTTACCGGCGGCAACCGACTCTGCCGCATCTCTTATATTGAGTCTGCCCGCACAAATTACAGGAATATCCACAAATTTTTTGATATGCGCAACATCCTGCAAATTACAATTCTCAGGCATATAAATCGGCGGATGTGCCCAATACCAAGCGTCATAGGTGCCGTTGTCACAGTTCAGGCAATCGTAGCCTGCGTCCTGTAAATATTTAGCGGCAATTTCAGACTCTGCCATATCTCTGCCGACCTCGGTATATTCCTCACCCGGTAAAGCGCCCTTTCTAAACCCCTTTGTTTTAGAAACTACACTGTATCGAAGCGAAACCGGGAAATCATTTCCACAGGCTTTTTTGATTGCTTTTACAATATCCGCTGCAAATCTGTATCTGTTTTCAAGAGAACCGCCGTACTCGTCAGTTCTCTTGTTCACATATTTCAGCGTAAACTGATCGAGCAAATATCCCTCGTGAACAGCGTGAATTTCCACACCGTCAACACCTGCCTCCTTGAGCAATACCGCCGTTTTCGCAAAGGCGTCAACCATTTCGTGGATTTCATCAACTGTTATTTCTCTGGAAGGCACCTTGTCAGACCATCTGTTTGGAGAAGGACTGGGAGCGGCAGTGATTTTATCCAAATCCATAAAAGGCTTGCTGACTGTTCTCAAAGCCTTGTTTGAATAGAGCATTTCCATCATGGAACTAATTGTAAAGGAACGACCGAATCCAGCAGTAAGCTGCACAAAGAGTTTTGCGCCGGTTTTGTGGAATTCAGGCATCCACTTTGCCAAATCTTTATACATTTTCTTATTCTTATAAAGCCATTGACCAAGCATGGGATTATAAACAGGCTGACAGCCGGGTAAAATAAGACCCACATTGTTTTCCGCAACCTCTTGAATAAACCTTGCTCCCATTTTGTCAAAATGGTTTACTTCCATCCAACCGAACAGGTTGGTGCCACCCATGCTTGTAAGAACAATACGGTTTTTGATTTCACAATTACCGATTTTCCACGGCGTAAAAAGCGGATTTAACTTTTCTTCCATATTGACTAATCCCCCTTATGATTATCTGTAATTAATATTATAGCAATAATAGCAAATATTTCAACAGTAGTGTCGTATTTTTGTAAATTGTTCCAAATATTGTTTTCTGCAAGATGTTTCATAACAAGTGTGAATCCAAATTCAAATACCTGCGCCTCAATCAGGGATGCGTATTCTGTAAAACAATCCTAAAAGTTCATTTTACTTTTATGTAGTGGTATAATTTTATTACAAATATTATGTCTCAACAATCTATTGATTCAGTATACTAAATTTGTTTATTAAGCAAACTGTGCCCGCATAGCAATCCACAAACTTTTCTATTGAGGAAATTTTTCGGTATTATTGCCCACACAGTATTGACAACGGAAAAATTCCATGATAGTATACATAATATAATATATATCAAAAATGAAAAACATATTAGGTCATACCTCTCGCGAGGTGTGACCTTTTTTGTTGCTTGTGCAGGAAAGTTCTATTTGCGTGCCGATTTACATAGTATGGAACAAAAAGCAACGAGAGGAGGCTTCACAATGGACATTATTATGCACTACCCGAAAACCGAACAAGGAAAAAACGAATTACATAAAAAAGTCGCAGAGGTCCATGTGGAAGCCGTCGACCGGTATCTCGCACAACTGCCGTGCCCGAAAGCGCAAAAGGTGGCAATCCTTCGCTCTGTGGAAGAAGAACTGCGCAGAGAAAAAGCATAATGCCCCGAAAGGCTTTGGCGGCTATTTCTGTTGCCCGCAGTGCGCAAACACCCGCAACCACAAAGGCTTGGTCATTCTTATGCTTTCGTTTTCCCAGCGCTTAACGGTATTTTCACTGACATTGTTTAATTTTCCGAATGCAGATTGCGTCAAGTGAAGTTGCTTACGAACGGCGCGCAACTGTCTCCCCTGCCCGTCATATAAAAATTGATTGTATTCGTCCAACAAATCGGTTATCTCCACGCCCAAAATCTGCGCAATTTGTGTTAAAATATCAATCGGATAATAGTCGTGTTTTGGGTCTTCAAAATGTATATAGGTGCTTCGGCTAATCCCTGCGTAATCAGCAATTTCACGCTGTGGCAGGGATTTTTTATATCTGTAATACCGCAGTTTGTCTGCCGTTGTACGGAGGTCGGATACATTCGGATGTTGCAGGCAGAAATTTTCGGCATCTGCAATTCTCGTCGGTGTTACGGCGGAAAAACTGTGCACATACAGCGGAGTTGTCACTATTTTTTCCTGCGATTGCCGATAAAATAGGAACAGATTGTCATTCACGCTTGAAAACAGGCTCCACGGCGCCTGCGGGTTTGAAAAAGATACGCCTTTTGCTACATTTTTTGAAAAAAGAGCCGCAATGTTAGGATAGTATTTTCAATACACCGCGCGGCATAAGTGGCAAGACGCGTACCGCGTTCGCCGTTAAAGGTATTTATTCCCTTAATCAGCCCGATTGTTCCGATGGAAATTAAATCGTCTTGGTCGGCATAATTGGAATAATATTTCTTAATAATGTGCGCGACAAGTCGCAGATTGTGTTCAATCAGCAAATCCCGCGCCGCGCTGTCCCCCGCCGCAAAGCGTTCAAGTGCCGCGCGCTCCTCTTTGGCGGAAAGCGGTTTCGGAAATGAGCCCGCACCCTCAATATGCAATAGCAAATACAGCATATTTGACCCGATTGCCGACAGTAACTCCCACAGCATAACAACACCCCTTTTGCCCTAAATATATGGCTTTGGGCTTGCAATCTTGCCAGTCCTACCCCGAAAACCTATAAAACGGAAAAACCGCCGAGGAAATTTCCCCAACGGTTTTTCCTATGCAATAAATTAAAATGAAAAGGGGCTAATTTATCATACAATTCGGCGACGGAGAGGGATAACAAAATCGTCAAACGGAATTGTCAACGGGTTATACCGTCGCCGAATGTATGGACTGACTTTAAAACTGCTCGTCACCCTGTAAGGCGTCGAAGCCTTCTTCACCGGTACGAACCTTAATGACATTCTCCACATCGTAAACGAAAATCTTACCATCGCCGATGTTACCTGTATACAGGGCTTTCTTTGCCGCTTCAACCAAAGTACGGACAGGCACGGCGGAAACCACAATATCGACCTGCACTTTCGGATTCAAGTCCATACTTTCAATCTTAACGCCGCGGTAATACCCGGTTTTGCCCTTTTGTACGCCGCAGCCGAGCACCTTCGTCACGGTCATACCCGTAATGCCGACCGCATCCATAGCGGCTTTGAGCGCTTCAAATCGGGACTCTTTGCAGATGATTTCCACTTTGGTAATCTTTTTGCCGTCCGCAGACACGGTTTTCGGTGCAGAAACATCGGTCACGGGCACAGCGACCTCCACAGGAACGGGGGTGTCGGCAGGTGCGGCAGTGTATTCGGCAAGCGTCGGGTCAAGGGCAAACTCGAAGCCCGCATATGCCGAAGCCAAACCGTGCTCGACGCTGTCCAAACCGCTGATTTCCTCTTCGGGAGAAACACGCAAGCCGTGGAATTTTTTGATGATTGTAAATGTAATGAGCATCATTACGGTTGTATATGCCAAAATGGCGACAATGCCGAGCGCCTGTACGCCGAGCTGTCTAAACCCGCCGCCGTAGAAAAGACCTGTATCCGTTGCAAAGAGGCCGACTGCCAAAGTACCCCAAATGCCGTTGGCAAAGTGCACGCCGACTGCACCGACGGGATCGTCAACATGCAATTTCAAATCGAGGACTTCCACAACAACGACAACCCAAACACCGGCGACCAAACCAATAATAATTGAGCCGAGAGCGTCGACATTCGCACAACCTGCGGTAATGGCAACGAGACCTGCCAAAGAACCGTTCAAGGTCATAGAAACATCGGGTTTGCCGTTTTTAATCCAAGTAAACGCCATCGTTGCGCAAGAAGCAAATGCGGGAGCCAGCGTCGTAGTCACAAAAATTTTGCCTAGTGTGGCAATATCGGTAGCGGCGGCGCCGTTGAAGCCGTACCAACCAAACCAAAGGATAAACACGCCGAGTGCACCGATGGTAATGGAATGCCCGGGAATGGCGCGCGCCTCTTTTTTGCCGTCTTTGCCGGTCACATATTTGCCGATACGCGGTCCAAGGAAAATCGCGCCGATGAGCGCCGCCGTGCCGCCGACCATATGAATTGCCGCCGAGCCGGCATAGTCGATAAAGCCGAGTTTATAAAGCCAGCCTTGGCTGTTCCAAACCCAGCCCGCTTCAATCGGATACACCACCGCGCTGATGACTGCACTGTAAATGCAGTATGCGCTGAATTTGGTGCGCTCTGCCATCGCGCCCGAAACAATCGTTGCCGCCGTTGCGCAGAATACAAGGTTAAATACAAAACTTGACCAGTTGTAATTGTCCCAATTTGTAAAAATATCCAAGTTCGGCAAGCCGATAACACCTGCCACATAATCCTCCGCAAGCATCAACCCCGAACCGAGGGTGACAAACACCACCGAGCCGATACAAAAGTCCATCAAATTTTTCATGATGATGTTGCCGGCGTTTTTGGCTCTTGTAAAACCGGCCTCCACCATTGCAAATCCGCATTGCATAAAGAACACCAGCGCGGCGCCGATTAAAAACCATACGCCGAAGGTGAGTTCCGATGCGGCTTCCATAATTTCTGCCATAATCCTTTCTCCTCCAAAAAGAAATCGGCGCGCGAGGGCAGTTTACCCATCGCACGCCGTTGTGCAAAACAACAAATTCAAATACACAACTCTCCGGAAAGTGATGTAAAAGAAAAAGGCGCTGTGAAGTCCGACTTCACAACGCCGTTGTTGTTATGCACAAATAATACGCTTGTTTTTTTTACTCGTCAAGTCTAATTTTTCTGTTTTTGGTGATTTTGGCGGTTTTCATAACCAAAAACAAACAAAATGTGGTTTAATTTATGTAATTTATACAATGTATATGGCTTTTTTGTGCGCAATCTGTTATACTGCTGTCGGGTGAACAAAATGCTGCCGTATTATTATGCTTTTAACGAATATATACAAGCGCGTTTCGGCGAAAAACTGTATAAACTGTCCTTAGAAACGGGCTGTACTTGCCCAAACCGTGACGGCACCTTGGGTACGGGCGGCTGTATTTTTTGCAGCGCCGGCGGCAGCGATGAATTTGCAGAAAAATCGCATGCGGATTTAAATCTGCAAATTGAACAGGCAAAAGCGCAGGTTTCCAAGAAATTTAAGGGCACGCATTATATCGCCTATTTTCAAAGTTATACAAATACCTATGGGGACATTGCGCGGCTACGACAAATTTATTTCACCGCCGTCGAAAACCCATGTGTAAAAGCGATTTCTATCGGTACACGGCCGGACTGTTTGCCGCCCGAGGTACTGCAAATGCTGAAAGAACTTAACGAAATAAAGCCTGTTTTTGTGGAGTTGGGGTTGCAGACTGTACACGAAAGTACGGCACAATTTTTTCGCCGCGGCTACCCCCTGCCCGTTTATGAACAAGCCGTTTCGGACTTACACGAGATAGGGTTAAATGTGGTCACACACATTATTTTAGGTTTACCGTATGAAACGAAATCGCAAATGCTTGAAAGTGTGCGGTATGTCGGCGAAATCGGCACGGACGGTGTAAAATTACAGCTTTTACACGTTTTAAAAGGTACTGATTTAGAAAAAATTTACCGCAGCGGCGCATTTCAAACGCTTGAAAAAGAGGAATATATCGACCTTTTGTGTGATTGTATAGAAGTTTTGCCGCAAAACACGGTTATTCACCGCTTGACAGGCGACGCCCCGAAAACCTTGCTGGTTGCCCCGACTTGGTCGGCAAATAAAAAAGATGTATTAAATCAAATCAATCGCACTTTTGCAGAACGCGGGATTCGGCAAGGGAAGAAAGCACGGTAACAGAAAAAGCGTCTGCAATCAAATGCGAAAGCATTTATGCACACTTTTTCGGTCGCCCAATACGAGCATGGTTTCTTCCTCGCGAAGTTGTGTATCCGATGTGATATTCATATTCAGCACGCCGTTTTGCTTGACCGCCATAATGTTGATGTTATACCGGTTGCGAATGTCTAACTGCCCAATGCTTTTCCCGACCCAATCCCGCGGGACGGCGACTTCAAAAATGGCATAATCTGCATTCAATTCGATATAATCAAAAATATGGTCGGCGGTATAGCGTATGGCCGTCCAATTCGCCAACTGCTTCTCCGGATACACGATTTCGTCCGCACCGTTGCGCAGTAAAAACTTCGCCTGCACATCCCGCGCCGCACGGGAAACAACCTTTTTCGCGCCCAACTCCTTTAAAAAGGAGGTCGTTTCCAAAGAACTTTGGAAATCGTCCCCAATCGCCACAATGCAAACATCGAAATTCCGAATACCGAGCGAACGCAGAAAGTCTATATCGGTGGTATCCCCGATTTTTGCGTTGGTAACATACGGCAAAACCGCGTCCACCCGCCGTTCCTGCCTGTCTATTGCCAAGACTTCATGGTCTAATTCATTGAGCTTCTTGGCGATGTGTCTGCCAAAACGCCCAAGCCCTATAAGCAATACCGATTTCATCGTTTTATGCGCCCCTTTTCTTTTCCGCATTGAAAAATGCCATACAAAGTCGGAAGTCAAAAATCCCCTCCCGTACTGCACTTATCATAGCGGAAATGGTGTTAAGTGCGCATTAAGAATGCAGGCTTCCGCATTAAGATTGTATAAAGATAAAGAACCGAAAAGCAAAAGCCTTTCGGTTCAGGGTGGTTTCTAAATTGCGCTGTTTACGGATTTATCTCCAATCTGCAAAAGTTTTCATCTAACAAAATCGGCGGACTGCCCAAATCAAAGCTGTCGGGCTGTAAATACATATCCAGCACCTGTTGATTGGCGTCAATCGGTGCAACAGACAGGATTTCACCTTGCGTGCGCACACAGTAATGGGTGGCTTTTGGGGGCAAATCACCACCGAATACGACAATAAGAACCGGGTCGGACATCGTTTGGGTATGGTAACTGCCGAGTGTGCCGCTGTCAATCCCGCCCGTACCGCCGAGCACTTCCCAACGGGAAGAAAATATACGGTCGCGGCGGAAAATGCAGATTTGATATTCGCCGTTATTTCGGAACAGATACGCTCTGTAATTTTCTATCTCCTGCATTTGGCATATGGTAAAATCCGCACCGCATCGCTCTTGCGTCGCCATGCCGTTCTGTGCAAAATCCGCAACCAACATTTCTGTTTTTTCCGTATTCGCCCCGTCAGTGGTTGTGCAATAATGATACCCGAAAAAGACGGCGGTGCTTATGACAAGCAATCCAATGCCTGCAAGCAGAAAAATCAGCCAAATTTTTCTAAAACGGCGCATGGCTTTTACCAAAACCTTGTTAGAGTGTTCCAAAGCCTGCTCCGGCGGCAGGCGTTTCCCTGCAAGCAATTCGCTGACAGAAATGCCGAGCGTTTCCGATAACGCTTCCAAGTTGGAAATATCCGGTGCGCCGCGCCCGGTTTCCCATTTGGAAACGGTTTTGTCACTGATATGCAGTTTCTCTGCCAAATCCTTTTGCGTAAGACCCTTTTCTTTGCGTATTTGTGCAATGAGTGCCCCAATATTTTCCGCATGCATAAATTCGCCTCCTTTGCTTTTATTTTGACAAAAAACATAGAAAAAAGCAACCTACGATTCGTAGAAAAGCCGATTGTGTCCTGTTTTTCAGGCATTCAATCGGCTTTTTTTATCTTTTTTCTATATTTGGAGAACAGATCTACAACACGGTTAGAGAGCAAATTTTCGCAACGCGTTCCCGACGCCGTTTTCGAGATTGGATTCGGTGATATACGCCGCCGCTTCTTTGGCGGGGGCTTGGGCATTGGCCATGGCGACGCCAAGCCCTGCGGCGCAAAGCATGGTCACATCGTTAAACCCGTCCCCGCAAGCCATGGTTTCTTCCTGCTTTATACCGCACGCCGCGGCAAGTTCCAGCATTGCCGCGCCCTTATCGCACCCCTGTGCGGTAATTTCCAAAAAGAACGGCTCGGAGCGAAACACTGCCAGCGGCAAATCCGAAAGCATGGCGCGCAGTTTTCCTTCGGCATCCCCCAAGAAATCGGCTTCGCCCGTAATTAAAAATTTCGGTGTTTCATAGATAAATTCCGTACGCATATCGGGGACGCGCTGAATTTCCAAACGGTTTATGGTCGTTTCCATTTGAAAATAGCGGTCATTCGCTTTTTGCGTCACGGCAACATCGTTTTTATAGCCCGTCAGCGGCAAATTGAGTTTTTCCGCGGCATCAAAAATACGCGAATAACAGTCCGGCGGGATATTTTTTTGAAACAGCAAGGCATTGGTTTTTGCGTCAAAAGTACGCGCGCCGTTGTAGGAAATGATATAGCCGCCCAAATGCTTTAAATCCAACTCCTCGGCGTAACGGCGAATGCCCGGTGTCGGTCTGCCGGTGGCAAGCACAAACACACCGCCGTTTTGAATAAACGCCTGAATATCCGTTTTGGTCTGCGGTAAGAGTTCTTTTGTATCGGTTACCAACGTGCCGTCAATATCGACAGCAGCCAACCTTTTTTTCAAGTTCATCACCTCATATTGCAGATATATTTTACCGCGATAAGAGGCAATCGGTCAATGCGGGAAATAGCAGAGAAAAGCGGGAAGATTTTCGATTTTTTGTCGGCTTTGCCCATAAAAACAGACGGTGTATTTCTACACCGTCTGCCAAAAATCATCAATTTTCTTCTTCGCGTTTGCGTTTGATTGCCCCCGCGCTCAAAGCAACGGTTGCGGCAACCGGCAGCATAAACACCAATGCAGATGTCACTTGCTTGCCTGCGGTTTTCGGCACGTTTCCATCCGGGGCGGCACTGCCTTCCGTCTCTTCTGCCACAGTATCTACCGCCTTGGAAATGGCGAAACTGTCAATTTTAGAGGCGTTACCGTTTTTGACGGTATAGGCATCAAAATAGAGATTGTCGCCGTCGATTTGAATGGCGGAGAACACCGGTGCAGTCGCATCATAAATGGTTTGCGCCCGCGGGAACAGTTCATCGGTCAGAGCCGCGTCTTTGGTTTGGTAATACTTCACGCCTGCACAACCGTCAATCGCATACACCGTACCGTCGGGATTCACCATTGCGGTATAGCTGTTCCCGTTATGGGAAACCGTGCGTTCCACAATTTCGCATTTGGCATTGTCTTTCATTGCCGTTGTACGCAAATACACATGGTCATGCCCCTGCAAAACCACATCAATATTCAATTCCGGCATCAAGGCGGAAAGCTGTGCGCGCAAGGCAACCACATCGTCATCGTCGTAGTGCGAACCGTTCGAGTAAATCGCCTTGTGTAACGCAACGATTTTCCACTGCTTGTCGCTGGCGGCGGCATCGGCTTTGAGCCATTCCGTCTGCTTTGTGCTCAATGTATTGTCCTCGTTCAAATCGTTGGTATTGAGCACCATAAAGTGCGCGTTGTTATAGTCAAACGAATAATAGACACCGTTTGTTGTATCCTGTTCGGGCACATTGGAAAGCAGGAAATTGTTGACAGTCGCGTTATCACCGTTCGTTTCATGGTTGCCCGTGGTCGGCATCAAAACCGTATTCAGCAAATTGTCGGAAGCCGTATTCAATGCCCAATTCCATTGTTTAAAGTTTTTGCCGCTGTCCACAAAATCGCCGGTATGCATAATAAATGCGGCTTCGGGATAGAGTGAGAAGGCCGTATCCACCACATTTGCCCAAGTTTCGTACTGCCGTTCAATACCGCCTTGGCTGTCGCTCATATGGAAGAAGGTAAAGCTATCGGAACTGTCGGCAGTTTCAATTACGCCGACCTCGCTCCACCATCCGCGAGACGCGTCACCGACACGGTAGCAATACTTTTGACCGGGCTGTAAGCCGCCGATTTTCACCATATGGCGGTTGACATCAAACTTGTGGGAAATAATACCGAGCACACCCAAATCCACGCCGGGGACTTCCCGTGTGACGCGTTTGGTGTCGGAAGCAATATGACTGCCCGTTGTCGGTGTGCCTGTAAAACGCGGATGCGCGGAATACGGCATGATTTCAATGTCCGTACCCGTCACGCTTGTTTTGGTGTACCAGCAGATATTGCGCGTTGTGGCGGCATTTGCGCCGAAGGTAACGGCAATACCCGAGGGCAGGCGCAAATCCTCTACCGTAGGCATAACCTGCACTCTGCCGCTGTATGTAACGGTGGTGTTATTGTCCGCCTGCGGAGCGGGATTGCTGTCTGTCGTTAAATCGGAAAGAATACTGTAAAATTCATAGGCGATGGTTTCAATCTGGCTTTCGGTCAGATATTCGTCCATATAATGCTGCAAAACATCGTCCAAAGATTTGTATTCGACAATGCCCGCCGCAAAGAACAAATTGATAAGCTGTGCAAGGCTCGGCTGCGGTACAAGCCCCGTCGCACCGCTTTGATCCCCGGTGGCAATGATTTGCGTAATGAGGTCACCCAAAATCACTTGGGTATCTTCATCGTTGGTATTGCGCAAAATCCCGACAACATCAATATGGATGTTCGGCAGAATTTCATCCTCCAACAAGTCATGCAAAATCACATCAATCAGCGTATCTAAAATGACACCTGCGTTTTCGCCGCGTTCAAAACGGGCAAGTGCATCGTTTAAGAATGCATCGTCACTGCGGTCTTCGTCGCCGCCGTAGAAGGTGGCAAGCACGGTAGAAGCAAGCTCCCCGAGATTGCCGTTTCGGCTTGGGGTACCAAAGCCGTAGGTATCGATATATTTGGTACACGGGTAAGAGGCCATTTCAAGCGAAGTCACTTTGCGAACGGCATCATCTAATACTTGCAGTAAATGCTCCGTCCCGTCAGCCCCATCCAAATAATTACTTTCAATTTGGTCACAAACATTTTTGATGAGCAGCTTCAAAGACACCTTCGTCACGCCCTCAATCGCGCCGATGCCGCTGTCGCTCGCAAGCAAACCGTCTATAACGCTGTCCAAATCCAATTTTGTGGCAAGATATAAATACAGACTGCCCGCATCATTGACAGCGGGAATCAAATCGTACTCCAACAAATAGCGAATATAATTATTGGCAAATTGATTGATGTCATCGCCGCCGAAGTTCAACGCGAACGCCGTCAAACGGTACGGCTGCGGATAAGTTGTGCCGTATGCCGTGACGGGACGAGAACGGTCAATATCCACCGTTTGATAGGTCGCGGAAACATCCCCTGCGGGGCTTCGGTTGTCCAGCGTGACGACACGCAGATAGCACGGGAAGTTCAGCATAGAAGCCGATGAGCAATCGGTTAAAGTTGCACCGTTATCGGAAGTATGCGAAGCAATGTCCGTCACATGGATATGCCCTGTAAAGGCAAAGTGCATACCTGCATCGGCAAAACTTTCGCAAACCTCTTGCCAATTGTCAATCGGAAATGCGGTAAACAGATTGTCCTCATTTTCAAAATGTTCAACCAAATTAAAGTGCGTAAGACCGATAACCGTAAGGCCCTGTGCTTTCGCATCGGCAATTTGTGCGAGCGCCCATTGCATCAGCGCTTCGGAATACGCGCCGCGGGTTTCGCCCTTATTTTCGCCTTTGGAGTTACTGTCAGCAGAATAGCAACCGCCGTCAAGGGCTATCAAGCGGTAACCGCCGTCTAAATCGGCGGTGTAAGAAAGTCCGCCCGCTTCCTCGCCCGCAGGCGGGGTAAAGGTGTTGATTGCGTGATCATACCCTAAGTTTTGATAAATCGCGCGGAATTCTTCGGGCTCAGTCCAACGTGTGGGAACAAATTTGCCGTTTTTGAACTCCGCCGCGTTGCCGTTGCGCACATCGTGATTGCCGTTGATAACAAACACCTCAACGCCCGTGTCTTGTTCGAACTGTTCCAATTTCGCTGCCAATTCCCTGTGCCCTTCATATTCACCGTTTTTGGTAAGGTCACCCGGAATAATCAGGTACTTTAACCCACGCGTAGCGGCTTCCACGCGGTACTCGTTAAGCGCATTGTCTAAAAGCGCTTCGGCGAGATACGATGTGGTGGAATTGAGTTTTGATGCTTCAATAAACGCATTGACATCTGCGCCCATTAAGCTCTGCGGGAAATAATGCAGGTCATTCATTACGCCCACAGTCACCTCTCCGCTTGATGCTACCGAACGCACAAGCGTGGAAGGCACCAAAGCGAAAACCAGCGCCAAAGTCAGCAAAAATGCCGCCGATTTTGTCACCGTTCGTTTCAGGTTTTTCATTGCCGTCTCCCCAATCTGTATAGAATTACCAATATACAGGAGAAGTATAGCATATTTAAAAAGTCAATTCAATAAAATTTTGTCAAAAATGAGGCGTTTCAACATATATTTTCACAACAAAAACCGCCGTTCAACAGTTCGGCGGTTTTTTGTTGTTTAATTCTTCGAGAATATAATCGAGTTTTTTGTGTAAATCTTTTAATATAATTTCGGATTTCAAGTTAATTTTATAATCGTTTTCATTGCGGCATCGATCTTTTTGCTCTTGCCGCTGTTGGCTCATCATAATCAGCGGCGCCTGCACGGCGGCAATGCAAGATAATACCAAATTGAGCAAGATAAACGGGTACGGGTCAAAGGCGCGGGAAGCCGCAATTAAATTGACAATAATCCACAAAAGAAGCAGGGCACTAAATGACAATATAAAGCCCCAACTGCCCGCAAACGCCGCCATTTTATCCGCCGCGCGCTGGCCGAAGGTTTCTTTTTCCTCGCCGCGTGTTGCCACCGTGTTTTCCAAAAGCAAGTGGATGATTTCTTCATTCGACATATTGTCGTGCGGGGTGTTGAGAATATAGCCGAGCAGTTCTTTGTCATCCATTTTGGTCACCTCCGATTTAGTATCGGAGAAAACGGAAAAAATATGCAAAGCAATACCCTGCTATGTGCACATCTGCGAAACGATGATCGGAATATCAAGTCGGTTCCCGATTTTATAATACGCGTGCAGCATCAAAAATGCAATCCATGCGTAGGGCGTTCGGTCTCTGTGCCTGCAAAAATTTGCTGTAATTCTTTGGAACGGTCAAGACCGTTCCCTACATAATATTTTTACTTTTCGGCAGAAAAATACGCGGGTGGGAAAACCCGCCCGCGTACTGTGTGCCATTTTATTTGCCTTTTTTCTCGTCGGCGGGTGCGTCCGTTACCAATTCTTTAAGACTTGTTGCAAGCCCTGCAAGGCTTTGAATTTCGGACGGAATAATAATTTTCGTTGCCTTACCGTCGGCGGCCTTTGCAAACGCTTCAAGACTCTTAATCGCAATCACGGCGTCGCCGGGGTTTGCCTCGTTAATCATACGGATTGCATCGGCATTTGCCTGCTGTACGGCGAGAATGGCTTGCGCTTCACCCTCGGCTTCGCGGATTTTGGCTTCTTTGACAGCCTCGGCGCGCAGAATTGCCGCCTGTTTTTCCGCCTCGGCGTTGAGGATTTGCGACTCCTTGTGCCCTTCGGCAACAAGGATTTTACTTGCCTTTTCACCCTCGGCGGTGAGAATAGCCTCACGGCGTTGACGCTCGGCTTTCATCTGTTTTTCCATCGCGTCCTGAATTTCACGCGGCGGAATGATGTTTTTCAGTTCGACACGGTTGACCTTAATGCCCCACGGGTCGGTCGCTTCGTCCAGAATCACGCGGATTTTCGCATTGATGGTGTCGCGCGAGGTCAAGGTGCTGTCGAGTTCCAATTCACCGATAATATTACGAAGCGTGGTCGCGGTCAGGTTTTCAATCGCCGACAGCGGCGCTTCTACACCGTAAGTGTAAAGCTTCGGGTCGGTAATTTGGAAAAATACGACCGTATCAATCTGCATGGTAACATTATCTTTGGTGATAACCGGCTGCGGTGCGAAATCAACCACCTGCTCTTTTAAAGAGACAATTTTGGCGACTCTCTCAAAGAACGGGATTTTAATGTGAAAGCCCGTCTGCCAAGTTGTCATATACGCGCCCAAACGCTCAATGACATACGCTTTTGACTGCGGAACAACCTTAATGTTTGCCGCCACAACCAACAGAATGACCAATACAATACCTAAGAGAACATAAATCCACATAAGAAACCCTCCGTTTGTTTATTGCTTTTCCGATTGCTGTGACACAATCAGTTTAACACCGTCCATTTTGCGGACAATCACGACGGCGTCCTTCGGGATGACCGAGCCGTCTTCCGCGCGTGCCGTCCACGTGTTGCCCATTGCCTTGACAAGCCCCGTGGATTTCAGATTGTTGATTTCTTCCAATACCACGGCTTCTGCGCCGATACAGCGGTCTGCATTTGTCTTTTGGATTTTGGTCGCCGTCATTTTTTTGACAAGCGGCCGTGTGGCAATCAGGCAAATTGCAGAGACGATTAAGAAAAGTACAATCTGCCAAATTACACCCACCCCGCAAAGATTTGCAAGCAACGCGCACAACGCGCCGAGTGCAAACCACGCAGAAACCAACTGTACGGTGGCGGCCTCCAAAATCAGGAACAACACCAGAAGCACAATCCAGATGACCGTCAGGGCGGTTGATGAAATTGTCAGCATTTAATTCACCTTCCCTTTCAAACATTCGGCGCGGTACCCTCGCCTGATGTTGTTCTCATGGTATCATATTTTTTTCCGGTTGGCAAGTATTCCACAATCGAAGTGAACGGGCACACTTGGCTGTGAAAACAGCCGTTTTTCCTTATTTTATGCCAAAAATGCCGTCCAAATCACAGCGATGTGGTTTGGACGGCAGGTTTCCATACGAGTTGGGGATTTTTTCTCTGTTTTACCGTGAAAAAATGCAAAAATTTTTAAAAATAGAGTTCACTCGACCGCGAAAAATTTTTATTTTTCTTTTAAAGAAATATACACTAACGGATATTCTCCCGTGACACGGTCAGGGGCAATATAATCGACATACACTGCGCGATTTTCGCTGTAAAGAAGCGCAACGGCACGCTTGACACCGGTGCGCGCACGGGTTTGCAGATCGGTATTCAGCAAAGTACGCACTTCTTTTAAGCGGCGGTCATCCACTCTTAAAAAGGCAGGCAAGACGCCCGACGCGTTCGTTGCCAGGCGGTCGCAAACCATTTTGTCGCGTACAACCGCATTGTCCGTTTGCGGCAAAGCACACAAATAGGTAAATAAACTTTCGGAATAGACATCTAACGGCACTTTCTCCGTCGGCGCATTTTGCATTGCCAACCATGCGGCAAAATCGGCAAACAATTCAAACGGTGTTACTTTGGTAGCCGCCAGTACATACCGCACAGTGCGCCGGAACCGCCCGCTGTTCCAAATACGGTCAAAAGCATCCTCTACGCCGTGCATTTTTTGTAATTCCGTATCGGTAAGCCAAGGCGTGGACTGCACTTCATAAGGCGGGACTTTGGAAAAGGTACAAGGGTACGCTTCGGGGTTCTCACGCATCGGTGCACCGTAAAGCAATTTTAAAAAGCCGAATTGCAACATATCGGGTTTGAGGGCAAAGGCTTTGTTGAAACTGTCGGCAAAGCTCTCGTAATCCTCGTATGGCAATCCCGCGATTAAATCAATATGAATATGGATATTGCGCGGCGCAATTAAGCGCTCGATATTGCGTAGAAGTTTTTGCGTATCGGTCTTACGGTGAATTCTTGCAAGCGTGGTTTCGTTAAAACTCTGCAAGCCGATTTCGAGTTGTATTGCCCCTTTGGGCGCGGTTGCCAACAAGTCAATGAGCGCATCATTTAAAATATCGCCTGCAATCTCAAAGTGAAAGCAAACAGTATTGGGAATATCTATACCATAGTGCGACAGGATAAACGAGAAAATCTCGTATGCGCGTTTTTTATCGGCATTAAAGGTTCTATCCACAAATTTTACGGTTTGTGCGCCGCTGTTCGCAAGGCGCAAAATATTCTCTTTGGCGGTTTCGAGTGAGAAAAAACGCACCGTGCCGCACCGCCCCGACAGGCAAAACGCACAGTTGTACGGACACCCGCGCGAGGTTTCGAGATAGGCAATGCGCCCGTGTAAAGTATCGAAATATTCTGCACAATACGGCGAAACAGGGTCGCCCGCCCCGATATGCGGCGCGGATAAATGCAAAGCCTCTGCTGTCCGAAAGCACAGCCCGTCGATAGCGTCAAGCGCGCGCCTGTCCCCTGCCTGCAAAGCGTTTACCAAAGCGGCAAAAGGATATTCTCCTTCGCCCGATACGACAAAATCTACAAACGGATAATCGTGCAAGACCTGTTCGGCGCGGTAGGAAACTTCCGGACCGCCGAGGACAATTTGCACATTTGGATTTTCAAGTTTCAACTGTTTTGCCAGTTCCAAAACGGTATGGATATTCCAAATATAGGTACAAAAGCCTACCATATCGGCATTTTCTGTGGACAGGCGGGCAAAAACCGCGTCGCGCGGCTCATTGACCGTACCCTCTAAAACCTTCGCCGTCACTTCGGCAGAACAATACGCCCTGACGCCCGCAAGCAGGCACCAAGGCGCAAGTGACGAATGAATGTATTTGGAATTTAAACAACAAATTACGGTTTTCATCGCGGTTTGTTTCCTTACAAAATATGCTGAAAGCCCTCTGTAGAATAGGTCTCTCCCGCACGCTTTTTCTCTAACTGCGTTTTTAAGGCTTCAAAGGTTTTGCGCGTCATGGGGTACGCCACGCACGCCAAAACGGAAACGGCAATTAAAACCGCGGGAATGCTCGTTGCAATATTTTCCATACCGTTCACGATATGCGCATCGGTCACGCGGTGAATTAAATCCTCCTGCCCTGCCACATCGGCGGAAGCATCATAGCCATACAGCGACAAAAGCTGGCCTGCCGCCAAAATGCCGAATGCCGAGCCGAATTTTTGCACAAGTTGCGGCAATGCCGTAATAATAGATTCACGCCGTTTGCCGTTTTTAAATTCGTCGAGTTCCACCAAATCATACCCCATGGAGTAGAACAGCGTCCAAAAGGTGCCCGCACCCATCCCTAAAAGCGCAGGGCTCAAAATACACATAATCGGGAAATTGCCGACGCGCACATCTAAACCGACGCATTTTAAAATCACTTCGCCGACGCAAGTGAGACTTAAAAACAGAATTGCGGCGAACCGGCGGTCTTTCTTTTGCGCCGTTTTTTCGACCAAGGGCACGGTTATCGCCATAAATACAACCAGCGACAAAATCACAAAGGTGATGCCGGTATCGTATTCCATACCGATGCAATCAATGACCATATAGGTTAAATTGGACTGTATCATCGAGGAAGCCGCCAAGAAGAAAAAGACGAACAGCAAAAACCACTTTGCCGGTTTGAGCTTTAAGACCTCGCCGAACGAGCGGAATGTACCGCGTACCGTGCTTTTCTCCGTGCCGATTTCGGCGGATTTCGGCGTGTAAATGCCTTGCAAAGATTTACAGCAGACAAAGCCGAACAGTACGGCGAGCAAGCTGATAATCATCGCAATCACCGCATAGGCGTTGCTTTGGTATTTTTCGGTCAGCAAAACGGCAACCGTCGGCACCAATGCGGGCAGAATATTGCCAAGCCCGACTGCCACCGCATTCAGCAAAGAAGAAAGCGAGCGAATATCTGTCCGTTCGTCGTAATCCTCGGTCAATTCCGCAACCACCGCATAATACGGAATGGTATACATGGTGTAAAACACCCAAATCAACATGGAAATCAAAGTGTAAACCAAAACCTTGATAAGCTGACTTGAAAACCCCGCGCCAAAACTCGTCCACGCAACGACAAACACCAAAGCAAGCGGCACCACGGACATTTTCATCACTTTGCGTTTATCCACGCCCGCACGGTCGGTATAACTGCCAATCATCGGGTCGGTGACGGCATCCCACGCAATGGAAATAAAAATCACGATAGACGCAAAGCGCGGCTGAATCCCGACGATTTCCACCAAAAAGGTCAGGTAATATGTATAAAACATATTGTAAATCAGCGATTCTGTAAAAATGCCGAATGCGTATCCGAACTTTTTCTTTTTCGGCAATGTCTTTTGCATCGGCTCACCTCCGAAAAATAAATAAGGGAAGTGTGTAAAAACACGCCTCCCTGCATGTATCCATACCGTATTATATACAGTTTTCCCGAAAATTGCAAGAGCCGACAGTAAAAAAGGAGATGCAAGTCTGCACCTGCATCTCCCACACGATTATTTCTGCGTATGACAAGCACTGCGCATCGGGCAGTCTGCACATCCGCACCCACAGGCGGACTTGCCTTTTTTCTTGTTTTTTATCATATGGATGATAATTGCCGCCACAACAGCGATTAACACAGCACAGAGTATAATCGTTGCTATGTTTTGCGAAAGCCAAGTCAGCATTGCACTTCACCTCTTATTTACAAATCCATTATTTTGAAACTTTCACACTGTATTTGCGTTTTGTCGCCGCACAATCGCGCTTGATAAACAGCATATACACGAAAACGGCAAGCACAACAATCGCCGCAAGCAGACCGAGAACATGCAAGTTTCCGGCGAACGCCGAACCAAACTGATAAATCAGTAAAGAGACGGCATAGGCAAACACACACTGATACAGAATTGCAAACCATGTCCATTTCGCGCTGTTCATTTCGCGCTTGATTGCACCGATTGCCGCAAAGCAAGGTGCGCACAACAGATTGAATACGAGGAAAGAATAAGCGGCAAGGCGGGACATACCTTCAAAGTCCAGCACGCCAAATACGCCGACGACCTCTTCCTTGGCCACCAACCCCATCACGGTTGCAACGGTTGCCTTGACATTTCCGAAACCAAGCGGCGCAAAAATCCGGCAAAGTGCGCCGCCGAGCATACCGAGAATGCTGTTTTCCAAATCCATTTCCGTACGGAAAGCAAATGTTCCGTCTACCACTCCAAAGCAGGAGCCTGCCCAAATGACAATAGAGGAAAGCAGAATGATTGTGCCTGCCTTTTTGATAAACGACCAGGCGCGTTCCCACATAGAGCGTAAAACATTGCCGACAGTCGGCCAGTGATACGCGGGCAGTTCCATCACAAAGGGCGCGGGGTCGCCTGCAAACAGCTTGGTCTTTTTAAGCATGATACCCGAAACAATGATGGCTGCAATCCCAATAAAGTATGCGCTCGGTGCTACCCACCACGCACCTCCGAATAGTGCAGAGGCGATAAGCGCGATAATCGGGAGTTTGGCTCCGCACGGAATAAAGGTTGTGGTCATAATCGTCATACGGCGGTCGCGTTCATTTTCGATGGTACGCGACGCCATAATGCCGGGCACGCCGCAACCGGTACCGATGAGCATCGGAATAAAGGATTTGCCGGAAAGACCGAATTTGCGAAAAATACGGTCAAGCACGAATGCGATACGCGCCATATACCCGCAGGATTCTAAAAACGCCAACAGAATAAACAACACGATCATTTGCGGTACAAAGCCGAGCACCGCACCGACGCCGCCGATAATCCCATCCACCAACAAACTGCTCAGCCATTCGGGACTGTTGACCGTGTCCAAACCGTTTTGCACAAGCACCGGTATGCCGGGCACCCATACACCGTATTCGGACGGGTCGGGCACACCCACTGCTTCTTCGCCGAGCGCTGTTTCGTAGATTTCAGAAATATCATATCCTTCTTCTGCCAGCGAATCCGCATAGAAACCGTACGCCTCATCAAATGCGCCGAAATCTTCATCGGCAATCGCTGTCTGCATGTCCTCCGCACCGACAACGCCTTGTGCGGCGGCTTCGTCTACCAAAGAAATCATCTCGTCCGTCCAAACATTTTCGACAGCATAGTCGGTCATCGCCTCCGCATAAGCAGAAGCACCGATACCGAACGGATGCCAGCCGTTGCCGAACACGCCGTCATTCGCCCAATCGGTCGCAAATGTACCGACCGTGGAAACGGCAATATAGTACACGAGGAACATCACGACCGCAAAAATCGGGAGCGCCGCAAAGCGGTTGGTTACAATCTTATCAATTTTATCGGAAGTCGAAAGTTTTTCGGCAGATTTTTTCTTGTAACAACCTTTGATAATCTGACCGATATAAACATAGCGCTCGTTTGTGATAACGGACTCTGCATCGTCGTCCAATTCCGCTTCCACCGCTTGAATATCGGATTCAATGTGCTCTAATGTTGCTTCGTCAAGATGCATCTGCGCCAGCACTTTATCGTCGCGTTCAAAAATTTTGATGGCATACCAGCGTTGTTGTTCTTCGGGCAAAGTATGTACCGCCGCCTCCTCAATATGTGCCAGTGCGTGTTCAACCGTACCCGAAAAAGTGTGCATCGGCACCGTTTTGCCGCATTTTGCCGCGTCGATAGCCGCCTCGGCCGCTTGTGTAATCCCCGAGCCTTTTAATGCTGAGATTTCAACAACTTTACAGCCAAGCGCGCGGGAAAGCTCCTCTATATTGATTTTGTCGCCGTTTTTCGTTACGACATCCATCATATTGATTGCAACGACGACGGGAATACCGAGCTCGGTCAGTTGGGTTGTCAAATATAAGTTTCTTTCCAAGTTTGTACCGTCAATGATGTTTAAAATCACATCGGGGCGCTCGGCAATCAAATAATTTCTCGCTACAACCTCCTCTAAGGTATACGGAGAGAGCGAATAAATACCGGGAAGGTCTGTAATGACAACATCGCTGTGTTTTTTCAGTTTCCCCTCTTTTTTCTCAACCGTCACGCCCGGCCAGTTCCCGACAAATTGGTTGGAACCGGTTAAGGCGTTAAATAAAGTTGTTTTACCGCTGTTCGGATTCCCCGCAAGGGCAATACGCAAATCCATAGGTTATATCCTCACCTTCTTAATTAGCATACGCTAACCATAAATCAAAAAAATATGGGAAAGCCTTCCCCGAACTGTCTGTTTTACTCGATTTCAATCATTTCCGCATCGGCTTTTCGTAGGGACAACTCATACCCACGGACAGTGACTTCCATAGGGTCCCCAAGCGGTGCAACCTTACGAATATGGACTTCCACACCTTTCGTCAGCCCCATATCCATAATGCGGCGCTTGACCGCACCTTCGCCGTGCAGTTTTACAACCTTGACCGTTTCGCCGACCTTTGCTGTTTTGAGCGTTTTCATGTGTACACACCTTCCATAAAACTGATTTTCTGTATATCTACCGCAGAATTTTAAATCATAATTTTCTGCGCCATTTCCCGACTGATTGCAATGCGGGAGTCTTTCACATTGACAATCACATTGCCGCTGATGGTATTCATAACCGTCACCGCACCGCCTATGACAAATCCGAGGGTTTCCAAATGCGATTTCACCTCTTGTTTTCCGCCGATTTTTTTAATGATATTTTCTTCTCCGACTTCTGCCATTGTCAACGGCATCATAGAATCTTCCTTTCCGATATAATTGACAGTTAGTTTTGGCTAACCGTCACGCCAAAAAATCAGTTAGCGGTTGCTAACTGATTGATATTATAAGGGAATATACTGTATTTGTCAATCCACAATTTTGGTTTTTTCATACTATTCTGCATTTTTGGAAAATAATGCAATTGGTTAGCGTTTGCTAACGAGTATTCTTGTGTAAAATATCTATACGCTATCGTCGATTTGATACCGTTACCCTACTCGCCCGCCACCGTTTCAGAAGCATCTCTTGATTTTCATAGGGTATTATGGTAAACTGATGATACTTTGTCGGTTGTTGTTATCCGATATTTTAGGTGGTGCTGTTATGCATTTGCAGGAATCCGGTGAAATGTACCTTGAAACGATTTATATTCTGTCACAGCAAGGCGGCGCCGTTCGCTCGATTGATGTCGGCGAATATATGGGTTTTTCCAAACCCAGCGTCAGCCGCGCAGTCCGTCTTTTAAAAAGCGGCGGTTATGTTTTCATGGATGCAGACGGTGCACTCACTTTGACCGAAACCGGTCTTGCGGTTGCCAAGAAAATCTATGAACGGCATACAACCTTATCCGAAGTTCTGATGCAACTCGGCGTCAGTAAAGAAAACGCCGTTGCCGATGCTTGCAAAATGGAGCACGACATTAGTGACGAAACCTTTGAAGCACTGAAACGCCATGCGCAGATACACAAAGAAAAATAGCCGATTTACCATGTCCATATAAAAAAACGAGCGTGCATAAAAACTATGCACGCTCATTTTTCGCTTCGTTTAGAACAGTTGCCCCCGCAGTTTTAACTTTTCCTTATCGGGAAAGGTTTTGTCAAAGGCTTCTGCTTCTGCTTCATCCACAAAATAGCCTTGCGGCGGGGTATATTCACCGGCAATGCCGTTCAAATACCCGGGTATCAATTCCTTACACAGGAAAAAAGAGGCGTCTGCCCCCTCGGGCAAGCCGTGATACCGAATTCCGAATTGCGCTGCATAGCCAAAGCCGCTTTTCCCGTAGAACGCAATGTTTCCCTCAAAGCAAACGGCACCGCAGCCGAGCGCCGCCGCCTGTTCCAAGGAATAGTCCAACAGAATTTTGCCGTAGCCCTGTCTTTGTAATTCCGGCGCAATGCAAATCGGTCCCATCGCCATAATCGGGATTTCTCTGCCGTCATCCGCTTGAATATTTGCCCGCACAAACACATTTTGCCCAATCAGTTTTCCGTCCTTTTCCAAAACAAAATCAAGCTCCGGTACAAAAGCCGCATCGTCTCTTAACCGATGCAGGACATAATGCTCCAAACAGCCCGGGCGGTAAACATTCCAAAAAGACTCTCGTACGAGGTTTTCCACATCTCTTTGTTCGGATTTTCTTTCTAAACGAATTTGATAGTCATTTTTATTCATTATTTATTCCTCCTGATGCTTGTTGACTGCAATACGGGGAGGTTTGTGCGAGATTGTATTGGCGCAAACCTCCCGGTCAGCCTACAATCTCCGAAGTGTTGTTTTTCAAACAGCAATCTCCTTAAAATGAAATATTTATAATCAGCCTTGCGGCGGATTAACAAATTGGGGTTTGTGGGGGGTGTAACGGAACGGGCAAACTGAAATGCGAGCGTAGGGGGCGACGACTCGGCGCCCCGTTGTAGGGGTCGGCGTCTCGACGACCCGTTGTAGGGGCGGGTTTCCACGCCCGCCCGTAGATTTTGATGTAATTTTGTGGAACGCATCTTCGGTTGTTCCGTAAAATCACATCAAGCCTTGCGGGCGATTCGTGAATCGCCCCTACGCATGAAATCAATCGTGTGCATGTAGGGCGGGGGCTTGCCCCCGCCGTTAATTTACATCGAATCCCGCGGCGGGAGCAAAATTCTCCGAATTCGGGCACCCTTTTGTCTGCTTCGCAGACATTTCCCCTAACAGGGGAATCACCCCGCCCTACCGCATAAAATTCTCCCCACAAACCCCAATTTATGTATTCTACCCGAAATGGGCAATCTCGTTTGAGATTGCCCATTTTAACGCTTTACTTTCCATCGACTTCATCGTCGGAACGGAAAAGACCTCTCGGTTATTGGGTTACTAAATTGATATTCACTGTTCTACCCCAAATTATTTGCCGCCCTATTGTATTTGGTGTACATCTCTTTTCGTCGGCAACAATAAAACTGCGTCAAATATTTCTGCTTTATTATACTCATTTTTGAAGTGCGAGCCAAGACCTTCAAATTCAGACCTCCTTTACTCCTTCGTTACATCAGCATAAATATTGAGGGCGGAGGATATGTCATTTTGACCAAGCGTATCCTGAATGGCCTTAACATGAACCCCTGCCTCACACATTTTTGTCGTGAATGTATGCCTGAATGCGTGACAGCTAAAATGCGAAGCAAACCCTTTGCATTTTCATCTTTCAGGAGCTGTTCATCATTGCAGTCACGGATAATACGGCGTATTGCTTTGTTACGGGTTGCTTGATGTTGCGGCTGTCCGAAACAGTTATGAACGATAAAATCAATATATTACTTCCAAAAATCCTCTATTGTAGAAGCGTAGTGAATAGCAAAAAAGTAAAATCCCCATTCTTACGAATGAGGATTTCTGGTTGCGGGGGTGGGACTTGAACCACACGACCTCCGGGTTATGAGCCCGACGAGCTACCAACTGCTCTACCCCGCGATATGGAATTGTGCACTCGTTTGCGTGCTTAAGTATCATACTACAATCCTGCTTGGTTGTCAAGACTTTTTTACAGATTTTAAAAAAATCAAAGCAAAAACAAATGAATACTTTTCAGCGTCCATGGTGCGGGAACGCCCGCGCCTTATGCACTGCGCACCGCCGGTGTATTTTGGCACCCCCTGCGAGAATCGAACTCACATCTAATCCTTAGGAGGGATTTGTTCTATCCATTAAACTAAGGGGGCAAGTTTTTGCAAATGCAAGTGTTTCTTATTCTACCAAAGTCCGTGGGCTTTGTCAATTCAAGCGTGTGTACTTTTTTCGGGGCAGCGTATATCGGAGAAGCGTTCTTTGGGGTTGTAATCGTGTATGGAAATCAAGTATTTTAGGGTATTCGCGGGACGGGCAAGACTGTTCCCTACGATTTTTCATTTTTATTATGCATTATGCATGCATTTACGGGCGCACGCGGCGGTGTTTTTGAAAAAATGCAGCCGCAATCGGTTTGGCGGTAAAGATCGAGGTCTTTCGAGAGGACGATTGAGCGTTTGTAGCCCTCTTTCTTTTTAAAATCCGACGGCAGAAATTTCACGCCGTACTTTTCGCCCAAGGCTTTGCCGATTTCGTTTAACAGCGCAGCGTTTTTATGCGGGCTTACGGTCAGCGTAGTGGTAAAATAGTCGTACCCCTGCGCTTTTGCCGTTTTTGCGGTTTGCCGCAATCGCAGTTGAAAGCATTGTGTACAGCGCGCACCGCCCTCGGGCTCGTTTTCCAAGCCTTTTGCGGCTTCAAAAAAGGCTTCGGGATCATAAGGCGCGGCAAGCGTTTGAACCGTTTCGCAAAACGGCGCTTGCAAGAGTTTCGGAAACTGCGCAAGGCGTTTTTCGTATTCTGCCTGCGGGTGGATATTCGGATTATAAAAATACACCGTCACCGCAAAGAATTTTGTGAGCGTTTCCAGCACTGCGCTCGAACACGGTGCACAACAGCATTGCAACAACAGCCGCGGGCGCGCGTTTTCGGGCAAGCGGGCAATTTCCTGTTCCATTTCGGTTTGGTAGTTGATTTTCATCGTATTTCCTCTTTTCCGTTCCCGTTTAGTGTAAGCGGTTTTGCGGGGTTTGTCAAGGCGGCAGGGCATACTCTCGCCTGTACTGTGTCATTCTGAGGCAAAGCCGAAGAATCTGTAACAAATGTGACTGAGATCCTTCGCTACGCGCAGGAGGACTGTTTTTTGTACGGTACAAACACAGTTTAAAATCATCAGTTGAAATTACAGGGAAAGTGTGTTATACTGTTCACAATCAGCGAAAGAATGGAAAAATCGGCGCAATTTTCCTGTTTTCGCTCTTTGAATGCAGAAATTTGGAGGTAGATGTATGAAAGTATTTATGATTGGCGGCACAGGTCTTTTGGGCTGTGAGGCTGCCAGAATCCTCATTGAAAGAGGGCACGAGGTCAAGAGCGTTGCGCTCCCGCCCCTGCCCGAAGGCGCTCCCATTCCGAAAGAAATGGAACTCATTTTCAAAAACATCAATGAAATGTCAGACGATGAAATCCACGATATGCTCAAAGGCTGTGACTGCTTTGTGTTCGCGGCAGGCATTGATGAGCGCAAGGAATGCCCCGCGCCCGTTTACGATTCTTACTACAAATTCAACATTGCGCCGTTGGAAAGAATTTTACCCCTCTGCAAAGAAGCCGGCTTAAAACGCGCGGTTGTGCTCGGTTCTTATTTCAGTTGGCTTGCCAAAGAGCGCACCGATATGCCGATTTGCGAAAAGAACCCCTACATTAAGAGCCGTATTGACCAGGAAAAGGTCTGCGAGAAATATGCCGACGAAACCTTCGATGTTTCCGTTTTGGAACTGCCCTACATCTTCGGCACGCAGCCCGGCAGAAAGCCTGTTTGGGTTATCTTGATTGAACAAATTGAATTTATGGACAAATGGCCCTTCACGATGTATCCGAAGGGCGGCACCACGATGCTTACCGTCCGTCAGGTCGGTCAGGCGATTGCCGGTGCTTGCGAAAAAGAAGTCGGCGGCTTCCGCGCATACAAAATCGGTATGTATAACATGACTTGGAAAGAATTCTTGGCGATTGTTTACGAAGCCCGCGGTATGAAGGGCAGAAAGATTTTGGGCGTTGCGCCGTGGATGATGAAAATGGGCATGGGCAAGGTCGTGAAAGACTACGAAGCCCGCGGCGTGGACAGCGGTATGGACCCGATGTACCTCCCCTACATTATGGATGTCAACATTTTCACCGAACAGAAGGATTGCTTGGAATTGGGCGTCACCGAAGACGACATCAAAGCGGCAATTTTCGACTCCATCAAAGTCAGTGAGGATTCTTACAGAGGCAAAGTGCAACTGCTCGATATGAAAGGCGAATAATCACTTTTCTACATACCACACAAAAAGCGATGCGGCGGCAATTCCGCCCCATCGCTTTTCTTTTGCCTTTTTATTTTCGTTTGGCGAGCGCATATACAATCCCGCCTGCTGCTGCAACACCCGCGGCAATACCGACTTTTTTTAACTTCGGCAATACCGATTCCACGCTCGGCGGCGCGTAAGAATAAAACAAATATTTCGGTTTGTTTTTGATGTCACGCACCGTGAACAAATCCCTGTATAACAAGGTATGTGTCTCAAAGGTATGTAAGTTCTCCGTGTTTAAGTCAATCAACCGTACACCGCGATTGCGTTTCGGCCCGTAAACATGAAAGCCACACCCTTGTGTATAGCCGAGGAGCATATTTTGATAGCGGCTGACGAAACTGTTGTTGTGGTCATGCCCGAAGAACATCGCCAGCGTGTCGCCCCTTTCGGAAACGGCTTCAAATTCGCCCGTATTTTCGGCGGGGGTTGCGGGGGTTTCCAACAGGAAATCGCAATTCCCCTTTTGCAAAAATCGCTCGTCAATGTCATAATATTTTCCGGCGTGCGCGCGGAACCCTTCCGCGTGCGGCTTATGGGATTTCGGTACTTCTTTGAGCACTTCCCACATTTCGGGTACGGGGATATGCTGGAACAAAACAGACGGTACATATGCGCCCGTTTGCTCTTTTAAACTGTCGCGCACCGTGCGGTACCATTCGATTTGTTCTTTGGAAACGCTTGCACATTTGCCGTCGAGCGTGGTGGACAGCGAGTCAATCAGATACAGATTAAACAGGATTTTTTCGCCGTCCGCAGAGCGCAAATTGATGTATTGGTTACAAAGCCCCGGCAAAGCGGTATCCCCTGCCACGGCAATACAGTTTTTATGCGAAAGGTACATTGCGAGTTGCTGTTCTTTCGGAATACCGAAGGCTTGGTCATCGTGATTGCCAAATACAAATGAAAACGGAATTCCCCGCGCTTCTACGGGCGCAATTAAATTGTCAATCGCTCGCTTGTAGTTTGCTTCGCGGTCGCCGAGTAAGAAACTGACACCGTAGCCTTTGAATTGGTCACCCGTAAAGATGACCAAATCGGGTTTTGATTCGTCTAAGGCTTTTTCGAGAAACGCAAGCGTATCTTTCGAGGTCATCTGTGTGTCCTGCGTGTCCGCAACCTGCATAATGCGGAATGTACCGTCCGCGTGAAAATACAAATCCGCGGTTTTGCCGAGTGGAATTGTCATAATGATTACACCGCCGTTTTAAAATCAGTCCGCTTTTGCGGCTTTTTCTTTTTTCTGCAATTTCTTTGCAAAAAACGCGTCAACCTTTTGCCCGACAGCACGGTCAAACGACGGATAAACATATTTTGCAATCAGGAAATACGCAAGCACAGCGTACAAAGCCCCGAACAGCGCGCCGAACAGAACATCTGTGGGGTAATGCACCATCAAATAGTTGCGCGAAAAGCCGATGAGAATTGCCAAAACAAATGCGGGAATACCGACTTTCCATTTTTTGTTAAGCAGTATCGCCGTTGCCGCCGCAAACGAACACGAGGTATGCCCCGACGGGAACGAATAACTCGACGGCAAAGAAGTCAACAGTTCAGGCTTGCCGTTTGCCCCGACGGGAAACGCCGCATACAAATCGGCAAACTCCGCGAAATTGAACGGGCGCACACGCGCAAATACATTTTTTAAAATCAAATCGTTGACAATCAGCATCACGATGAGTGCAAACGCCATCGTTACACCGGATTTACGGTATTTTTTCATAAACAGGAAAAGCACCGCCACAACAATCCAAAACCAGCCGCCCTCGCCCAAAATCGTGATGACGGGCATAACGGCATCTAAAAACGGGCACCAAATGTTTGTCTGAATCCAAGCAAATATGGCATGGTCAAACGCGGAAAATGCACTGAAATCCATAAAATAACCTCCTAATGATTACCCTGTTGCCGTAAACGAACCGTTTCGCGCATCTAAAACACCGTTGTTACGAACAAGTCACAACCGGACGCAGTGAAGCACGCCGCGTCTTTTCGTTTCTTACAGCTATATTGGAATATTGTAGCATAAAAACATAATTTGTGCAATGCTTTGTCTTTTGATATTTTCCTGCCTTTTTTGGGAGTGAAGGCGAAAAAATCGCGCATACTGAAAAAAGGAAGGAGTGTTTCAATGAAAAACGAACAAAACCGCCACAGAATTCCGACAACGGTGCGCGACCGTCTGTTGCGGGCATGGGAAAACTCGATGGAAATGGCGCGGGATTTTGAAGGCTATGCCGACGAATACCAAGGAGAGCCGAAATACCGAGAAGTCTTTTCAAAATATGCCGTAGAGGAAGCCGAACACGCCGCGCATTTGAAAGAATTGCTGCACGCCTATCAACACGAGCACTGTGACCGCACCCCGCTGTAAAGAATTCCTGCGCATACAAAAATCACCCCCGTTTTGCATATATTGAAACGGAGGTGATTTTTTGTATACATTTCAACGGGAAAACGCAGATTTCGTGCACATTGTATCGTCGCACAAGCCTTATGCCGCCGCATATGTGCGCGGGCGTGAAAAATACCCCGAAATTGCGGGGCGAATTTTGTTTTACCCCGCAGGAACCCGCGGCGTTTTGGTGGTCTCCAATGTGCGCGGACTGCCCGTCAGCGCCGAGCCCTGCGGCGGCAGTATTTTTGCCATGCATTTGCATGAAAACGGTACTTGCGAAGACGGCAAAACAGACGCGTTCCTCTCGGCGGGCGGGCACTATAATCCCGAAACCTGCCCGCACCCGGCGCACGCGGGCGATTTGCCGCCGCTGTTTTCCACCGCAAACGGGCACGCGTTCTGCGCGGTGCTGACAGACCGCTTCGGGATTGCGGAAATCCTCGGTAGGAGCGTAATACTCCACCGATATCCCGACGATTTCAAAACCCAGCCTGCGGGAAACGCCGGCGAACGCATTGCCTGCGGCACGATTGTGAAAACTTTACGCGGCAGATAAGGCATGCTTGCAAATAGCCGTTATGCGTGCTATACTTTTTATAAGAAACGGCACGGAGGCATCATGATGGCAACAAGCACTTGGATTTGCGTGTTTTTCCTGCTTTTTCTCGTTTTACAGCAAAAGAAAATGGAAAAACAATCTGCGGTGCGCCGTTTGCTTGCGACGCGTCAAACGGAAAAGGAGAAGCAGAAAATGGTGGAGCTCGCCAAACAGTTTATCGGAAAAGAATGTATCATCTACACGCTGAACAATCAAATCAACGGCACAATTCAAGCGGTTTCGGACGGCGGATTGGTGTTGGAGAACAACGGTACGCGTGAAATTGTAAATTTGGATTACATTCTTCGCATTCGAGAATACCCGCGCCACAAAAACGGGAAAAAGAAATCGGTTGTATTTGACTGAATAAATGAAAAATCCCCCGAAGCCGCAACGGTTTCGAGGGATTTTTTTATTTCGTTTTAATCTCTGCGCAAGGCTTCGATCGGGGGCATTTTTGCCGCTCTGCGCGCGGGGTACACACCGAAAATCACACCGATTGCCGTGGAGAACCCGACGGCAACTGCCACGGTTGAGGGTTTCACTTCCAACGGAATGTTCATCAAATGCGACACAACTGCCGCACCGAACACACCGAGCAACAGGCCAATCACCCCACCGATTAAGCAAAGGATAATCGACTCGGTCAAAAATTGAAACAAAATGGTGGAGGTTTTCGCTCCGAGCGCTTTACGAATACCGATTTCACGCGTGCGCTCCGTAATGGACACCAACATAATATTCATCACGCCGATACCGCCGACCACCAGCGAAATCGCGCTGACTGCCGCAATAAATATCGTGAAAATATTGATAACGGTATCCAAAAGGTCAATATAGGTTGCCATATTGGTTACAATATAGCAGTCGCGGTCGCCGTTGTTATGGCGCGCATTTAAACGGTTCAGCGCCGCATTGCCCGCGCCCTCCAAATCGTCTTCGTCGTTTGCCATAATGTATATCGTGTCGAAGCAGTCGGCAGAGCCCGTAATCTGCGACGACAGGGTATTCGGCACCATCAGCATCGCGCCCGACATTTGTGCCCCGCCCAACGCCTGCATAGACTCCATCATTTCCTCAGAGTCCATACCGAACGAGCTTGCCATATCGGTTACGCCGACGATTTTAATACGCGTAACCACATCGTTATAGGTGAAATTGATGTATTCCCCGACAACATTGGCTTTACCGAACAGCTGGCGCGCGCTGGTCGCGTCAATCACGCCGACTGCTCTGCCGGCTTCATATTCCGCTTCGTTAAAATATCTGCCGTAAATGCAGTCGCCGCTGGTAACAAACCGCAAATCCGTGTTGCCGCCGATTAACATACCGATACCGTTGGTTTCGTTGGCGGTCAAAGCGCCCATAGTCATCACATACGGGGAAACATAATCCACTGTATCCAGCGCTTTAATGGCCTCCACATCGGCAGAGGTAATATAGTCGGACGGCTGTGCGGTTTGGCTGTCCACCATAATGTTAATTGCGCTGTTGCCCATATCCCGAATCATACCGACAATATAGTCGCGGCTGCCGTTGCCGACGGTAATAATCGCAATCACCGAGCCGACGCCGATAATAATACCGAGCATCGTCAAAAGTGAGCGCATCAAGTTGGTACGAATGCTGAAAACGGCAATGCGTATATTTTCTCGAATATCCAATACGCCACCGCCTTATTTCACTTGGATTTTGTCGCCGTCCGTGAGCGCGGTTTTCGGATTTAAAACCACCTGCTCGCCGACCTGCAAGCCTTCGAGCACTTCATACATGGTATCCGAGCCGACGCCCAGGGTTACCACGCGCTTGGAAACGGTTTTCTCTTTTTCGTTGTAGACAAATACGCAGTTTTCCCCGTCATTTGTCGAAACAGCCTCCACGGGAATGACCATAACATTTTCCAGTTTTTCGGTATCAATGCTGACATCTACATCAAAGCCGATGACCACTTTTTCATCGGGATTTTCGATTTTTACCTTAATGGGCGCGCTGTTGGAGGAGGAAGAAGTAGAACTGCCTGTCAGCGACGAGGTAATCGAGCTGATATCTAACCCACTGCCTGCCGTTGCCGTTGCGCTGACATAACTGACCTCGCCCGCATAATCTTTATCGAGCGAGGTGATTTTTGCCTTTTGCCCGACATGTAAATCTTGCAAATCATATTTGCCGACCGTGAAGCTGACATAAAAGTCGCCGTAATGCTCCACGACCATTCCCGTACCGACAGCGGTATTCGCATTGCTCGTGGTGGAGAAAATATCTGTCAGCGTTGCGGCAACATCGCTGTTGCCCGAAGCCATACTCATCAGCGCAGCCAAATCCATGCCGCCGCTTTGCGCGGTGCTCGGTTGGAACGCCTCCCCTGCGGTCAGGTTCACCTCGGTGACAATCCCGTCGGCAGAGGCAGTCCAGCCTTTTGCCAGTGTGTCGACCAGTGCTTGATAACTTTCATATTCCTTTTTCTTTTGCTCCATAACGGATTTGTACAGGTCGGTGACGGTTTCGTCGGTTTGCGCTTCGTACACGCTTTTTTGCGTTTGCAAGGCGGAAAGCTGCGCTTGTTTCTGCGTCAGTTCCGCTTTTTTTGCGGCGGCGGAATTTGCAATCGCCGTTTCTACATCGACCTGCCCCGCCTGCGCTTGCAAAGCCGTAACAATTTCGTTAATCTGTTCTTCGGTCATACCGCCGGCACGCAACTGCTCCATCAATGCCTGTAATTCCGCTTCCGAGTAATTCGGCGCCGTCGGCAAAGTTACCTGTGTATTTTCGGCTGCTTTTACCTCGGATTCCAATTGTGCGATTTCGCGCTCCAATGCGGGAATTTGCGTATTGACATCGGCGAGTTTTTGTTTGGCGTCGGCAACGCCTGCGGCGGATTTGTCATAAGACGATTTTGCCTTGCTGTATGCGGTCTTATAATCGGAAAGCGTACCGTTCAAAGAACTGACATCGAAGGTGGCAAGCTGTTGCCCTTCGGAAACGCGGTCCCCGACAGCCACATCCACCGAAACCACCTTCACCCCGCTTGCAGCGGAATAGGTTTCGGTACTGCCCGATTCCACAACGCCCTGTGTATCAAAAGTGGATTGAATATCCCCTTTTGTCACCTCGGCAAGTGCATACATCGGCAATTCCTCCGGTTTGAAATTGGCATAAAGAATGGAAATCACCAAGGCGGCAACGATAATCACCAATATCGCCACAGTCGCCTTTTTCTTTTTGGTCCAATTTTTTGTTTTCTTAAACAAATCATCACCGCTTTCCGCTATGTTGAGAGATTAAAATAGGATCACACATAATTTTATAATATTTTGCTTAAATTTGCCATATATTTTTGTAAAGAATATATGAACAAAAGGTGAACGATAAAATGATAATGCGAAAAAAGCTTTTGCTCGCCGCCGTTTTGATTTTGTGGACGGTTTCGGTGCTTTCCGGTTGTACAAAGCAACGGAATATGGATATTTCGGAATTTTGCAAACGGGTGAACACCGAACAAGGCACACAGTCGCTTGCGCCCGAAAACTTTTTTCGTGAACGGGCAGACACCGTACGGGAATACAACTGCCACATGCCGATTACCCAAAACTGCACGGCGCTTTTGAGCCTCACAACAGACAGCACCGATACGGTGACGGCGTTACAACTCACCTGTATTCCCAACGCAGCGCCGTATACAAGCGAAGATTTTGCCGCGCTGTATCAAGCCTATATTACGCTTTGCGCCGTGTTGACTGTGCAAGAGCCGGACGATGCAGAGGCCGCCGTGCGCATGGCCGGTATTTTACCCGAATCCCTCGAATTTTCAGAATACGGCTTTGTAGGCGAAGCGGAAAAGCACCGCTACTCGGTTTTCTCGGGCGAACAGTATATCTCCCTGTTCTGTGAAAGAATATAAAGATTATTCCGTGCTCGGTTGTTGAAAGGCGTCCAGCGCTTTTATTGCCGCGGGGTATTTTTCCGTTTTCTTGCGCGGGCGGCGGATTTTGCGGACAAACTCCTCCGGCGCTTTTTCCAAAAGCGGCTGGGCTTTTTGCAACAGGGAGTCCGCCAAATTTTCCCACTCGGACTCGGGTTCTTTTTCCGGTGCTTGCCGCGCTTTGCAAAGCGCACGCATAAAGCGGTTATGCGTATACACCGTCAAACGCTCCACATCACATTCCAGTGCCAAATCCTCTAATTCGGTACAAGCCCGATAGCCGTAAATCGCCTGCATTTTTTTATACTCGGCAGGCTTGAAATAATACTTCTGCCCAGCCAAAACACCGAACGCCTTTTTGGCGTCTAAATAGCCCATCTGCATACGCATTTCGGTTTTTGCGCGGTCAAATTCAAAGGGCTCGCCGAGTTCTTTTGGGTCGTGCGGACGGATATAAATGATGTCGGCACACGAAAGGTCGGTTTTGTGCCCGATGCCTTTCATATTCGAAATATCCACCACAATAAAGCGGTTTATACCGCGTTTACGAAGCATCCCCACGGGCGCGTTGTCATACACGCCGCCGTCCAAATACTTTGCGCCGTCGGGGCTTTCGTTTTGCAAGCCCGGAAAACGTGCCGAAAGCATCAAATAATCGATCAGTTGCCCGTCCTCGATTTCATCTAAAAAGACTTCCACGGGTTTCATTGAAGAAAGCTGAAAGGTCACAAGCCCCAAAGGTATCCCCGAAGCGCGCACCGCGTCCTCGTGTACATAGCGCGCAATCAAATCACGGGCAGGCGTAACATCCACGCCGCCGTTTTTGATCACCTCATGAAAAATCTGCGGCAGATTGGAAAAACTGAACAGATTCTCCGGCGATTTTAACTGTGCGTCTATATGAATGCCGTCCTTGACCTCCACATTGTTCCAAAGCTCCAAGGTACTTTCAAAATCCCCTTGGGCAATCAGCGCGCCGTTAATCGCGCCGATGGAAACGCCGGCAATCGCCTCAATCTGCACGCCGAGTTCCCGCATGGCACGCCAAGCGCCGATTTGATAGGCGCCTTTTGCGCCGCCGCCCGCCAAAATCAAACCGTAAGGCCGCATAAACACACCCCATTTCCGTGATTATCGAATTTGCGTTGTATATTCCGACGGCGTATGCACCGTCACGCGGCTGTCTTGAAACGCCGATATAAACAGTAAAATCGCCAAAACAGTCAAGGCGAACGCCAAAAGCGCCGCCGCCACCCGATTTTTCAGCATACCGACACCGTTTCGACCCCGCACCCGACCGTTTCACAACAGACCGTTTCGGGAAAATGCCGCTTTAATTCCGCCGCACAGTTTTCGGCGCCTTTTCGGTCGGAAAACAGCCCGTATACCGTCGGGCCGCTGCCACTCATCAAGGTTAAATCCGCACCGTGACTGCGCATCACGCCCTTAATCACGGGGCGTGCAGGTACTTCAATCACCTGTTCAAACACATTGTCTGCCTTTTCGCACAGTAAGGCATAGTCGCCGGTGTGTGCGGCATACAGCATAGCGTTTTTATCCGCATGGCGCAGGTGCGCCGCTTCATCTAACAACCGATATGCCGAAACGGTGGACACATCCATTTGCGGTTTACAAAGGACAACGGATTTTCCCGCAAGCGGCAACAGCGGTGCGATAACCCCGCCCTTATCCATACAAAGCGCGGTGCCGCCCGACAGCGCAAAGGGCACGTCAGCCCCGACGCATTCCCCGATACGCTGTAATTTCGGCATGGACAAATCGGTATGGAACAGCGAATTTAAGCAAAACAGCACCCCTGCCGCATCCGCACTGCCGCCCGCGAGCCCCGCCGCCATCGGAATATGCTTTTCAATCGCAATCGAAATACCTGTGTTTTTCGTTTCGGTTGCCGTAAAAAATGCGGTTGCCGCTTTATACGCAATATTTTTTTCATCTTTCGGGACGCGTTCGTCCTCCGTCAGAATTTCAATTTTCCCTGTATCGGTTTTGTTGACTTCCACAAAGTCATAACAGCCGACGGACTGCATCACCATAAACAAACTGTGGTAACCGTCGGGCAAGGTGCCCAAAACATCGAGCATTAAATTGATTTTCGCCGCCGCTTTTACTTTCATTCGATTTCCTTTCCGCTTTACAGTGTATCGTTTCCATTACTCTATTTTCAGTTTTAAAGGCGTTCTTTGCTGAAACATCGTCAGCTCCGTAAAGCCCGCCGCAAGCATTGCATCGTACGCTTCTTGCATTCCTTTGCCGACATCCTCCGCATAATGCGCGTCCGAGCCGTAGGTGATATACTCGCCGCCGAGCTCACGAAACCGTTTGACGGTTGCCAATTCCGGCGAGAGCTTCCCGATGGGCTGCCGCAGCCCCGCCGTGTTAATTTCGAGTGCCTTTCCCGTTTCGGCGGTACGCTTTAAAATTTCGTCCACTTGTGTTTTGTATTCGTCCAAATCTACGGATATGCCCGATTTCGCGTAAAAATACCGCAGCGGATATGTAAGATGCGCCAAAACATCGAAATTGCCCCATTCGAGCAAGTTTAAAATCTCTTGGAAATATTCCGTCAACAGCGCGTGCACCTGTTCGGCTTGAAAATGCTCCATAAAATAGAAATCTTCACGGCCGCGCAGATTGTGCACAGAGCCAATCACCATATCATAGGACCGCGCCGATAAAACCGCTTCGGCGGTTTTGCTGTCGTAATGCGGCTGGCCGAGCTCAATTCCGCGCAGGACAAGCACCTTGCCGCGAAATGCGGACTGCGCCTTGGACGCCTCGAAATACGCCTGCTGCACGCGTTTATCATACCGTTCTGCCTTATACACATCCACTTCACAGTGGTCGGTCAGTGCAATCGCGCGCATCCCGTCAAACTCCGCGCGTTCGCAAATGAACATCGGCGAATGATTGCCGTCGGGAGAATTGTCGGTATGCACATGTAAATCGAGCTTTCTTTGGTACATGGAATAAACGCCTCGCTTATATCTCAACAGTATATAGTTATTTTAGCATATTTTACGCGGTTGGCATACAGTTTTTTTACAATTTTTCCAAATTTTTTAAAATAGGCTGTCATTTCCAAAAAGAGTGTGGTATGATAAGTGCAATCATTTTTCGGAGGTCTTAACTTATGCGTGCGATTATTACCGTAGTCGGGCGGGACACCGTCGGGATTTTGGCGAAGGTTTCCGCGATGTGCGCAGAGCACAATGTCAACATTATTGAAGTGACACAAAGCATTTTGCAGGACATGTTCTGTATGATTATGCTTGCGGATGTCACAAAATGCAATGTCCCCTTTACCGTTTTGGCGGACGAGGCAGAGGCACTCGGCAAAGAAATGAATCTTTCCGTCAACGCCATGCACGAGGACATTTTTAATTCCATGCACAGAATTTAACAAAAGGAACGAATTTGGTATGATTAACACGCACGATATACTCGAAACCATCAATATGATTCGAGAGGAAAATTTGGATATACGCACCATCACCATGGGCATTTCGCTGTTGAGTTGTGCGGATTCGGATATTTCCCGTTCCTGTGACAAGGTGTATGACAAAATCTGCCGTCAGGCACAGCACTTAGTCGAAACCGGGGAAAACATCGAAAAGGAATACGGCATTCCGATTATTCACAAGCGCATTGCCGTGACACCGATTTCGATGCTCGTTGCCGCCAGCGGCGGTGACCCCGTTTTGTATGCAAAAACCTTGGAAAAGGCGTCGCAAACCGTCGGCGTCAACTTTATCGGCGGCTATTCCGCACTTGTGCAAAAGGGCTTTGCCGCGGGCGACGAAGCGCTCATTCGCAGTATTCCCGAGGCGCTTGCCGAAACCGAGCATATTTGTTCAAGCGTCAACATCGGCTCGACAAAAGCGGGCATCAATATGGATGCGGTTGCCACCATGGGCGAAGTTGTGCGAAAGGCGGCGGAAATTACCGCAGATAAGGGCTGTATCGGCCCTGCAAAACTCGTGGTATTCTGTAATGCGCCCGAGGACAATCCCTTTATGGCAGGGGCGTTCCACGGCGCGGGCGAAGCAGACTGCGTGATCAATGTCGGCGTTTCAGGCCCCGGCGTTGTGCGTGCGGCGCTCCAAAAAATCCCCGACGGCAACATCACCGATGTGGCGGATACCGTCAAGAAAACGGCGTTTAAAATCACCCGCGTCGGGCAACTGGTTGCCAAAGAGGCAGCGAAGCGTTTGTGTGTGCCGTTCGGCATTGTGGATTTATCCCTCGCCCCCACGCCCGCAGTCGGCGACTCGGTAGCACACATTTTAGAGGAAATGGGCTTGGAGCAATGCGGTGCACACGGTACAACCGCTTGCCTTGCGTTGTTAAATGACGCCGTGAAAAAAGGCGGCGTGATGGCTTCTTCCCATGTCGGCGGTCTTTCGGGCGCATTTATTCCCGTTTCGGAGGACGCGGGCATGATTGCCGCCGCCGAAAACGGCACGCTTTCGATAGAAAAATTAGAGGCCATGACTGCGGTTTGCTCCGTCGGCCTGGATATGATTATCATTCCCGGCGACACGAGCGCCGAAGTCATTTCGGGCATTATTGCCGACGAAGCCGCGATTGGTATGGTCAATTCCAAAACCACGGCGGTGCGCGTCATTCCCGCCATCGGCAAAGATATTGGAGACACGCTCAATTTCGGCGGATTGTTGGGGTACGGCCCCGTGATGAAAGTCAACGCCGCCTCCCCCGCGAAGTTCATTCACCGCGGCGGCAGAATTCCCGCGCCGATACAAAGTCTGAAAAACTGACACAGTCCACTCAAACGAAACGCCCGCCGAAAATCGGCGGGCATTTTTGTGCAATTTGCCTTGTGAATTTTCGCCATATTCCGAACTTGTCCTTTATGCGTTTTTCCGAAATTGCAATACCGCGCCTCTTTTTTGCGCAAGAAGGATTGACAAATCGCGCAAAATAAACGATACTGATTTTGTAAGGTGAATTTCAATTCACCTTGCGGCAGATTAAAAAAGGAGTGACCGATATGGCGTACAACCCGTATGACAATGTTTTGGCAACCGTAGAAAAAGCGGCAGAGATTTTAGGGCTCTCCCCGAAAGACTATGAAGCAGTAAAATATCCGGAGCGCGAACTGCGTGTATCCGTTCCCGTACGCATGGACGACGGCTCGGTACAGGTATTCCGCGGCTACCGTGTGCAGCACTCCACCGTACGCGGCCCCGCAAAGGGCGGCATTCGCTATCACCAAGATGTAAACGAAGACGAAGTCAAAGCATTGGCGGCATGGATGACCTTTAAATGCGCCGTGGCGGATATTCCGTACGGCGGCGGCAAGGGCGGCATTGCCGTTGACCCGAACACGCTCTCTTTATCGGAATTACAGCGGCTGACGCGGCGTTTTACCTCGATGATTGCGCCGATCATCGGCCCCGAACGCGATATTCCCGCGCCCGATGTCGGCACAAATGCCGAAGTGATGGGTTGGATTATGGATACATACAGCATGTTAAACGGCCACTCGACGCCCGCTGTGGTTACGGGCAAGCCGTTACAGCTCGGCGGTAGTTTGGGGCGCGCAGAGGCAACCGGCAGAGGCGTGATGCTCAACACCTTATATATTTGCGAAAAGCTCGGTATCGATATACACAACGCCACCGTCGCCGTACAAGGCATGGGCAATGTCGGCAGTGTGTCGGCACGGCTTTTGTATGAACAGGGCGCAAAGGTGGTTGCCGTCAGCGATGTTTCGGGCGGTATTTACAAGGCGGAGGGATTAAACATTCCGGCGATTTGCGATTATCTTTCGACGCGCGGCAATCTGCTGTCGGGATATGCGGAAGACGGTATGGTGCGCATTTCCAATGCCGAAATTTTGGAAAGCGAAGTGACGGTACTCATCCCTGCCGCGCTTGAAAATCAAATCAATGCCCAAAACGCCGCCCGCATTCGCGCAAAAGTCATTGTGGAGGGTGCAAACGGCCCGACCACGATTGAAGCGGACGATATTTTAGAGCAAAAGGGCGTTGTGCTTGTGCCCGACATTCTCGCCAATTCCGGCGGCGTGATTGTCTCCTATTTTGAATGGGTGCAAAATTTGCAGGCATTGGAATGGGAAGAAAAAGAGGTCAATGACAAGCTCGCAAAAAAAATGGCAAGCGCATTTCACGGCGTTTATTCGATTGCACAGGAAAAACAGGTCACCTTGCGCACCGGCGCATATGTAATCGCCCTGCGCCGCGTTGCGGAAGCCTTACAGTTCCGCGGAATTTGGCCGTAAAGTACACCATACGGTATAGACAAAAAAAGCCCACCGACAGCAGATGCGGCAACGCACTGTCGGTGGGTTTACATTTGTTACGAGCCGAACCTTACGATTACCAAGCCATGACATAATCGGTTTGCGTGCGTAGGGGCAAAATCATTTCGTTTCCCATGGTATGCACAGCCGTCACCCAAACGCCGTCATAGGTTGCAGATAATACATTCCCCGTCTGCCGTTCGACCGAAACGGCAATCGTCCCGCCGCGGTTTCCGGTTTTGATTTCCTGCATCATACCGCCGGCAGAATCGTCCGCAAAATCCTCCGGCGTGAGCACGGCAAACGCCTTGCCGAAATGCCCGCCGCACCACTGTGTATCGGCGCTGACGGGGTCTGATTTTACACGCACCGTGATGGTGTATGTATCCGCATCTGTCTGCACGGTGATGTCCTCAATATCCTCCACCGTCAGCCGACTTGACCAGCCCTCGCCTTCCACAGGGAACAAATCGTTTTTCTCAGCCGTTGTGGTTGCCGGCGGCACATCGCTTACATCGACTTCGCCGCAATTTTCCTCCACAAGCTGTGTGACCATATCCCGCAGGCTGTCACTCATCTCACCCTCAATCGCACCGTCAATCGAGTTGTATTGCCGTGTAACGGTGACACTGCTTGCAAACGGTTTGACGCGGTTCAGCACCAAATTGAAAAACGCGAGCGCCTCCTCGGGGGAGCTTTCCTCGGAGACCTGCGCCTCCAAAGCAACCGCACCGGTTTGCGTATCCAGCATCAACGCCAACCGCCTGCCGCTTGCAATCTGCAAAATCCAGCGGGCGTCCACTGCATTGATTTTCCCGTCTTGATTGATATCTGCCGCCGTGCTTTCCGCCTCGGAAAATTGCCGCATATTGGCAGCGGACTGCAATACAAAGCGCGCGTCAACAGCATTGACCGTATCGCTTGCATTGACATCGCCCAGACGAACCATATCACCCGTTGACGCAAAAGCGCATACAGCAGCCATACTGCACACAAGAGACATACACAGCAGTACCGAAAGAATTTTCTTTCCTATTCTGTTCATAAATTTTTCTCCTTTACTCCTCGATTGCCGCAAGAAAATTGTACCAAACATTTAGGCTATTGTCAATAGATTATTCTCAACAAAAAGGTGAGAAATATCAAACAGCAAAAATACTTGTGAGAAAAAACAAAATATGCTACAATGGGGAAAAAATCCATAGGCAGGTGCAATATGAAACTGTATTTTAATCAGCCGTATAAACAATTACCGAAGCAAAAAGAGGTCTTTCGCCCGAAAGACAGCACCTGGGCACAAACCGCCCTGCCGCTGGGCAACGGCAGTTTAGGGCTTTCCGCACTCGGCGGGATACAAAAAGAGCGCATTACCGTCAACTGCAAAACCTTTTGGACGGGCGGACCCTCGCCGCAACGCCCGAATTACTGCGGCGGCAATCTGACGGGCACGGACGAAAACGGCAAAACGCGTTTTCAGTATTTTCAAGACGCGCGCGAAGCCTTTTTAAACGGTAAGGACGAAGAAGGCAGTCGGATTTGCGAAAAATTGGTCGGCGAAAAAGACGGCTACGGGGCGTACCAATGTATGGGGGAAATCCGCATCGCGTTCGACCGTCCGACGCTGAAAACGGGCGCATATTCCCGCGCGTTGGATTTGGATACCGCCGTTTGCACAACGGAAATTGCGCGAACAAAAGGTAGCACGGTGATTACGGAAACGCGGCGGTATTTTGTCAGTTACCCTGATAAAGTCGGCGTGTTGCGATTGGAGCGCACAGGCGCACCGCTTGGCTGCACCCTCGCCTACCCCGCGCATCACGGCGCAAGTTTAACGGTAAATGAAAACGGCATTTTCCACCGCGGTGCGCTCAAAGACAACGGATTGCTGTTTGCGGCAGCATTGACGGTGGAAACCGACGGCAAACTCTCCGTTTGCGGCAAAGCGTTGAAAATCAGAAATGCCACCTATGTAAATGCGTACCTCGCCGCAGATACGGACTACTGCGACAACTACCCCGTATACCGCACAGGCGAATCGGCAGGCGCGCTGGTCGAGCGTGTAGAAAAAACGGCAAAATCGGCAAAGGAAAAGGGTTTTGACGCACTTCTTGCCGCACACACGGAGGATTATCAAGCGTTGTTTTCTCGCACGGTGCTGTCGCTCGGCGGCGGCAAAGAACTGCCCGCCGATGAATTGCTTTCCGCATACGCCACAGCGGACTGCCCGCCTGCGGTGCGGCGTTCGTTGGAGGAGCTGCTGTATCAATACGGGCGGTATTTGACCATTGCCGCCTCGCGTGACGGAGATATGCTCCCCTCTAATTTACAGGGCATTTGGAATCACACAAATCACCCGATGTGGAGCTGTGACTACCATTTAAATATCAATTTGCAAATGAACTATTGGCCGACCTTTACGGGAAATTTGGCAGAATGTGCCGCACCGCTTTTGCGCTATGTGAAAGCTCTTTGCGCGCCCGGTCGCGTCACGGCGGCGGTATACACGGGGCGCGAGAGTACTGAAACCGCGCACAACGGCTTTTTGTATCATACGCAAAACACGCCGTTTGGCTGGACCTGCCCCGGATGGGAGTTCTCGTGGGGGTGGTCACCCGTTGCCGTGGCGTGGATTTTACACAACATCTATGAAATGTACGAATACACCTGCGACAAAGCCCTGCTGGAAACCGACATCTACCCGATGCTTACCGAGGCGGCGGATTATTTTGAAAGCTTGCTCGCAGAAAAGGACGGCAGACTTGTCACCGTGCCCTGTTTCTCCCCCGAACACGGACCGCGCACGGCGGGCAACACCTACGAGCAATCCATGCTTTGGCAGTTGCTTTACGATGTCACCGAAAGTGCAAAGGCACTGGGGATTGACGAAGAAAAAACCGCACACCGTTTGGAAATTATGGAGAAGCTTCGCCCGATTGAAATCGGCGAAAGCGGTCAAATCAAAGAATGGTATCATGAAAAAGCTCTGGGCACCATCGGTGAACGGCAGCACCGGCACTTGTCGCATCTGTTGGGGCTGTACCCCGGGAATTTAATCAATCGCCACAAAAATCCCGAATATATCGCGGCGGCAAAGGTATCGTTAGACGACCGCGGCGACCGTTCCACAGGGTGGGCAATGGCACAGCGCATTTGCGCACGCGCACGCACGGGCGACGGCGACCGCGCGCTGACGCTGATCGGTATGCTTGTGCAATACGGATTGTATGTAAACCTTTGGGACACGCACCCGCCGTTCCAAATTGACGGCAACTACGGCTTTACCGCGGCGGTGACAGAAATGTTGATGCAAAGCCATTTGGGGCAGATTGACCTGTTGCCTGCCCTGCCCGCCGCTTGGCAGAACGGCGAAATTCGCGGACTTGTGGCGCGCGGCAATTTTGAACTTGCATTTTCGTGGAAAAACGGCAAACTGCAAGATGCCGAGGTACGCTCTCGCGCAGGCGGCGTTTGCAAAATCGCATTGGAAAACGGCAAATTGGCATTCCGTGACGGCAGTGCGTGCACCTATGACGAAAACGGCTGTTTAGTGTTTGACACCGAAAAAGGTGAAACCTATCATCTTACAGCGGTGTAATCGCATCGGGTTATTTGCTGAATTTGCAGAATTTTCAAAGTTTTTCAGACAAATTTTAAAATAAGCCTTGATTTTACGGGCGGAATATATTATAATACCAAAGCGCTCGAAAACGAGCGCAAATCGGGGTGTGGCGAAGTTTGGTATCGCGCTTGGTTCGGGACCAAGAGGCCATGGGTTCAAGTCCCGTCACTCCGACCATCTAAAATGGCGCAGGAATATCTTGCGCCATTGCTTTACGCGGCTGTAGTTCATCGGTAGAATGCAAGCTTCCCAAGCTTGACAGGTGGGTTCGACTCCCATCAGCCGCTCCAACGCAAAAACACCCCGTCGTCTCCCGACGGGGTGTTTTTGTGTTGGATTTTGCCCTGATGCGGAGTCGAACAGGACGGCGCACCGCAGTGCGCAAAAAATAGTCCGGTGGACTGTTTTTTCGTCCGCGGGCAGACTCGTAAAGTGCGATTTGCACACACTCGGGGATTTTGCCGTCGTCTCCCGACGGGGTGTTTTTGTGTTGGATTTTGCCCTGATGCCCAGTCGAACAGGACGGCGCACCGCAGTGCGCAAAAAACAGTCCGGTGGACTGTATTCAGCCTCCAAGCGCTTTCTTTTGTTATGTTATTCCCGTTTCATTTTCGTAAGCAAGCAGAAAAGATTGCCCCCCACAACATTGCCGAGTGTTATGATAATCAGGGGTAAAATCCATTCCTTTATAGGTAATGCAAGCATAAAGTAAAACATATCCGCAACGCTGTGCTCAAAGCCTGCAAGGATAAACACGCTCACGCAGAATACCACGATAAGTGCGGAGGAAAAATTCTTCTTTTCGCCCTGATTGATAAAGGTATCCACCGCGATATACATCATAATGCCGCAGAAAATGCCCAATATAAACAAACTTAAAAGGCTGTCATCTGCCTTGCTCTGTGCTACGGATGTGCATCTTTCAATAATTTTGCCGTTGATTTTTGTAAAATGCACAAGCAATGCCGAAATGGCCGTGCCCGCAAAATTGCCAAACCACACAAGCGCCGTAAAGCCGATATAGGACGGCTTGTTTTTTACAATATACGGCGCTTTGCCCGTAAACAAATTCAGTTTAAACACCAGCACCGTCAAAAGCCCCACGCTGAACAGAATGGAGCCGGCAACGGGATTTTGCACCGACAAATAAACAACACAGCCCACGCTGATTGCCATACCGGCAAGCACCGCAAAGCCAAATTCTTTTACATATTTCACCATGGTACGGCCTCCTTTTTCAATATGATACCATAAATCTGTAAGAAGCACAACAGCGGTTTGCAATTTCGACAGAATAATAAACAAAGAAGAGCATCGGATGATGCTCTGAAAAGGACAAAGGGAATATGCGGCACATCCACGGTTTCAAAGGTAAGCGGTATTCGCCCACGGCGGGGGCAAGCCCCCGCCCTACCGTTTTGCCGTAGATTTTTATGTGATTTTGCGGAACGGTCAAGACCGTTCCCTACGGTTTGTAGGGGCGATTCACGAATCGCCCGTATAAATACGATTAACGGGCAACTCCCTCCGTCTCGCTTTCGCTCGACAGCTCCCTCAATGAGGGAGCGGATTAGGTTTCCTTATTATTACGCGGTTCTTATTTTTTCTGCCCGTAATAGGCGTTGGCGCCGTGTTTGCGCAGGTAGTGTTTATCTAAAAGTTCCTGCTGCATGGGCGGCAAATCGGGGCGCATTTGCAACGCGTGCCACGCCATAAACGCCACTTCTTCCAGCACGACGGCGTTATGCACGGCATTTTTGGGGTCCGTGCCCCAAGTAAACGGGCCGTGGCTGTGCACAAGAACCGCAGGTATATCATTTGGTTGTTTGTCTTTAAATGTTTCGACAATTACATTTCCCGTTTCAAGTTCATATTTTCCGTCGATTTCGTCCGGCGTCATTTTGCGTGTGCAGGGAATTTCGCCGTAAAAATAGTCACCGTGGGTGGTACCCAATGCGGGAATCCCCCGCCCCGCCTGTGCAAAGGTGGTCGCCCAGCGGGAATGGGTGTGCACAATCCCGCCGATTTCGGGGAATGCGTTATACAGCACCACATGGGTATCGGTATCGGAGGAGGGGTTCAAGTCGCCCTCCACCTTTTTACCGGTTTTTAAATCCACTACAACCATATCTTCGGCGGTCATTTTGTCGTATTCCACGCCCGAGGGTTTAATCACCATTAAGCCCTTTTCGCGATCCACACCCGACACATTACCCCAAGTAAAGGTGACCAAATTGTGTTTGGGCAACAACAAATTCGCCTCAAAAACCGCCTGTTTTAACGCTTCTAACATACCGTTTTCCTCATTTCAGTTTCCACGCAAGGTCTGCAAGGAACAAATCCTTTTCGAGACTTTCCACCGTGGTGTCTTTGCCGATATGGACATACTCAATATCCATCATATTTGCCCAGTCTTTCATCTGCTCTGCGGTGACATCGTAGCTGAGCACCGTATGGTGGGCACCGCCGGCGGTAATCCAACATTCAAGCCCTGTTTCCAGGCTCGGCAATGCTTTCCACATCACTCTTGCCACGGGGAGATTGGGCATATCCATAATCGGTTTCACGCACTCTATATCTTGGCAGATAAGACGAAGTCTGCCGCCCATATCTACAAGGCTTACCACAATCGCACTGCCGGCTTTTCCCTCAAACACAAGTCTTGCGGGGTCTTTTTCATTCATACCGATACCGAGATGATGGGTTTCAATGCGAGGTTTTTCTGCCGCAAAGGTGGGGCAGACTTCCAGCATGTGCGCACCGAGACTGTATTTTTCGCCCTCGACAAGATGGTAGGTATAATCCTCCATAAAGCCCGTGCCGCCGTTTTGCCCTTCACTCATGGCTTTGAGTATGGCGGTCATTGCGGCAACCTTCCAATCGCCCTCGCCGCCATAGCCATAGCCCTCTGCCATTAAGTGCTGGCTTGCAAGTCCGGGGAGCTGCTCCATACCGTAAAGGTCTTGGAATGTATTTGAAAATGCCTTGCAGTCCTCTCTGTCCATCATTTTGCGAATGGCGATTTCCTCTTTTGCCTGATAGCGAATGGCGTTGATATTCTCGGTAGCGACCTCGTAATTTTCGGTATAAACCGCCATCAAGTCGTCAATTTCGGCTTCTGTGACCTTTTCCATTTCTTTCACAAGGTCGCCCACAGCCCAGGTATTGACCTGCCAGCCTAATTTTGCCTGCACCTCTACCTTATCGCCCTCGGTGACGGCAACCTCACGCATATTGTCGCCGAAGCGCATCACTTTCAAATTACGGCTGACGGCAACGCCCACCGCCGCACGCATCCAACTGCCGAGGCGTTCGCGGACGCTTTCCTCCTGCCAATGGCCTGCAATCACCTTACGGGGCATACGAAGCCTTGCCGCAATAAAGCCGTGCTCACGGTCACCGTGCGCCGCCTGATTGAGGTTCATAAAGTCCATATCAATTTCATCGTTGGGAATTTCACGGTTGTACTGCGTGGCAAGGTGGCAATAGGGTTTTTGCAAATCAACAAAGCCGTTAATCCACATTTTGGAGGGGCTGAAAGTATGGCACCAAGTGATGATACCTGCGCATTTTTTATCGTAATTTGCCTCTCTTACCACATCGGTAATCTCTTGATTTGTTTTTGCGGTGACCTTATACACGATTTTGCAGGGAAGAGCTGCGGATTTGTTGAGTTCATCCGCCATTTCCTGCGCACGCTGTGCAACGATTTCCAATACCTCGGGTCCGTACAAAAACTGACTGCCTACCACAAACCAAAATTCATAGTCTTTTAACTGCATATGTATTTCTCCTTTATTTCAGTCTGTCGATTGCCGCTTTTTCTACTGCGACAGCCGCTTTATATCTTGTCATATACCGATTGAAGCCGTCCACATCGGTTTTGTCGGGTGTGACGGTAGTCCCCTTGTTTTCGCCGAACACTTTATTATCCAAGTATGCTTCCAGCGTTTCGCCGCCGTCTTTATTGCGCATATAAGAAGCAAGCAACGCGATCCCCCATGCGCCGCCCTCGCCTGCCGTTTCCATCACGGAAACAGGAACGCCCAAAGCCCCTGCCATCAGTTTTTGCCCCACAAGGGGTGTTTTAAATAAGCCGCCGTGGCCTAAAAGGCGGTTCAGGGTAATATTTTCCTTTTGGAACAGAATATCCATACCCAAACGAAGCGTTGCCATTGCGGAAAAAATCTGATTGCGCATAAAGTTTGCAAGGGTGAAGTTTGCATCGGGCATTCTTACAAACAGCGGTCTGCCCTCGGCGGTATCGGTTACGGGTTCACCCGAATAATAGTTAAATCCGACCAAACCGCCGCAATCCGCATCGCCTTGTAAGGCTAAATCGTAAAGCATATCGTAAAGTGCAGGTTTCGGGAGGTCTGCCCCCGCATTTTTGAGTACTTCATCAAAGAGTTTTACCCACGCATCAAGGTCGGAGGTGCAGGTATTGCAATGCACCATGGCAACAGGTGCGCCCGTGGGCGTTGCAACCATATCAATCTCCGTATAGACAGCGGAAAGCGGTTTATTGAGCACCGCCATCAAGAAAATAGAAGTTCCTGCCGAAACATTACCTGTTAAGGGTGCTACGCTGTTTGTCGCCACCATACCCGTGCCTGCGTCGCCCTCGGGCGGACAAAGCGGAATCCCGCTTGCAAGGTCTCCTGTGGGGTCTAAAAGCCGTGCGCCCTGCTCGGTAAGCGTGCCCGCATTTTCGCCTGCAAGCAAAATTTTCGGAAGAATATCCAAGAGCTTCCACGGGTAATGCCGATTTTCTATCAAGCGGTCAAAATCGGACACCATTGTTTCGTCATAGCAATTTTTTCGGCTGTCCACAGGGAACATACCCGCCGCTTCTCCGACGCCGATGACCTTTTCACCCGTCAGACGCCAATGGACATATCCTTCAAGGGTTGTGAGAAACGCTATATCTTTTACATGGCTTTCGCCGTTTAAAATCGCTTGATACAAATGAGCGATACTCCAACGCTGGGGAATATTAAAGCGGAAGCGTTCTGTTAACTCTGATGCCGCTTTTTCGGTAATCGTATTGCGCCAAGTACGGAATTCCGCAAGTTGATTGCCGTCTTTATCGAAGGGCAGGTATCCGTGCATCATGGCGGAAATCCCGATACTGCCGATTTTCGTTAAAGTTACGCCGTATTTCTCCTGCACCGCTTGTTTGACTGCGCCGTACGCCCCGCGCAAGCCCTCCCACACAAGGGAAAGCGGATAAGTCCAAATTCCGTCCGAAAGGGTATTTTCCCAGTCAAAACTCCCCTGTGCAAGCACCTTGCAATCCGCGTCGATGAGCACCGCTTTGATGCGTGTGGAGCCAAATTCCACGCCGAGTGCGGTTTCGCCGTTTTGAATGGCGGTACATATGGTTTGTCTATCCAAAAAAGCACCTCCGTAATATAGAATATATCCATGTAATCATAGCGTAGTTTCTCGGTTTTTGCAATGTTTTTTTGCGGATTGCTTCGTTTTTGAAATGTGCGGTTTGTTTTTCTTTACAAGCGTTTTTGTTCATGCTATACTGATACCACCAAAGGACAAAGAGGGGGATTTTTCTTTGAAACAGGCGCAAAAAACGCAAATCAGCAAAGAAAAAATTATTACAACTGCCATTGCGGAATTCGGCACATACGGCTACGCCGCCGCTTCCATCAACCGCATTTGCCAAGACGGGGGTATTTCCAAAGGCAAGCTGTATCACCATTTTGACGGCAAAGCGGAAATTTATATGAAAGCGGTTGCTTACTGCTATCAAGCCTTTGCGGCGCATATGCACGGGTTCACCATTGACAAAAACGCGGATTTCGAACAAAATTTGCTCTCGCTGTATCAGTTGTTTCGGCGCTTTTGGGAGCAAAATCCCGAAATGTTGAATTTGTTTGTGGAATCCCGCACCCTGCCGCCGCCCGAGCTTCGGGAGGAAGTGATGCGGGTACGCACGCAGTTTTTTAACGATGCGGTAAAAGAAAAACTGCGCGAAATTGTGCTGTTTCACTTCCCAAAAGACGAAGCAAAGCAACAGGTACTCGTTGCGCTGTTCTTTACGGCGATTGATTACATCACCACCAGCATCGGCACGCCGGAAATTCATCCGCAAGCCGATTTGACAGGCTATATCGACGCGCAAAACGAGTTGTTTCAAACAGCAATTCACATTTTCTTATATGGTTGTTTAAACAGTTGACACACTATGCAAAACACCCCGTCAAGGTTGTTCTTGACGGGGTGTTTTTTATGCTTTGGCAATCGCCTGTAATTTTTCGTTGGTTTCGGTCTCCAAGCCCTCGGGGAGTTTATCGCCTGCCGCACACAGCAGTTGATGCACCGTGAGGCCGCCGAACATGGACAGCATCCCCTCACCTAAGGGCATACCGAGTTTTTCGGACAGCATTTGCAGAAGTTCCAAAAGTACGGCTTTACAAGCGTCGTTGTTGAGCAAGTCTGAAATTTCGTCATACACCGAATATGCACCATCGTTTGCCGGTACTGTTTTCGCCTCTGCGGGAACATCGGCACCCGGACGCGGGATTTGCTGCAACACGGCGTTGGCCAAGGGCAACAGACCTTGCGGCACGCGCGCGCCCGCCATGGAGAACACCTTTTCTACCGTGAAGTTTCTAATCATCGAGAGCATGCCTTTGCCGATGCTCATATTCATTTCTTTTGCGATAAAATCAATTGCGCCCGCAATCAGTTTTTCGCCCGCGGGTGTTTTCATCAAATCACCGAGTTTATCGTGCACGGACAAATACCCGTCGCGGAAGGTCATTTCCATTTTGCTTTCCGCACTGCCTTCAAACCAGTTTTTTGCGCCCTCGCCCGCTTTGCCGCCGGCAAGTTCGTAATCGGGATTGGGCTCCGCCACGCGGCGCAAGGTCATTTCGTCGGACGCATTGCCCGAAACCGCTTTCACGGTGTTCTCGCCGTCTTTGAGCGCCACATTTTCAAAGGTAAACACCTTACTGCCCGAAAGCGTACCGACCTCTTCGCCGTTGACAAACAGCGTTACGCTGTCACAGTTGGAATAGACTTTCACGGTGACAGTTTCCGTCGGTCTGTCTACATAGCGGCGCGAGCAAAGATGCACAAACGGCGCAGTCGTCCAATAGGCTTTGTAAATATAGAAACTGTCTTTTTTGGTTTTGCGGTCAAAGGTGACAAGACCTTTGTTGTTTCTGCCCTTTACGCCGCCCTCGTCGCGCATATCGCTGGCGAAATCAAACATATTCCAAACATGCGTGCTCCAAAGATAGGGGCGAGAGGCAAAGGTTTCGAGCATTTTTTCGTGATAATACGCCTGATATTCCTCGGAATAATCCTGCACCTGCGGGTGATCGTTATGGTATTTCAAAATCCCCTCGCAACCGTATTCCGACACGCCGAGGCAAATGTCGGGATGCATTTGGTGGAATTCATCGAGCCACGGACCGTTGTCCGCGACATCGCCGATATACCAGCCGAAGTAGTGGTTGTAGGACACCAAATCGGTGATTTCATTCATTTTACTGTCCATTTCGACCATAGACAGTTGCGCAATAGTCGTCGGGCGGGTTTTGTCGAGCTCGTGGCACAAATCGTTGAGCATATAGAGGTTGTCAAACAAACTCGGCGCTTCGCCGCCGATGGTAATTTCGTTGGCAATGCCCCAGCAAACAATCGAGGGGTGATTGTAATTTTGCAAGATCAATTCTTTCATTTGCGACGCGGTGTTTGCGCGCGCGGCTTCGTTGTCCATAAAGTTGGAAATAAACGGGATTTCCGCCCAGACAATCATACCGTATTCGTCGCACAAATCGTAGAAAATCCCACTGTGCTGATAATGCGCCAAACGAATGGTATTTGCGCCGATCTCGGCGATCAGTTCCATATCTTCGCGGTGCTCTTTTTCGGTAATCGCCCAACCCATATCCAGTCTGTCCTGATGACGGGAAACGCCGTGCAAAGGATACGGCTTGCCGTTTAAGAAAAAGCCTCTTTCGGGGTCAACCGAAAAGGTGCGCACACCGAACCGTTGGGAGACTTCATCGAGCACAAAGCCGTCCGCGTCCGTCAGTTCGGCGGTCACGGTGTAAAGATAGGGGTCAATTCTGCCGTTCCACAAATGGGGATTTGCAAAATGCATGACGGCGGTGCACTGCTTTGCGGCATCGACTTCTACCGTTTCGCCCTCCACCGTAAAGCGTACTTTTTGCCCCGCCGCGGCGTTGGCAATATACGCATCAAAGGTGATGTCGGCACTGCCGTCGTCATTGACTTTCGGCGTCACGGCGACGCCGGGTGTGCCGTAATATTCCAAATCAAAATGCGAGTTTGGCACGGTAATCAAGTTCACACCGCGGTACAGCCCGCCGAAAAAGGTGAAATCCGCTGTTTGCGGGTAAACCTCTTTATTTTCGCTGTTGTCGCAAAGCACGGCGAGTTTTAATTTGCCGAAGTGAATGTAGTCGGTCACATCACAGCGAAAGGTGGAAAAGCCGCCCTTGTGCTCGGCAACCGCCTTCCCGTTGGCATACACCTTACAAATCGAGTTTGCACCTAAAAACTCCAAATACACGCGTTCATTTTTAGCGGGTTTCACGGCAACGGTGCGGGTATACCAACTCGCACAGCGCGCATAGTCAAAGCCGCCGTCCTGCCCGTCGAGGGCGTTCCAGGTATGCGGCAGGGTGACGCTTTCAAAATCCTTCCTCGCCTTTTTCGGCGCACGGGCGGATGCGTCTACATCTTGTTTAAAATACCAACCGTCGATAAGCGGAAGCGTTTTACGCATAGTTTGAACCTACCTTTACAAATGATTTTCAGGTTTATTTTAACATAAATCCCCGAAAAACGCAACGGTGCATTTACAGACACATTTTGAAAAACTGTTTATCAAAAACAAAAACCGACCGAAAGGCAAGTGCCTCTCGGTCGGGCAAAACAGGGTTCAAATTATTTGAGGTTCGCTTTGAGGGTTGCAAGTTCCTCGGCAAGTTCTTTCGGGAGTTTGTCGCCGAATTTTGCATAGAATTCCGCAATGCCGTCGGCTTCTTTTGCCCACAGTTCTTTATCGACATCAAGAATGCTTTCGAGAGATTCGAGGCTGACCTCACCCTCCAAGCCTTCAATGTTGATGTCTTTTGCATAGGGCAGGTAGCCGATTGCGGTTTCTTTTGCCTCGACTTCGCCGTCGCAGCGTTTGAGAATCCATTCGAGCACGCGCAGGTTGTCGCCGAAGCCCGGCCACATAAAGTTGCCTTCGTCATCTTTGCGGAACCAGTTGACATTGAAGATTTTCGGCGCTTTGTCGGGGTCAAGCGTTTCGCCGATTTCAATCCAATGTTTCCAGTAGTCACCCATATTGTAGCCACAGAACGGAAGCATTGCCATCGGGTCGCGGCGAACCACGCCGACCGCACCTGCCGCAGCCGCGGTGGTTTCGGACGCCATAATCGAGCCGACGAACACGCCGTGATTCCAATCTCTTGACTGATACACCAGCGGCGCCAATTTTGCGCGTCTGCCGCCGAACACGAATGCCGAAATCGGCACGCCTTGCGGATTTTCAAATTCGGAACTGATGCACGGGCAGTTGACTGCGGGCGCAGTGAAGCGGGAGTTCGGATGCGCAAGGTTCTTGCCCTCGGCTTTCCACTCTACGCCGTTTGTTTGAATACCGGTCCACTCTTCTGCGTTGACGGGCGGGTTCTTGTCAAGCCCTTCCCACCAAACGGTGTTGTTATCGAGATTACGCGCAACATTGGTGAAAATCGTACCCTTTCGGGTGGAAGCCAATGCGTTGGGGTTGGATTTTTCGTTGGTGCCGGGCGCAACGCCGAAGAAACCGTTTTCGGGGTTGATGGCGTACAGTCTGCCGTCCGCCCCTTTGCGAATCCAGGAAATATCGTCACCGACACACCAAACTTTGTAGCCTTTTTCTCTGTACCCTTCGGGCGGGATCAACATAGCCAGATTGGTTTTGCCGCAAGCGGACGGGAATGCCGCGCAGATATATTTGACTTCGCCTTTCGGATTTTCAATGCCGAGAATGAGCATATGCTCTGCCTGCCAGCCCTCGTTTTTGCCCTGATAAGAAGCAATACGAAGCGCAAAGCACTTTTTGCCGAGCAACACGTTGCCGCCGTAAGCGGAGTTGACGGAGATAATGGTGTTGTCTTCGGGGAATTGGCAAATCCAACGGTTTTCGGGGTCTACATTGCATTTGCAGTGCATACCGCGCACCCAGTCGTTGCTGTCGCCGAGCACATCCATCACCTTTTTGCCGACGCGGGTCATAATTGCCATATTCAGGACAACATAGATAGAATCGGTGATTTCGATACCGATTTTGGCAAGCGGCGAACCGACAGGGCCCATCGAATACGGAATCACATACATGGTTCTGCCCTTGTAAGAATCGCGGGCAATATCATACAGCATTGTATATGCTTTTTCAGGATCCATCCAATGGTTGGTGGGGCCTGCATCCTCTTCTTTTTTGGAGCAGATTAAAGTTCTGTCCTCCACACGCGCGACATCGTTGGGGGCAGTTCTGTGATAATAGCACCCGGGGAGCAAATCCTCGTTGAGCTTAATCATTTCGCCGCTTTCGCACGCTTCTTTGCGAAGCGCTTCCAACTGTTCCTCCGACCCGTCAATCCAAACGATTTGTTCCGGCTTTAAAAGGTCAACCTTTTCGTCAAGCCAGGACAAAATGCTTTTGTTCTGTGTCAATGCTGCCATAGTACATTCTCCTTACTTTGCAATCCGAAATATCGGATAAAATTTTGCATAATTGAAAACGGAAAAATTCAAAATCCCTAAATTCCTCCATTTTGCAATATTATAGTCCAAACCGCGGAAAAAAGCAACAATGAAAATGTTAATAAATTGTCAATTCTGCGTGGTTTTTTAATTCAGTTTGACGAAATTTCCCGATTTTCGGTAGAAAAAAAGCACGCGAAATGCGTTTATTTTTCGGAAATCGGCATGGTTGCCGCGGCATTTAAGTCCATACCTGCGCGCTTGCCCGCCAGGTACTCGTAATACCCCTGCGCACCGACCATCGCGGCATTGTCGCCGCAAAGAGACAATTCGGGAAGATACAGCCGCAAGCACCAATTTGTCGGTTTCGGGGTACAGTTCCAGCGCGGTTTCGGTGTGGGCAAGCAACGAATCCACCACCGCGTGCAGAAACGATGCGCCGAGGTCGGCTTTTTCAATAGTTTCCCCTCTTTGTTCACCATTATGTATGGTATTGAGCACCGCGGTTTTGAGCCCCGAAAAACTGAAATCCAACGGACAGCCGTCTACGCGCGGTTTCGGGAAAGAAAAAGCAGTCGGGTCGCCGGTTTTGGCGAGTTTGTCAAGATTGACGCCGCCCGGATACGAAAGCCCCATGGCACGGGCGGCTTTGTCGAGCGCCTCGCCCGCCGCGTCGTCGCGCGTTCTGCCCAGCACCTCAAAATCGGTATAGTCTTTGACGCGCACCAACAGCGTATTGCCGCCCGACACAACAAGGCACAAAAACGGCGGCTCTAAATCGGGGTGGGTAATGTAATTCGCGGCGATATGCGAACGCAAGTGGTGCACGGGCACAAGCGGTTTGCCGCTGCCCAAGGCCAAGCCTTTCGCATAATTCACGCCGACAAGCAACGCGCCGATCAGTCCGGGTGCATAGGTGACAGCAATTGCGTCGACCGTCTCCAACGAACAGTTTGCCTGTTTGAGCGCTTCGGCGCCCACGGTGCAAATCGCCTCGGTATGCATACGCGATGCGATTTCGGGCACAACCCCCCCGAACAGTTTATGCTGTTCAATCTGTGTTGCGACAACCGACGACAGCACCGTTCTGCCGTTTTCCACAACAGCGGCGGCGGTTTCATCGCAGGAACTTTCAAACGCAAGTATTTTCATTTCGTTCACATCCGTTTTTAAGGATTTCGCATACAGCGCGGTCAAAAATCCGAAATTGCAGTTAGTATACCACAGAACAAAAAAGATTGCAATGTATGCATACGCTATACTATTAAAAGAAAAAATTGCATTAGCGGTAGATTATACCCTATCAGAGAATAGTATTTTGAATTGGGATATACTAAAATATTTTTGTACTTTGCAACGAAAAAAGGAGCGTGTAAACATGAAAAAGAAAATCCGAACAACACGAAAACGGCTGTTGTCCGTTTTGCTGGCGGTAGCAATAGTGCTTGCTGCCCTGCCGCTGACGGCATTGCCTACCGCGGCGGCAACAAGCGGCGATTTCACCTATGAGGTGATTTCGGAAACGGACAAAACCTGTGAAATTACAGGGTACACCGGCTCGGCGACGGCGTTGGAAATCCCGTCGGAATTGGATGGATATACGGTGACGAGTATCGGCAATTATGCATTTTCCTACTGCACCTCGCTTACAAGCATCACCATTCCCAATAGCGTGACGAGTATCGGTTGGGGCGCGTTTAGAGACTGCGCCTCGCTTACAAGCATCGCCATTCCGGACAGCGTGACGAGTATCGGTGGTTGGGCATTTATAAACTGCGCCTTGCTTACAAGCATGATTATTCCGAACAGCGTGACGAGTATCGGTGATGAGGCATTTTCCGGTTGCTCCTCGCTTACAAGCGTCGATGTTGCGGCAGGCAATCCAAATTATATCTCAGAAAACGGTGTGCTTTTTAATAAAGCGAAAACAGAGTTAATCCAATACCCTGCCGGTAAACCGGACACTTCTTATACCATTCCGAACAGCGTGACGAGTATCAGCGAGGGTGCATTTGAAGACTGCACCTCGCTTACAAGCATCACCATTCCCGACAGCGTGACGAGTATAGAAGAGTCGGTATTTTCCGGTTGTGCCTCGCTTACAAGTATCACCATTCCGAACAGCGTGACGGAAATCGTCAATTATGCATTTAGTAACTGCACCGCGCTTACAAGTATCACAATTCCCAATAGCGTGACGAGTATCGGTTGGAACGCATTTGCCTACTGCACCGCGCTTACAAGCATCACCATCCCGAGCAGCGTTACGAGTATCGGTGGTTGGGCATTTATAGACTGCACCTCGCTTACAAGCATCACCATTCCCGACAGCGTGACGAGTATCGGTGATTGGGCATTTGAACTCTGCACCGCGCTGACAAGCATCACCATTCCGAACAGCGTGACGAGTATCGGTGATGAGGCATTTTCCGACTGCACCTCGCTTACAAGCATCACCATTCCGAACAGCGTGACGAGTATCGGTTATGCTGCATTTTCCGGTTGCGCCGTGCTTACAGATATCCATGTAGATGCCGGCAATCCAAATTATATCTCAGAAGACGGTGTGCTTTTTAATAAAGCGAAAACAGAGTTAATCCAATACCCTGCCGGTAAACCGGACACTTCTTATACCGTTCCGAACAGCGTAACGCGTATCGGCAGTGGAGCATTTGAAGACTGCACCTCGCTTACAAGCATCACCATTCCCGACAGCGTGACGAGTATCGGTCTGTATGCTTTTCATTACACTGCTTATTATAACAATGCAGATAATTGGGAAAATGATGTTTTGTATATCAACAATCACTTAATTAAAGCGAAAGAGGAACTTAGTGGTGCCTATGCTATAAAAGTGGGCACAAAAACAATAGCTGATAGTGCATTTGCCTACCGCTCCTCGCTTACAAGCATCACCATCCCGAACAGCGTGACGAGTATCGGTGAGGATGCATTTTATAATTGCGCCGCGCTTACAAGCATCACCATTCCGAACAGCGTGACGAGTATCGGCAGTGGAGCATTTGAAGACTGCACCTCGCTTACAAGCATCACCATTCCGAACAGCGTGACGAGTATCGATGAGGATACATTCAACTACTGCACCTCGCTTACAAGCATCACCATTCCGAACAACGTGACGAGTATCGGCAGTGGAGCATTTTCCGACTGCACCGCGCTTACAAGCATCACCATTCCAAACAGCGTGACGAGTATCGGCAGTAGAGCATTTGAAGACTGCACCTCGCTTACAAGCATCACCATTCCGAACAGCGTGACGAGTATCGGCAAATTGGCATTGTCCGACTGCATCTCGCTTACAAGCATCACGATACCTGACAGCGTGACGAGTATCGGCGATGGTGCATTTTCCGGTTGCGCCTCGCTTACAAGCATCGATGTCGCGGCAGGCAATCCAAATTATATCTCAGAAAACGGTGTGCTTTTTAATAAAGCGAAAACAGAGTTAATCCAATACCCTGCCGGTAAACTGGACACTTCTTATACCATCCCGAACAGCGTGACGAGTATCAGGATTTGGGCATTTGAAGACTGCACCTCGCTTACAAGCGTAACCCTCTCGGACGGCGTGACAAGTATCGGTATTTCTACATTTTCCGGTTGCACCGCGCTTACAAGAATCACCATTCCCGACAGCGTGACGAGTATCGACAATTATGCCTTTTTTGATTCCGGCTTGACCACTATCTGTGGCTACACAGGTTCCTACGCCGAAACCTATGCGGATGAAAACGGATATACATTTGTAGCGCTTTCCTCGGGTGATAAAGGCGGCGACATAAACGGTGACGACAAAATCAACGCCGTGGACGCGCGTTGGGTATTACAGGCGGCAAGCGGCGCACGCGTATTTGACGCCACCCAAACCGCCGCGGCAGATGTCAACGTCGACGGCAAAGTGAACGCCGTGGACGCCCGCTGGATTTTGCAGGTTGCGAGCGGCGCAAGAACACTGTAAAAAGAAATTAAATTTTTATTTAGCGGCGTAGCCGCAATCCTTATATTCCTCCCTCTTAGAGGGTCGACTCCCTCACAGTGTGAGGGAGATGTCGCGAAGCGACAGAGGGAGACCGCCGCCGAACAAAATCGACCGCTTCGCCCACAAATGTTCCCTTTTTCCGCCACCGGCGGCGGTCACATTTGTTGCCCGTCGGGGGCGGAAACGGCGGGCGAACACAGTTCGCCCCTACGAATTGTAGGGAACGACCTAAGTGTCGTTCCGCAAAGTCACATCAAATGCACGGGCGGGCGTGGAAACCCACCCCTACAACGGGTCGTCGAGTTACGGCTGCGCCATTACCCCTTTGTCGCTGCGCGACATTTCCCCTAACAGGGGAATCTCACCGACCCCTACAACGGGGCGCCGAGTCGTCGCCCCCTACGCTCAAATTGCATTTTTATTTTTCAATCGGAACGGTCAAGACCGTTCCCTACACGCACAAAATACAATTTACAAGGTAGGGCGGGGGCAAGCCCCCGCCGCGAGGTTCGATGTAAATTAACGGCGGGAGCAAGCCCCCGCCCTACCGCATAAATTTATCCCTACAACCCCCAAGTTGTCATCCTGAGCGAAGCGAAGGATCTCAAACCGAATCGAGTATAAAAAGTGCGAAACGAGATTCTTCGCCTATCGGCGCAGAATGACAACAAAAAAGCGGAAGAACCGCTTTGGAAAGCTTTCGGTTGCATAGGCTGTATTTTGCATACAAGGTGTGTTGCTGTGCGGCGCGCAAGCTCCCAATGTGTAAAGCACGGTATGCACACTGTCTGTTGACGGTTTGTCTTGTCTTTTCCGAACAAGATGGACCTGCGGGGGGTACAGGCATATCAAAAGACGCTTGTATGCAAAACAGAGCCTATGTGCGGCGAACTGTCGCAGTGCTTCCAATTCGGCGTAAACAGGAAGTGAGGAATGCTATATAACGAAAAAACAACCTGCTATTTTACAATTTATACCAGTTAGGAGTAAGAAACATGAAAAAGAAAATCCAAACAACACGAAAACGGCTGTTGTCCGTTTTGCTGGCGGTAGCAATGGTGCTGACTGCCCTGCCGCTGACGGCATTGCCTGCGGTTGCGGCAACAAATGAAGACTTTGAATATGAAATTTTATCTGATGATACAGTTGCGATTACAAAATATATCGGTTCTTCGTCTGATGTGATTATTCCGAACTCTTTGAACGGATACACGGTAACCGAAATAACCTTTCCGGGTTTTAACAATAATACCTCCGTTAAGTCCATCACATTTCCGGACAGCGTAAAAAGCATCAGTAATTGTTTTGCAGAGTGTACAAATTTAGAATGCATCTATGTAAATAGCAATAACGAAAAATACTATTCGATTGATGGCGTATTGTTTGAACGGGGACGTATATATATTGATGCATACGAAAACCGTATTCCGGCCGTTGCATTGCATACATATCCTACTGCAAAGAAAGATTCCTCTTACACGGTTCCCAGCGGAACAGAAATGATTACCTTTCAAGCATTTACAGAAAGCTTATATTTAACTTCCGTAACCATACCAAGCTCTGTAACCATCATCGAAGATGGAGCTTTTATGCAAGCGAAAAAACTAAATGCTATCAACGTACAAAGCGATAACGAAAAATTCTATTCGGAAAACGGTGTTTTGTTCGACCGAACCTATGCGATAAATGATAACCTTTATAATGAACCGTTTTCAGTATTATCTCTTTTGGCGTATCCTTCTGCCAAAGCAACCACAAGTTATTCAATACCATCTAATGTTAAAGCAATTGGCGCATACGCATTCAGTCACGCCATGAATTTAACAAATATTTCTTCGATTGGTGCCTTACGATATATCGCTCCCGCCGCTTTTATCTGCTGTGAAAACTTACAGTTTTTTCCGTTTCCAAGCAGTTTGGAAACCATTGGTTCATCCGCTTTCTTCGGCTGTTCTTCGTTAAAGGATATATATCTGCCCGGCAATTTAAGATTTGTTGGTGATGGATTCGAAACGACAGCATATGCCTGTGATGACACCAATTGGGAAAACGATGCTTTATATATCGGACAGTACTTAATTAAAGTTAATTCAGATTCAAGCGGTCAGTTTACTGTAAAAGACGGAACAGTCGGCATCGCTTCTTTTGCTTTTAGCAATTGTGATTCTGTAACAAGTGTTGTTTTACCGAACGGTCTGCTTGCCGTCAATGAATTTGCATTTTTCTTTTGCTCGAATTTGCAAGAGGTTGTTTTACCGTCAACTTTAAAATACATTGATAGGTGCGCCTTTGATTCTTGCGCATCTTTGCAAGAAATCAAATTACCATCAGATTTGGAATATTTAGGCGCAAGTGCTTTTTGCAGTTGCCAAGCGCTCTGTAATGTAGATTTCTCTGAACTTCTCGAATCGCAACATCTCACTACAATTAGGTCATATACATTTGGGGACTGTGCAAAATTGAAAGCCGTATCAATACCCAAAAGTGTAACGATTATTGAAGAGGATGCATTTAGCGGATGTACTTCCCTTACAGATATTACGGTTGTCTCCGACAATACGACTTACACCTCGGTAGATGGTGTTTTGTTTAGTAAAGACTTAAAGCAACTCGTCCTATATCCAAACGGAAAGACGGATGTAAATTATGCCATCCCAAACGGTGTGACAGATATCGTGCCTTATGCATTTGAAAATTGCACTTCTCTCACAAGCATCACAATTCCGTACAGCGTGATAAATATCAGCGATTGCGCGTTTTTCAGTTCCAGACTCACAACGATATACGGTTACACGAACTCCTATGCAGAAGCATACGCAAGAGAAAACGGTTACTCTTTTGTTCCTATTACTCCCGACGGAGCATTGCGTTTAGACCTGCCCACAAGCGGTATTATCGGTCAGCAAGTGCAAATTCCGATAGTGTTGGAGGATGTTGCGCTCGGTGGGTTAGATTTTACTCTGCAATATGACCAAACAAAATTAGAATATGTTTCTTGTACGCAAAATGCTTTTCCGTATTATGCTGTCAACGGCGATGTTCCCGGGCAAATTATTTACAGCGGTTCCACTTCAAGAAGCGTTCCTCCCGGGCAAGTGATGCTACTTACCTTTAATGTAATCGCAAATGAGAAATGCAGTACAGCAGTTTCTCTGAATGTTACCGACGCTTGTGCTGATGATGTTGATAGTACAGACTTGAATGTAATTGGAGGAACTTGGAATTTACCGTTGAAAAAAGTGTTGACCGCTATAAGCATCTACACCGCACCGACCAAAACACAGTATTATATCGGCGACAGCGTGAATACAAGTGGGTTGCAGTTGAAACTGACTTATAGTGACGGTTCCACCGAAATCATTTCGAGCGGATTTACCACAAGTGGATTTACTTCCGCCAGCGCCGGGGCAAAAACAGTTATCGTAAGCTACGGCGGAAAATCAACTACGTTTACAGTTACCGTAAATACGCCGACTGTTTCACTTTCGTCCACAGGTAAGTCCATGACAGTTGGCGACACAGCAACATTGACTGCAACAACCACACCGGGTGGGCAGACGGTTACTTGGACTTCTTCAAACACGAGCGTAGCGACGGTTTCCGGCGGTACGCTACAACGGAATTGCTTACAGCAAAACCTGCACAATAACCGTTGTACCTGCACCTGTAACGCTTTCTTCGATTTCCGTGTACAGACTCCCGACCAAAACACAGTATTATATTGGCGACAGCTTGAATACAAGCGGGTTGCAGTTGAAACTGACCTACAGTGACGGCTCCACCGAAATCATTTCGAGCGGATTTACCACAAGCGGATTTACTTCCGCAAGTGCCGGGACAAAAACAGTTACTGTAAGCTACGGTGGAAAATCAACCACGTTTACAGTAACCGTATCTGTCCCTGTCGATGCCGGCACGCTGTACGCACAACCGTCCACGGCATGCGTCGGACAACAGGTGAATATCCCGATTTATGTGGATAATGCAACATTAGGTACATTAACCTTTACTGTGCAGTTCGATTCAACCAAGCTGAAATATATTTCTTATAGTGAAGAATCCTTTGAGATGGTCTCAGTTGGTACGCAAGGGAATTCTCAGATTACGGTTGCATGCATTAACAACAGCAAAATTACAGGAAACGGAATAGTGATTGTGCTCACTTTCGAGGTTTTAGCGACAGAAAATTGCAATACCGATTTGACGGTTTCTGTAATCGAAGCAACTGCACCGGATGTGAATGATACGCCCGTTGCGCTGACAGGCGGTACATGGTCGTTGCAAATTATAAAGGGAATTCCTGGCGATGTAAATGGTGACGGAAAGATAACGGCGGTCGACGCGCGTTGGGTATTACAGGCGGCGTCGGGCGCGCGTACATTTGACGCCACCCAAACCGCCGCGGCAGATGTCAACGCCGACGGCAAAATCAACGCCGTCGACGCGCGCTGGATTTTGCAGGTCGCCTCCGGCGCAAGAGTGCTGTAAATTTTAATTTGGCGGCGCAGGCGCAATCCTTGTATCCCCCCTCTGACGAGGGGGGATACTTGTGAAAGGTTTGTTTTTGTACGTATCGGGCAGGAATCTTGTAACTTTAAGAGTATGCGCGTGCATGATGTGCGAAGGGAGAAATTTATGTGCAAAAAATAATAATACATACAAAAACGAAAAGAAAATACATTTTGCTTAAAACGCTGTCTTTCATCCTGTCTGTGGTAATGATATTTACGATTGTCAGCGCCTTGGATATATCAAAATTTTATGCTGAAAATCTTGGCAACGGGACGACACATGTATTCAACAATCATACCTATCGGTTGATTACAAATGATACAGATTGGTACACGGCCAAAAAAATATGTGAAAGCTTAGGCGGCCATTTAGTCACAATTACCTCAGCGGATGAGCAATCATACATATATCATACTCTACTTGCAGGTTATGATAGCAATGTTATGATTGGATTAAGTGATTGTGAAGTTGAGGGGGTCTGGAAATGGATCACCGGAGAACCGTTGCAATATACAAATTGGGGTTATGGTGAGCCCAATAATGCCAGCGAAGAAGATTATGCATTAATTCGTCCAAGTGGAACTTGGAACGACGGGCATTGTGACAGTGAAAAATGGTCATATATTTGCGAATGGGATTATATTACAGACCATAGTGCTTATTTTTCCGGAATACCGATTTTAACAAGAACAGATGCATTGAATTTTATGTGCTTTTTATATAATGATACTCTAATAGAAAAAGATGTCAGTAACACGACGTATTATAAATTGTTAACCGGAAGCTTTCGAGGAACGCCGGAACAGTATAGAGAGGCTGCAATAGCTTTTTCAATATTTGCACGTGCGCGTTTGAATGAACAAATTACGAATGCTGAATACAATTTGCAATCTTCATATGATTATTTATATGCCTATTTTTCCGATGAACTGGCAGGAATGGATGATTTGCCGTTGGAAATTGTTAAAGAGTATATGAAAGAGGGCATGGACTATTTAGAAACTGCTCTTTTAGACTTGCTGTTTAATGCGGTAGTGGATAATACCAACCTTTCTATTTCCGCGGTGCAATTGGATTGGACAGAAGCCATGATTGATGGAGCTGACGGAGCGCTGAATAAGGCTGCAAGTGTAGGTCAATATATCGACTATGCGGTAGCGGCTGTACAGGGATGCCGCTTTGTAATTGGAAAGGAAAACCAACAGCGGTATTGGTATTTTGCATCTTATTTAAACAATCGACCCGCATATGCATCGGCAACGGATGAGCCTTTTGTGGTTTTGGATGATGCCAACTTTACCATTTGCAGTTTAAACTCTTCGGGGGCTGAGTTGATTGACAGCGTAGGATGGATTACGGGGAAGGATTCTTGGATAAATCATAGGGAAGATATTCAACGATGGGCAGAATTTTTATATCAGGTAGAAATGTATGCGGAAAAAGACACCCATAGTTATGCGGAAGAAGTGATTGCACCAACATGTTATGCGAATGGGTATACGAAAAATAGTTGCATATATTGTGAAAAAACATATCAAACGGATCAAACAAACGCGTTAGGACACAACTTGAGTTTCGTAAAATCGGTTGCATCGACCTGTACTTCGGATGGGTATAATTTGTATAGTTGTTCTCGCTGTGACCATACCGAAAAAGAGATTGCTTCGGAGCCCTTGGGACACAATCTGCAATACAGTGCAAAAACTTCGCCAACCTGTACGGCACAAGGATATGATACTTATCGGTGCAGCCGATGCGGTTACACGGAAAAGCAGAATATTACATCTCCCCTCGGACACGATTATGTCTTTACGAGTTCTACAACTCCAACGTGTACGGCAAGGGGATATGATATGTATACCTGCGCTCGATGCTTGATAACAGAGGAGAGGAATACCGTTGCGGCATCGGGACACAACTATACGGATGGTATTTGTGTGCAATGCAATACGGCGGAAGCGGAAAGTGCACATCCTTATGCCAACAATACGGATGATATTTGTACTATTACGCGTCCCGGCGCAAAGCGAATCGCCATAACATTTTCAACGGATACACAAGTTGAAAAAAACATAGATTACATTAGGGTTTATGTTGTGGATGCATTGCAAATTGCTATCGAAATCGGCCGATATACGGGGACGGAACTTGCTGGGCAACGGCTTGTGATACAAGGCGATACAGTTAACATCCGTTTGATCTCTGATGACAGTAATGTAGCATACGGCTATAAAATTTCAGAAATCAAAGCATATTATACAGATTGTACGGCGCATGACAAAACGATACTGAAAAATATGAAAGCACCAACTTGTACACAGGAAGGATACACGGGGGATACACATTGCTATGATTGCGATACGCTTTTACAAATCGGTACGGTAATACCCGCTACCGGCCATAGTTATACGGATGATGTCTGTACGGTTTGCAATGCTCCGCTTGGACTTGCCTATTCATTTTCTGAGGAGACTGTGACTATCACGGGCTATACCGGCGACAGTACAGCGTTGTCATTGCCGTCTGTTATTGAAGGGAAAACGGTGACAAAGATAGATACCGGTGCATTTTCAGACAATATCACTTTGCAAAAACTGACAGTTCCGAACACGGTTACCAATGTAGCTCCCGGTGCATTTCGAAACAGTTTCGCTTTGTCAGAAATCTGTGTGGAACCTGGAAATTCTGCTTATTGCAGCGAAAATGGTGTTTTATTTAATACGGAGAAAACGGCGCTGTATGTGTATCCCGCCGGAAAAGCAGCCATAACCTATACTATTCCGGCAAGTGTTACCTCTATTTCTGCGGATGCATTTTACAGGGCAGTAAGGTTGCAGGAGATTGCAGTTGAGGCGGAAAATACCGCTTTCATCAGTGAAGATGGGATTTTATTCAATGCCACGAAAACCAATCTGTATGTGTACCCGGCGGGAAAACAAGCGGTGGCTTACTGTGTACCCTCCAGTGTAACCGTTATCGGTGAGTTTGCATTTTCTGGGGCAACGCATCTAAATGAAATCGTTTTGCCTGAGAATTTAACAGAAGTATACAGTTCGGCATTTGAAGGTATGGGGCTTTATAACAATGAAGATAACTGGAAAAATGGTATCCTTTACATAGGATCGTATTTAATTGCCGCCAAGGCAGATTTGCAAGGGGAATGTCATATCCAAGATGGTACTGCTGTGATTGTGCGAAGAGCGTTTTCACATTGTGAAAATGTGAAAAGCATTTATTTACCGTATCATATGCGCGAAATTATGCCATATGGCTTTGAATTCTGCACCGCACTTAAAAATGTTTACTTAAATTACGGCTTACAAACGATCGGCACACGAACCTTTGAGGGGACGGCTGTTGAAGAACTCTATTTGCCGGCGACGGTGCAGTCTACACTTACAAATAGCCAAAGCATAACATCATGGGCAAACTCTGCTTTTTACGGCGCAACCTGCCTGCGAAAAATCGTTGTTGGAGAAGGAATGACGGACCTTCCGAAAGGTGCCTTTGCAGGGTGCAGTACATTGGAAACTATAGTGTTACCGAAAAGCTTATCAAGCGCACCGACAGCAGGTGTTTTTTTGAAAAAAGCTTGGAACTCAAACTGTCCTGCTTTGAAAGAAATTATCGGATACAGTGGTTCATTTGCAGAAACATTGGCGACCGAGAACGGATATATTTTCTCGACGCTTTCTACACCTGTTACGAATGGAGATGTAAACCGCAGCGGAAAAGCAGATGAAACCGATTATGAAATCATGAAAGGTTATGCATTAGGAGTCGAGACGCCGAGCAAAGAGGCGTTGCTAGCCGCCGACTTGAACGGCGATGGCGTTTTAGATATGTTTGATGTCTCGTTGATGAATATGATTTTATCGGGAATATGTGCTTTGCCGGGCGATGTGAACGGTGATGATGCGCTGAGCGCTACGGACTATTCATTGCTGGTGGATGCATCTGTTGGAGCTGTGCTGTTGACTGATGAACAGATTGCCGCCGCCGATTTAAACGATGATGGCGCGGTAGATGCGTTTGATGCCGCGTTGTTAAATCTGCGCCTGAATAATTCTTGTTGACGATTGCAGATGAAAATACTGCTTTTGCGTGTAAACTTCAATTTACACCGGTAGATGTTTCCCTGCGAAAGAAAACAAAAGGTGTGCGTAGAGGCGAGTCTCCGCGCCCGCCCGATTCTCATTCTGAACGCAGTGAAGAATCTCAAAAAACAAAGTACCGTAGAACCGAGCTTTGCCGCCGAACGGCGCAAATGCCGAGTGGACAATTCGCAAGCCTTCCCTGTGTACGCACCTGAAAAAACACCGCCTTTGCGCGGTGTTTTTTTACCGGTTTTTTCGTAAAAACCATCGAATTTGCAAAAAACAGCGAAAAAATCTCCCTCCGCGCCCCACTTTTGGAAAAACATGGATATTTTTGTGCAAAATGCTCGAATAAAGCAAAAAAATTTCTCCGTTTTACGCAAAAAAAATCTTGCATTTGGGGGCGGGATACATTATAATAAGAGCAAATAGGAGCGCGATTTCATAAAAAAGGTGAAAAAAGGTGGATTATTCACCGCGTTTCCTGTTTGTGTGAAAGAAAGGAGCGTGAGGCAAGTGTCTTTTTGGGGCAATTATCCGCATACATTGGATTCAAAAAATCGATTGTTCATCCCCGCGAAGTTTCGCGAGGGCTTGGGTGATTCTTTTGTGCTGTATGCGCCGAAGAATGACAACTGCCTTTACGCTTATAATGTAAAAGATTGGGAAGACATCTGCGCCGAGGTTATCGAAAGCGGCAATTTGAATATGCAGCGCTATATTTTCGATGATGCTGTCGCCGTTGAGCCGGACAAGCAGGGCAGAATTACGATTAAAGCGGATTTCTGCAAGCGCGCGGGGCTCAAAAAAGAAATCACCGTGGCGGGCGTCGGCAAGCGTATTGAAATTTGGGACGCGCAAAAACGCGCCGAAGCCATGGCGCGTGCCGAAGCACTTTCGGAAAGTTATCCCGAAATCCATTTTTAACAGGGCGTGCGGCAAATGGAGTTTACGCATATTCCCGTTTTGTTTCAAGAAACGATTGATTCTTTACAAATTCAGCCGGATGGGGTTTATGTGGACTGCACGGCGGGCGGCGGCGGACATTCCAAAGCGATTTTGGAACGCCTTTCCGAAAAAGGTACGCTTATTGCCATTGACCGCGATCCGGAGGCGATCGAAATTTTACAAATGCGTTTGGGGAAGTATCCGCAGGCGCGTATTGTGCACGATACCTTTAACCATATCGGCGCTGTTTTGGGCGAAACGCGCGCAGACGGTATCCTTGCCGATCTCGGGGTCAGTTCTCATCAACTCGATACCGCAGAGCGCGGGTTCTCGTTTCACAAAGACGCCCCCTTGGATATGCGAATGAGCAAAACGGGGCTGTCGGCGTATGATGTGGTCAATACATACAGCGAAGCGGACCTTGCGCGGATTTTGTTCACCTATGGGGAAGAAAAGTTTGCCAAAAGCATCGCCCGCAATATCGTAAAATCCCGTGCGGAAAAACCGATTTCCACCACCTTTGACTTGATTGCGGTTATCAAACAATCCATGCCGCAAAAGGCCATGCGCGACGCACATCCGGCGCGGCGCACGTTTCAGGCGATTCGCATTGAAGTCAACGGCGAGCTTGCGCAGCTCGACACGGCGCTCAACGATATGTTTGCCGCCTTAAAGGTCGGCGGCGTTTTGTCGGTGATTACCTTCCATTCGTTAGAAGACAGAATGGTAAAACAACGGTTTCGGGAATTTGCGCAAGGGTGCACCTGTCCCAAGGATTTCCCCGTTTGCGTTTGCGGCAAACAGCCGCGCGGCAAAATCTTATTAAAAGGGCTTGCCCCGAGTGAACAGGAACTTTCAGAAAACTACCGCGCACATTCCGCAAGATTGCGCAGTGTGCAAAAATTAAAAGATTGACACAAATTCGGTGTGAAAATAAAGGAAGGAAAGGATTATGGCGAATTACCAAAAGTACAGCGACGCGGATTTTGCGCGCTTTGAGCCGAGAGCCTCGGCATATAATCAAAACGCCGCACACAAAATCGACCCGTTGCTGCCGTTTGAGGAACAAACGAAGCCGCAAATGGAATTGGTGCGGCGCAAGAAAAAAACGGTTGCCGAAGCCAAACGGGAAATGCGTGTCGGCGCACTGCAAACCGCCAAGATTTTGGTGATTGCGCTTTGCCTGCTTTCCATGTTTGCCGCGCTGTTATACAGCCGATTGCGCGCCGATGAACTGCAACGCGAGATTGACGCCGCGAACGCACAGTTGAAAGTGGAACAGGGCGAAAATGTTCGCCTGAATATGCAACTCGATTCCATGATTTCCCTCGAAAAGGTCGAAAACTACGCAAAAGATGAATTGGGAATGACCAAGGTCGAGGGGTATCAAATCGAATATATTGACTTGTCCGGCGCGGATACGGTGACGGTGTCCGGTAACAAATCCGTAAAAAGCCTGTCGACAGAAGGTCCGCTTCAAAAACTGTCGGAATATCTTAAAGGCGAATAAAATAGGTATAGAACGAGGGTTAAGGCGTACACCTTAACTCTCGTTGATGTGTTTACAGACGCGTTTTTCTTGAAATTTTTGTCGAAAGGATTGGTGATTCCCGTGCAAAAACGCCCCTCAAAGCAAATGGCGAAGCGTGCCGTTTTGGCGCTCTCGTTGCTTTCCGTTGCGTTTTTATACGGCGTCGGTGCGCTGTTTTCGGCGTCGATTGTGCACGGCGAGGAATACCGCTTAAAGGCGGAGCGCAACCAACTTTCCGACACGGAAATTTCCGCACAGCGCGGTACGATTTATGACTCGAATATGAAAGTGCTTGCCAAAAGTGCGTCGGCGTGGCTTGTGTATGTCAATCCGTCCAAGGTGACGGACGACGCGCAGTTGGAACTTGTCGTTTCGGGGCTTTGCGATATTTTGGGCGCCGATGAGGAAAGCGTGCGTAACAAACTTTCCAAAACCGAAACCGGCTATCAAAAAATCGCGGGCGAAGTCGAGACCGACAAAAAGGACGAACTCAAAGCCTATTTGACCGCGCATAAAGACAAAAAACTTTCCACGGTGGTTGGCATTGACCCCGACACCAAACGCTATTATCCGTATTCCTCGTTTGCGTCCACCATCATCGGCTTTACGGACGGCGACGACAACGGTGTGGGCGGCGTGGAAATGCAGTATAACGATACTTTGACCGGCGTTTCCGGTCGCGTCATTACCGCCAAAAACGCGCGGCAGGGCTCGATGTCGAGCGCCTACGAAACCACCTATGATGCGAAGCCCGGCGCAAGCCTTGTGCTGACGATTGACGAGGTTGTCCAATATTATTTGGAACAGAGTTTGAGTCAGGCTATGGTGGATACGGGCGCCAAATACGCCTACGGCATTGTGATGGATGTGGATACGGGCGCCATTCTCGGTATGACGAGCAAGCCGGATTTCGACTTGAACAACCCGCGCACCATTTCCAATCAAACGGTGGCGGAGCGAATTGCCGCGATTGAAGACGCCACCGAAAAGTCACAGGAAACCGGCAATGCGCTGTATGCGCAATGGCGTAACCGCACCATCAGCGATACCTACGAACCGGGCTCTGTTTTCAAAACCGTGGTTGCCGCCGCGGCGCTGGAAGAGGGCGTGGTGGATTTGAATACCACCTATACCTGCACGGGCGGTATCCAGGTTGCCAATCACTATCAAAAATGCTGGAAACCGGGCGGCCACGGGCACGAAACGCTGACCGAGGGCTTAATGAACTCCTGCAACCCGTTTTTTATCACCATCGGGCAAAAACTCGGTAAAGAAAATTTCTATAAATATTTTGAAGCATTCGGCTTTACCGAAAAAACAGGTGTGGATCTGCCCGCCGAGGCGAATCCGGTCGCGGGCAAAACTTACCACGCATTGGAAAGTAGGGGTATTTCGGAACTGTCCTCGAGTTCTTTCGGGCAGACCTTCCAAGTCAGCCCCATTCAAATGATTACCGCGGTCAATACCATCGCCAACGGCGGCAAATTGATGCAGCCCTATGTGGTGGACGCCATGCTTGACAGTGACGGAAATGTGGTCGAGAAAACCGAACCGACCGTAAAACGGCAGGTTGTTTCCGAAAAAACCGCCTCCACCGTTGCAGGTATGATGGAAAGCGTGGTTTCTATCGGAACCGGTAAAAATGCCTATGTGGCGGGGTACCATGTCGCGGGCAAAACGGGTACGAGTGAAAAAATCGGCATCGAGGGCGCGTACATTGCCTCTTTCGCCGGGTTTGCACCCGCCGACAATCCGCAGATTTCCATTTTGATTGCCATTGACGAGCCGGTCGGCGCGCACGGCGGCGGTGCAGTCGCCGCCCCTATTGCGGGTGAACTGCTCGAAAAGATTTTGACCTATCTCAATGTCGAGCCGCAATATGAGGACAAGGAAATCGGCAACATTTCTTCTGTCGCACCGTCGCTCATCAATCTGACGGTGAACGAAGCGAAGAATACTGCCACCAAATTTACCTTGCGCGTCGTCGGCAACGGCGAAAAGGTCATTGCCCAAACACCTGCCGCAGGGCAGCAGATGCGTACGGGTGGCGTGATTGTAGTCTACACCGAGGAGGGCGCGCCGAAGGAGACGGCGGTTGTCCCGAACCTTTGCAATATGTCCGTTTCCGATGCGAACCGAACGGCGGTGAATGCGGGCTTCAATATCCGCATTTCCGGCAATGCCAACTCCGGCGAGGTGCTTTCTTACAAGCAGAGCCTGCAAGAGGGCAGCGAAGCGGAAAAGGGCAGCGTAATTACGGTGTATTTCAAATCCAATGTGAATGTGGAGGACGGCTAACCGTCCTTGGGGTGTGAGAAGTGAAGCACTGTCAGGAGGAAGAAAATTGAAGATTTCAGAGTTGTTACAAAAAGTACCAACACGCGGTGCTTATACTGATGCAGAGATTACCGACATCACCGATAAATCCAACGCGGTGACAACGGGCTGTGTGTTCGTTTGTATTCGCGGTGCGCGCTTTGACGGGCATACCGTCGCCTGTGATGCGGAAAAGAACGGCGCTGTGCTGATTGTCGCCGAGCGCGATACGGGCGCGAAAAATCAGGTTTTGGTTGAAAATACCCGCAGTGCCTATGCGCTTTTGTGCGCGGCATTTTACAAGTATCCTGCCGAGCGCTTGACGCTGATTGGCGTGACGGGTACCAACGGCAAAACCACCACCACAATGCTTTTACACGGGGTGCTCACGAAAGCGGGCATTTCAGCGGGACTTGTCGGCACAGTGGAAAACCGCGTGGGCGAAAAATCCTACCCCGCATCGCTGACGACGCCCGACTGCAAGGATTTGCAAAAACTGTTCCGCGAAATGGTGGACAGCGGCTGTACGCATTGCGTGATGGAGGTTTCCTCCCAAGCGCTTGCACAGCACCGCGTGGACGGCTGTCACTTTAAAATTGCGCTGTTCACCAATTTAACGCAGGATCATTTGGACTATCACGGCGATTTTGAACACTATTTGCAGGCGAAAAAACGGTTGTTCCAAAAAGCGGATATTGCCGTTTTGAATATGGATGACGCGAGTGCCTCTCGAATGACCGAAGGGTTGCCCATAAAAACCGTGACCTTTGCTGTCAAGCAAGATGCCGATTATACTGCCAAAAATGTGATTTGCACGGCAAACGGCGTGCAGTATGAGCTGTTGGGCAGGGGAGACATCGGCCGTGTGCAGTTGAAAATTCCGGGGCATTTCACGGTGTATAACTCTATGGGCGCGGCGATTTGCGCCATAGAAGCGGGTCTGCCGTTTGAACAGGTGTGTACGCTTTTGGCGCAGTCGCACGGCGTGCCGGGGCGCGTGGAGGTTGTACCGACCGATACCGAATACACGGTGCTTATCGACTATGCGCATTCCCCCGACGGACTCGAAAATGTCATTTCTTCTCTGCGCGAGGTCAGCGAAAAGCGCATTATCACCGTGTTCGGCTGCGGCGGAGACCGTGACCGCACCAAACGCCCGAAAATGGGCAAAATCGTCGGGGATTTGGCGGATGTTGCCGTGGTGACCTCTGACAATCCGCGCAGTGAAAATCCCGATGCGATTGTGCAAGATATTTTGGCAGGTATGGATACCTGCAAGGCGAAAATAAAAGCCATCACGGACCGTACCGAGGCAATACGCTATGCATTGTCTATCGCCAAGGCGGGCGATGTGGTTTTACTTGCGGGCAAAGGCCATGAAACCTACCAAATCTTAAATACGGGCAAAATTCATTATGACGAGCGCGAGGTTGTCGCGCAAATCTTGAAAGGGTAAACTTATGCGCTTGACGCTTCGGGAAATAGAACAGGGTACAGGCGGTACGCTTTGCGGGCAGGACTGCGAAGTTTGCGCCGTCACCATAGACAGCCGCCAAGTGCCGCAAAATGCTTTGTATGTGGCGATCAAAGGCGACCGCTTTGACGGGCACGACTTTTGCGAAGCCGCTGTCACGAACGGTGCCGCGGCAATCGTCAGCGAACGGGATTTGCCGCACCGAGTGCCGTATATCAAAGTCAAAAATACGCGACAGGCGCTTTTGGATATTGCAAAATTGCACCGCAATCATCACAAGGGCGTAAAGGTGGTTGGCTTGACGGGCAGCGTCGGCAAAACCACCACGAAAGAAATGACCTATGCGGTGCTTGCTTCGCAGTTTGCCACCGTAAAGACCGAGGGCAACCTGAATAATGAAATCGGTATGCCGAAAACGCTGTTCAGAGTTGACGATACAACCGAGGCGGCCGTGATTGAAATGGGCATGAATCATTTCGGCGAAATCGCACGCATGACTGTCGCCTGTCAGCCCGACGCGGCAATCATCACGAATATCGGGGTTTCCCACATCGAATTTTTGGGCTCCCGCGACGGCATTTTGCAGGCGAAAACCGAGATTTTACAAGGTATGCAAGCCGGTGCGCCGCTGATTTTAAACGGCGATGACGATAAACTTTGGGGGTATACCAATCCCGATTTCAAATTGATCTATTTCGGGATTGACAATCCAAATGCCGATGTGCGTGCAGAAAACATCTGCGAAGAAAACGGCGAAACGGCCTTTACCGTCTGCTTTGACGGGAAAACGCAGGCGGTGCGCGTGCCGACCGTCGGCAAACACAATGTCTATGACGCGCTTGCCGCCTTTACGGCAGGGCTTGTGTGCGAAATCGCACCCGAAAAAATTGCCGCAGGGCTTCAAAACTTCGCCCCTGCGGGTATGCGTCAGCGAATCCGGCAAGTCGGCGGTATTACCGTCATTGAAGACTGCTACAACGCAAGCCCCGACTCGCAAAAAGCGGCGCTCAATGTACTGTGCGCCACGAATGCAAAACGAAAAATTGCCGTTTTAGGCGATATGTTGGAACTCGGCAGTTTTTCCGAAACCGCTCACCGTTCCGTCGGCGCATACGCCGCGGAAAAACAGGTGGATTTGCTCTATTGTTACGGGCAAAATGCCGCATATATTGCAGATACGGCAAAATATAATGTAAAGGCGTTACACTTTACGGAAAAGTCGGCGCTGTTTGATGCCTTGCTTGCGGAACTTCGGGCGGGCGACGCGGTTTTGTTTAAAGCCAGCCGCGGTATGGCGCTTGAAGAAGTGATTGAAAAACTCTATGGGGAGTGGAAGAAACAATGAATACCGTATTGGCAATCGTTTTGGCAATCGTAATCAGTTTTTTAATTGCATTTTTACTCGGTTTTGTGCTGATTCCGTGGCTTAGAAAACTGCATTTCGGGCAAACTATATTGGAAATCGGCCCCGCGTGGCATAAATCAAAACAGGGCACACCCGTTATGGGCGGGTTTATGTTCATTATCAGTACCGTGGTTGCCTTTGCCGCCGTGGCGCTGACGGATTATCTGCGCGGCGGAAACCTCTTGACAAGCGGTGTTTTGGTCGAGGACAGTATAAAAATCAAACTCATTGCAGGCATTTTGATGGCGTTGGGCTTTGGGCTTATCGGCTTTGCGGACGATTATATCAAAGTCGTGAAAAAGCGTAATTTGGGGCTGACGATTACACAAAAATCCATTGCGCAAATTCTTTTGATGCTCGCGTATCTCGGCGCGCTGTATATGTCCGGCAATACCTATATGTATATTCCGTTTGTCGGCAATGTGGATTTACACTTTTTCTTTTGGATTTTCGGTATGGCGGTGATTTATGCCACAGTCAACGCCGTGAATTTTACCGACGGCGTCGACGGGCTTTGCGGTTCGGTTACCGCAGTTGCGGCGCTGGCATTCTTAATTGCCGCGTGCTTAAAGGGGCTTTTCGGTGTAAGTCTTTTGGCAGGGGCGTTAATGGGCGGTTGCCTCGGCTATCTCATTTGGAACTGGAATCCCTCGAAAATTATGATGGGCGACACAGGCTCTATGTTTTTGGGCGGTATGGTTGTCGCGCTCGCGTATGCGGTTGACTGTCCGCTGATGATTTTGTTCTTCGGCATTATTTATGTGATTGAAATGCTGTCGGATGTGTTGCAAATCGGCTATTTCAAAGCGACACACGGTAAGCGCATTTTTAAAATGGCACCGATTCACCATCATTTTGAAATGTGTGGTTGGAAAGAGAAAAAAATCGTGGTGATTTTCACCCTTGTCAACGCGCTCGGGGCGGCTGTGGGGCTGTTGCTGTTCTACTACGGCGGCGTGCGCGTATAAACGGAAATTCGGAATTTCTGAAAGGAGGAGAGCATTTTGGCAAATGCCGCTGCAAGGCCGCAAAGAACCGCGGCAAAAAAACCGCCGCAAAAAACAGCCAAAAAGCGTTCGGATTTTTGGGCGGTCGGCAAGCTCGATGTGCCGTTTTTGCTGTTGGTCATCACCATTTTGACCATCGGCCTTGTGATGCTGTTCTCCGCAAGCTATACTTACGCGTATTATAACGAGGGCGGCGACAGTGCCTACTTCTTTAAACGCCAACTGGCGTTTGCCGTTGCGGGCGTTGTTGCGATGTTTTTTGTTTCCAAGGTGCGCTATGACTATTTCAAACTGTTTGCTATTCCCGCCATTTTGTTTTCGTGGTTTTTGTTGGTGATTGTTTTGTTTTTACCGCCGGTCAAACCGGGCTTTCACCGTTGGATAAATCTCGGCCTGTTTACCTTTCAACCGTCGGAGATTGCAAAACTTGCGATTATTCTGTTTTGTGCTTGGCATATGGACAAAAACCACAAGCGCATCATCGGCAAGCGCGAAAACCCCTCAAAGTTTTCCAAAACCGTAAAAGAGCTCTCGAACGGTAAAATTGTGGTGTATGACTCTTTTGTGATGCTGTGCTTATACGGTATGGTCATTGTTTTGACCGCCGGGCTTGTGTATCTGGAAAATCACCTGTCGGGCACGATTTTGATTTTGGCGATCGGTGTTGTCATGTTGTTCTTGGGTGAGGTGAAACAGCATTGGTTTATTTTAATCGGTATTTTGGCGGTTGTTGCCGTGGTGTTCTTTATTTTCAACCCGGAAATTCTCGAAAAATATGCGGGTGAACGCATAACGGCGTGGCTTGATAAAACCTATGAGCCGCGCGGCGCCCGCTGGCAAACGAATAACTCCCTGTATGCCATCGGTTCGGGCGGGCTGTTCGGCACGGGGCTCGGCAATTCCAAGCAAAAGCATTTGTATGTTTCCGAGCCGCAAAACGACTTCATTTTTGCGATTGTTTGCGAAGAACTCGGTTTCCTGCGCGCGGTTGGAATTATTTTACTGTATGTTTTGTTGGTTGCGCGCGGCGTCAAAATCGGCTTGCGTGCGAAAGACCGTTTCGGCGCGCTGCTCGCCATGGGGATTGTGTTCCAAGTGGGGCTGCAAACCGCGCTCAATATTGCGGTTGTGACCGACGCTTTGCCGAATACCGGCATCAGCCTGCCGTTTTTCAGTTACGGCGGCACATCGTTAATGATGCTGTTATTTGAAATGGGCGTGGTATTGTCGGTTTCCCGCTATTCGCGGCTCGAAAAAAATTAACCCGAAAGGGGAAGGACAGCATGATGAAAATTGTATTTGCCGCAGGCGGCACGGGCGGGCACATCAACCCTGCACTCAGCGCCGCAGGCGAGGTGCAACGCAGGTATCCCGACGCCGAGATTTTGTTTATCGGCACGGCGAACCATATGGAGGCACGCTTGGTGCCCGCGGCGGGCTTTGCGTTCAAAACCATCGAAATCGCGGGCTTTCAACGAAAACCCACGCCGAAAAATATCATCAAAAACATCAAAACCGTGGGTTTGCTGTTCAAATCTACGGGGGAAGTCAAAAAGATTTTAAAGCATTTTGCGCCCGATGCGGTTGTGGGCTTCGGTGGCTATGTCAGCGGGCCGGTGCTGCGCACTGCCGCCAAAATGGGCATCAAAACCGCCATTCACGAGCAAAACGCCTATCCGGGCGTAACGAATAAAGCACTCGCAAAAACCGCCGACGCGATTATGCTTACCGTCGAGGCGGCAAAGGCGCATTTTCCTGCCTGCAAAGTCGAGCCGATTGTGACGGGACTGCCCGTGCGGCACGAGATTTTGGAGGCGGACCGTGATTTTGCGCGCGCCGCGCTTTCTGTGCCCGATAATGCAATGCTGATTTTGTCCATGGGTGGCAGTCTCGGCGCGAAAGCGATTAACGAGGCGATGACAGAACTCATTGCCGCGCGTTATACCGACAAAGAACTGTTTTTCCTGCACGCCACGGGCAAATACGGGAAATGGGTGCCTGACAAACTGCGCGAGCATGGCGTGGATGTGGACAAGTGTAAAAATGTTGTCATCCGCGAATACATTGACGATATGGACACCTGCCTTGCCGCCGCGGATTTGGTCATCGGCCGCGCGGGGGCGTCGTCTCTTTCCGAAATTGAGGCAACAGGCAAAGCCTCCATTTTAATTCCGTCACCGAATGTCGCCGAAAACCACCAATACCACAATGCGATGGCACTTGTAAACAACGGTGCGGCGCAGATTTTAGAAGAAAAAGATTTGACCGCCGAACGGTTGATTTCTATGGTAGACGCGCTCAAAAATGACCGTAATGCTCTACGGGACCTCGGCGACAACGCAAAAAAAATGGCGGTAACCGATTCTGCAAAAGTGATTTGCGACATCATTGTTTCACTGGCACAGTCCGCAGACTAATCACCGCCGAGGGCACCTTTGCATAGGATAAAACGCAGAGGGGAATTCCCCGCTTCCTATGGTAAGGGGTGCTGAACTTGGAAAAAATCATCATTCACGGGCAAAAGCGCCTAAACGGCGAAATCGAGGTGCACGGTTCTAAAAACAGCGCTTTGCCGATTTTGGCGGCGTCTGCACTTGTGGGCGGCGTTTCGGAAATACATAACTGCCCGCGCCTGTCCGATGTGGACGCGGCAATTAAAATTCTCACACATCTCGGTTGCCGTGTCAGCCGTACCGGGCACACAGTCACGGTGGATGCAAGCGGGATGTCGGGCTGTGAAATTCCCGACGAACTGATGCGCGAAATGCGCTCCTCGGTTGTTTTTTTAGGTGCGATTTTGGGGCGCACAAAAGAGGCGCGTCTGTCCACGCCCGGCGGGTGCGAAATCGGTCTTCGACCGATAGATTTGCATTTGTCTGCTATGGAACAGCTCGGTGCAAAGCTCACCGAGGATGCCGGAAAATTGCAGTTCACTGCCCCCGACGGGCTTACGGGCGCGCGAATTACCTTGACCTTTCCGAGCGTCGGCGCAACGGAGAATATCATTATCGCCGCCGCGACGGCAAAGGGCAGAACGGTGCTGACCAACGCCGCACGCGAGCCGGAAATCAGTGACTTGGCAGATTATTTGAATGGTTGCGGTGCGCATATCCACGGCGCGGGGGACAGTACCGTGGTCATCGACGGCGTGCCCGCCCTGCACGGCACAAGCCATACAGTCATTCCCGACCGCATCGCCGCCTCCACCTATTTGCTTGCAGGCGCTGTTACCCAAGGGCGCATTTGCGTACGGGATATTATCCCCGCGCATTTGGGGGCGCTGCTTCCCGTGCTCAAAGAGGCGGGTTGTGATTTGCGGTGCAGTGACCGTTGGATTTGTTTAAGCGCACCGCCGCGCCTGCAACGTGTAAAAATGACAAGAACCATGCCCTATCCGGGCTTTCCGACCGATGTGCAGGCGCCGCTTTCCGCGATGTTGACCGTGGCAGACGGCACTTCGGTCATTGTGGAAAATATCTTTGAGAGCCGTTACAAACACGCCGGGGAATTGGTGCGCTTCGGCGCGAAAATCAGCGTGGAGGGGCGCACCGAAGTCATTGAAGGCGTGCCGTATTTGACGGGCGTGCACGCGACAGCGCCGGATTTGCGCGGTGGATTTGCGCTGATGATTGCGGGGCTTGCCGCCCACGGCGAAACCGTACTTGGCGGTGTGGAACATATTGACAGAGGGTATGAGGCACCCGAAGCCGTTTTGGCTTCGCTCGGTGCGGATGTGAAAAGGATACAGGACTATGCAAGAGAAAAACAAACCTACACGCCGTCCGTCGAACGCGCGGCCGACACAGCAACGCACGAGCGCGCAACCGACGAAGCGCACAACGGCGCCGCAAAAGCAGGTGCGGCGCAACCCGCAGCAGCCCGCGCCGCGGCAGGCGCGTGAGCCGCTTTCCAATGACGAGCGTCGCCGCTTGCGTGCCGAGCGCGCAAAAAAACGGCGCAGACGCCGCAATCTCCTTATCGGTTCGGTGCTCACTATTTTAATTTTGACGGTGGGAATCGTGTTGTGTTTGACGGTGTTTTTCAAGATTGCGAACATTGAAGTTGCCGGCGATGAGATTTATAACGCCGAGCAAATCATAGAGGCGTCGGGCATCACTGTCGGCGAAAATATGTTTTTAACTTCCGCAAAAAATGCCGCCGCGGCGATTGAAAAAGACCTACCGTATGTGGAAAAAGCAGAAATCAAACGCAGTCTTTCCTGCACGGTGACCATCACGGTCACGAAAGCGACCGCGGTCGCCGCCTTGCCGGACGGTGACGCTTATATTCTGCTGAATGCATCGGGCAAGGTGTTGGAGGACGGCGTTATGGCGCTGTCCGACGATGTTTTGGTGTTGGAGGCGGGTGCGGTGTCCTCAGCTGTGCCGGGCGAGCTTGTTACATTTGAAAACGAAAGCGCCGCGTCTGACTTTGTGTCCGTTTTTGACGCCCTGCAAAACGGCGGCATTACGGGGCTGACGCAGTTGGATGTGCGTGACCGCCTGCAAATTACGGCGACCTATCAAAACCGCATTGTTTTAAACCTCGGCGAGGTCTCATCTGTTGCGAATAAAACCGATTTTATCAAAGCCACCTTAGACCGCTGTGAACAAAATACACCGGGCTTTAAGGGGAGCATTGACTTTTCCATTGACAAAAAAGCCTTTCAAAATGCCGAGGAGGAGTCTACAAACGCCACGTCTGTAAGTGAAACACCTTTACAGGGAAATGCGGCAGAAGAACCGAATTCGGAAACCACCGCAAAAGCGGCATAAAACATAGTGTGTAAAGATGATTTACTTGTCGTGACAGGCAATTCCACTTGTCAATCTGAAAAAACTTGTTGAAATTCCGAAAGAACTGTGTTACAATAACCAAAATAGGTTAATTGGGGCAGAAATGCCGCAAACTATATTGTGTGAAAGTCGAAGATTTATATAGGAGGATGTTCATATTATGGCATACGAAATGGACAATGAATTTCAGGATGTAACCAATATTAAAGTCATCGGCGTCGGTGGCGGCGGCGGGAATGCCGTCAACCGTATGGTGCAGGCGGGGCTGTCGGGTATTGAACTGATTGCCGTCAATACCGACAAGCAGACCTTGACCTTCTCCAAAGCCACGCAGAAAATCCAAATCGGCGAAAAATTGACCGGCGGCCGCGGCGCGGGCGCAAAACCCGAGGTTGGGCAAAAAGCGGCGGAGGAAAGCCGTGACGCGATTATCGACGCGCTCAACGACACCCAAATGGTATTTATCACCGCGGGTATGGGCGGCGGTACCGGCACAGGCGCCGCACCCGTCATTGCCGAAATTGCCAAAGAAAAAGGCATTCTTACCGTCGGCATTGTTACCAAACCTTTTGCATTTGAGGGCAAACGCCGTATGGAACAGGCGGAGGCGGGGATTGCCGAGCTTGCAGGTCATGTGGACTCGTTGGTGGTTATCCCCAATGAACGCCTGAAACAGGTATCTGACCAGAAAATTACGCTTGCAAACGCCTTTGAAATTGCAGACGATGTTCTTCGTTCGGGCGTCAAGAGCATTTCGGATTTGATTATCAACCCGGCGCTTATCAATTTGGACTTTGCCGATGTCACTGCGGTTATGAAAGACGCCGGCCATGCGCATATGGGCGTCGGCACCGCTACGGGGAAGGACAAGGCTGAGCAGGCGGCGCAGAAAGCCATTTCCAGCCCGCTGTTGGAGTCTACCATTGACGGCGCAAAGGGCATTATTATCAGCATTGCCGCTTCCGAGGACATCGGCCTAGAAGATATTGATACCGCGGCAGGGATTGTCCGTGCGGCGGCAGATGAAGACGCCAATATCATCTTCGGTGTGGATTTGAAACCGGAGCTGGAAGATACCATGACCATCACCGTCATTGCCACGGGCTTCGGCAGCGATGAAAACGGGATGCCGAAAAAGCCGAACGGCGCGTTCTCCTTTGAGGATGACAAACCGTTAGACGATATTTCGAGCACCAGCACCGGCTTTGACCCGAACGACGGCTACATTGATGTGTTGGATATTTTCAACGGCAGAAAATAATTGGATTTAATCAGTTTTGCCGCCCGCAAAAACGGGCGGCATTTTTTCTGTGCATTGCATTAAAAAAGCAGAGAAGTTTGCACTTCCCTGCTTTTTTGCTGTTTAAAATACGGCTTACAGCGCGTTGACAATATCTCTCGTATCGCGCGCAATGAGCAATTCCTCATTGGTCGGCAGTACGAATACACGGACTTTGGAATTCGCGGTGGAGATTTCGCCCTCTTTGCCTTTGACAAGCGTTGCGTTGAAGGGCTTGTCAATTTCAATGCCGAGGAAAGAAAGTCTGTCGCAAACAATCGCGCGCATATCGTCGGCGTTTTCGCCGATGCCGCCCGTAAAGACAATCGCGTCCAGCCCGTCCATTGCGGCGGTGTAAGAGCCGATGTATTTCACGATTTCATAAATTTGCATATCGCGGGCAAGTTTGGCGCGCTCGTCGCCCTCTGCCGCGGCTTTTTTAATATCGCGGTCATCCGAGGAAAGCCCCGAAACACCCAAAATGCCGGATTGCTTGTTGAGCAGGGTATCCATCTCGTCGGGGGTCTTGCCCTCTTTTTTCATAATATACAGCACCGCCGACGGGTCGATTGCCCCTGTGCGTGTGCCCATGATTTCGCCGTCCAAAGGGGTAAGACCCATGGAGGTGTCAATTACTTTGCCGTTTTTCACCGCGGTAATCGAAGACCCGTTGCCCAAATGGCAGGTGATGATTTTAAGGTCTTCAATTGGTTTTTGCATCACTTCTGCACAGCGTGCGCTGACGAAGCGGTGCGAAGTGCCGTGAAAACCGTATTTACGTATTTTGTATTTTTCATAATATGCATACGGCAATCCGAACATATACGCCTCGGGCGGCATGGTGGAGTGGAATGCGTTGTCGAACACGGCAACCTGCGGAACTTTATCGCCGAACAGTTCAATGCTGGCGTTAATGCCCTCAATGTGCGCGAGATTGTGTAACGGTGCCAAGTCGCAAAGGCTCTGAATGCCGTCAATGACGCTTTGGTCAATCAGCACGCTTTTGTTAAACAGCGCGCCGCCCTGCACCACGCGGTGCCCGACTGCGGTAATTTCGGAAATATCGTCAATGACTTTGCTTTCGCCGGTGGTTAAAAGTTCTTTCACCACATGGAAAGCCGCCGTATGATTTTCCATCGGGACGAGTTTGTCCTTCACCTTCACCTCAACGCCGTTCGGGTAGTGTGTGTAAGAAACACAGCTTTTGGCGGTGTCCTTTACGCGTTCGCAAATGCCTTTGGCGATGAGTTGTTCGTTTTCCATGTCAATCAACTGATATTTCAGCGATGAACTGCCTGCATTGATAACCAGGATTTTCAAAAAAATTCCCCCAAACAAATTAAACTTGCAAGAAATCACAGTTTAGATTATTATATACTTGTTCTATGGAAATTTCAAGTGGCAAGAGGAAGAAATCTATGGCGGTAGCAGGCGTAATTGCAGAATTCAATCCGTTTCACAACGGGCACAAGTATTTGCTGTCCGCGGCGCGTAATGCGGCGGCGGACGGCGTTGCGGTTGTGCTGGGCGGCAATTTCACCCAACGCGGCGAACCGGCGCTGTGCGATAAGCATTACCGCGCGGCGGCGGCGCTCTGTAACGGCGCGGATTTGGTGTTGGAATTGCCGATTGCCTTTTCGCTTGCCACGGCGCAGACCTTTGCTTTGGGCGGCGTCGGGGTGCTTTCCGCTTTGGGGATGGTGGACACGCTCGTATTCGGGAGCGAATGCGGTGATATTGCGCGCCTTTCTGCGGCGGCAGATGCCGTTGCCGACCCGCGCGCCGAAACCGCATTACAGGAATACTTGCAAAAGGGCTTGCCCTTTCCCGCCGCGCGCGAAGCGGCGGTTCGGCAGGCGTTCGGGGACGCGGTCGCCGATGTACTGCACAGTCCAAACGATATTCTGGGACTGGAATATCTGCGCGCCGTGCGTGCGTATCAAGCGCCGTTTTCCTGTGTAGCGGTGCCGCGTGTCGGGCATGCGCATGACGCGCAAAGCCCTTGCGGCGCGTATGCCTCCGCCACGCTGTTGCGTGAAAAAATCCGCGCAGGGGAGGCGGTGTCCGATTTTATGCCGCAAAATGCATACGAAATCCTGCAAACGGCTGTTCTTCGGCACGAAGCGCCGTCCGATTACACCAAACTCGACACAGCGGTGCTCGGCTTTTTGCGCACGGCGTCACCCGCCGATTTTACAGGCGTACCCGATGTGTCCGAGGGGATTGAAAACCGTATTCTCACCGCCGCAAAAACAGCAAAAACGCTGTGGGCGGTGTTTGATGCGGCAAAAACCAAACGCTATACGCACGCGCGCATTCGCCGTGTGGTGCTTGCCGCCTTTTTGGGGCTGAAATCCGAGATACAGCAAAACGGCGTGCCGTATATTCGCGTGTTGGGCTTTACCGAGCGCGGAAAATCCCTGTTGCGCACCGCGCGCGAAACGGCAAAATTGCCAATTGTTATGCGTGCTTCCGATTTGGAAGTCTGCTCCCCCGCGGCGCAGGCACTGTTTCGCTTGGAATGCAAGTCCACTGACATTTTTAATCTCACCTTGCCCGAAATTCGTCCCTGCGGCACCGAAATGACCGACAATTTGGTGCGATTTTGAAATTTTTTGCAAGTCTGCTTGCATTTTTATAAGTTTTTGCTTGATTTTGCGGCGGAAAAGTCTATAATAGAAATACTGAAAATCACAACGAGAAGGAATGGAAAATGAACGAACCGTTGCTGGCAAAAATGGAGGAAAGCATCCGCAGGCTTTCCAAAGGGCATAAAAAAATTGCCGCCTATATCAAAGAGAATTATGACAAAGCGGCATTTATGACCGCCGCCGCGCTCGGCAAAAAGGTCGGCGTGAGCGAGTCTACCGTGGTGCGTTTTGCAACGGAGTTAGGGTTTAAGGGGTACCCCGAACTGCAACGCGCCTTACAACAAATGATTAAATCCAAACTGACCGCCGTACAGCGTATGGAGGTTTCGCAAACCCTCATCGGCGACGGCGATATTATCAACAGCGTGCTCACCGGGGATATAGAGCTTATCCGCGAAACGGCGGAACGCACCTCGCGGGACGATTTTAAACATGCGCTCGCCGAAATTAACCGCGCGAAGCGGATTTACATTTTGGGCGTGCGCTCGTCTGCGGCGCTCGCGTCCTTTTTGGCATTCTATTTCAATTTGGTTTTTGATTCGGTCGTGCTGGTCGATACTTCCAGTGCTTCGGAAATGTTTGAGCAGATGTTCCGCATTGATGAAAACGATGTCTGTATTGCGATAAGCTTCCCGCGGTACTCCAAACAAACCGTGAATGCCATGCGCTTTATTGCAGACCGTAAGGCGAAAATTATCGCCATTACCGATACCGATAAGTCGCCTATTGCCTCTTTTGCCGACTATTTGTTGGTGGCACGCAGCGATATGGCGTCGGTGGTGGACTCTTTAACCGCGCCGTTAAGCCTCATAAACGCGCTGATTGTCGGCGTAACGCTTTCGCGCCGCGAGGAAGTGTACGATAACTTCAATAAATTAGAAGGTATTTGGGACGAATACCAGGTTTACGAAAAAACGGAGGAATTGGCTTCTGATGCAACCTAAAAAAGTGTTGGTGGTCGGCGGCGGTGCCGCAGGCTGTTTTGCGGCGGGCACAGCGGCGGAAAACAACGCAGAGGTGCTTTTGTTGGAGCGCAACGCCAAAATCGGCAGAAAACTGATGATTACGGGCAAGGGGCGTTGCAATGTCACCAACAACACAGCGGATATAGACGCCTTAATACGCAATGTGCCCTCAAACGGGCGGTTTTTATACAGTGCGTTTTCGGGGTTTATGCCGCAGGATACCATTGATTTTTTCGAGGATTACGGTGTGAAGCTCAAAACCGAGCGCGGCAACCGTGTGTTCCCCGAAAGCGACAAAGCGTCCGATATTGTCGATGCGCTTGACCGGTGGCTTTCGGAAAACGGCGTGAGGAGAATACAGGCGCGCGTCACGGAACTGCTTACGGAAAACGGCGCGGTAAGCGGCGTCAAAACCGAAGCGGGCGAGACCTATTTTGCCGATTGTGTCATTTTGGCGACAGGCGGCAAATCCTATCCGAAAACCGGCTCCACGGGCGACGGCTATACACTTGCGAAAAGCGTCGGGCATACGGTAACGCCCTTGCGCCCGTCCCTGTCGGCACTTGTTTGCCGTGAGGGCTTTTGCAGTGACTGTATGGGGCTTTCCTTACGGAATGTTGCGCTGACGGTGAAGGACACGAAAACCAAAAAAACGATTTATACCGATTTCGGCGAAATGCTGTTCACACATTTCGGCGTTTCGGGACCGATGATTTTGTCGGCGAGCGCACACATGCGCGAAATGGCGCCCGAACGCTACGCCTTATCTGTGGATTTAAAACCTGCGCTGTCCCCCGAAAAATTAGACGCGCGCGTTCTGCGCGATTTCGGCGAAAATCCCAACAAAGCGATTGCAAATGTCCTGCCGATGCTGTTGCCACGCGCCCTCGTGCCGGTGGTTTTGCGGCTGTCGGGTATTCGCCCGAATGAAAAGGTCAATCAGATTACAAAGGCACAGCGGCAAGCCCTCTGCAATACTGTAAAGTCGTTGCACTTAACAGTTATTGATTTCAATGATATCAAGGAAGCAATCGTGACTTCCGGCGGAATTTCCACGGCAGAAATCAACCCGAAAACAATGGAAAGCAAGTTGTGTAAATGCTTATATCTTGTCGGAGAATTGCTCGATTGCGACGCTTATACGGGCGGATTTAACCTGCAAATTGCCTTTTCGACGGGGCGGCTTGCAGGGTATGCGGCAAGCGGCGTCAATTTTTAATATAAAAAGGAGACAGTTTTCATGAATGTTGCCATTGACGGCCCCGCCGGGGCGGGAAAAAGTACCATCGCCCGTGCGGCGGCAAAGAAATTGGGCTTTATTTATGTCGATACGGGTGCGTTGTACCGTGCGGTCGGTGTGTATTCCCTGCGAAATGGGCTGGACACCGAAAATCCCGAAACGGTAGAGGGCACTTTACCGCATATTCAGGTGGAACTGCAATTTCAGGACGGCGTACAGCATGTGCTGTTGAACGGGGAGGATGTGTCCGAAGAGATCCGCACCCCGCAAGCGTCTATGGCGGCGTCTGCTGTGTCGGCAGTGCCCGCTGTGCGGCGGTTTTTGTTTGATTTACAGCGTGAGATTGCCGCGAAAAACGACTGCATTATGGACGGGCGCGACATCGGCACGGTGGTTTTGCCGCAGGCAGAGGTGAAAATCTTTTTGACTGCGTCCCCCGAAACGCGCGCGATGCGGCGGTTTAAAGAATTGCAGGAGAAAGGCGCTCCCGACACCTACGAAGCGGTGCTTGCCGATTTAAAACAGCGCGATTATAACGATTCCCACCGCGCCGTTGCCCCCCTGAAACCCGCCGAGGACAGCGTTTTGGTCGATACTTCCGCGTTGACGCTCCCGCAGTCGGTAGAAAAAGTCATAGAGGTAATTAAGGAGAAACTGTAAAAATGGATTCTGTTTACGATTTTTCAAAGGTAAAAGAATATAAGACCTATACCGCGTTAAAGCCGCTTGCCGCGGTTGTTTGCAAAACCGTTCAGCGGTGCACCTATGTCGGTAAGGAAAATATTCCGAAAACGGGCGGTTTTATTTTGGCGTGCAATCACCAAAGCACCTTTGACCCCATCGCGTTGGGCGGTGCGGGCGTGCGCGTGGTGCACTTTATGGCAAAAGAGGAACTGTTTGAAAACAAGGCACTCGGTACATTTTTAACGCATATGAACGCCTTTCCCGTGGTGCGCGGCAAAGGGGATATGACGGCGGTGAATTTTGCCGAGGAGATTATCCGCAACGGCTGGGTGTTAGGGATTTTTCCCGAGGGTACGCGCTCTCCCGATTATAAACCGATGCGTGCAAAATCGGGCGTGGCGCTGATTGCGAAGCAAACGGGCGCCGATGTACTGCCTGCCGCGATTTATACGGACACCGAATACAAACGCGGCACGAAACTCACCGTGCGTTTCGGCACGCTGATTAAAAATGAAGAATTCGGCTTTACGGACGAGGTGAAATCCCGCGAATTAAAGGACGCTTCGCGCCGCATTATGGATGAAATCACCGCGCTTTGGGAGGAAGGACATTGCAAAAAATAACCCTTGCCAAAACCGCCGGCTTTTGTTTCGGCGTGAACCGTGCGGTCAATTTGCTTGAAAAAATGGTGGAAAACGGCGAAAAAGCGTGTACCTTAGGGCCGATTATTCACAATCCGCAGGTCATTTCCCATTTTGAAAACCACGGCGTGCGCGTCATAGACCGCCCCGACGATTGCCATGCGAATGAAACTTTGGTGGTGCGCACCCACGGCGTCGAAAAAGCGGTGCTTTCGGCGGTAGAAGAAAGCGGCAGACCGTTTTTAAATGCCACTTGCCCGTTTGTCACGAAAATTCATAAAATCGTGCGCGAAAATTCCACACCCGAAAATGTCACTTTCATTGCAGGCGACAGCCGCCACCCCGAAGTGGTCGGTATTCGCAGTTACTGCAACGGGCGTTCGTTCGTGTTCAATTCGTATGAAGAACTGCTTTCTATCATAGAAAACCACCCGAATTTAGATGAAAACGGGCTGATTTTGGTCTCGCAGACCACTTTTAGCACAAATTCTTTTAAAAAATGTGTAAAAAAAATAAAAATGGTATATACAAATGCCGTAATTTTTGATACAATATGTAGTGCGACTGAAGAAAGACAGGCGGAGGCGCAAAAACTTTCGCTCGAAAACGATGCGATGCTCATCATCGGCGGCAGGCAAAGTTCCAATACTGCCAAGTTGAAAGCCGTTTGCGAACCCAACTGTCCGACTTTTTTGATAGAAACCGCCCAGGAGTTGAATGGCATTGACCTGTCACGGTTTCACGCAGTCGGCGTTACTGCGGGTGCGTCAACGCCCGACAGTATAATTAAGGAGGTACTAAAAACAATGTCTGAAAATCTCAATCAAACACAGGCAGAATTAGTTGAAAAGGAGGAGTCTGCGATGTCTTCTGAAGCAACCAGCTTTGCCGATATGCTTGAAGAATATATAGATACAAGCTCCGACCAAAAGGTCGTTGGCCATGTTGTCGCGGTTACCCCGACCGAAATTCAGGTCGAAATCACCGGCAGAAAGCACACCGGCTATGTTTCCGCAGCAGAATACAGTAACGACCCCACAGCCGATATGACGAAAGAAGTCAAAGTCGGCGATGAGTTGAATCTCATCATCATGAAAACCAACGATATGGAAGGGACCGTCGCGCTTTCTAAAAAAAGATACGATGCCATTCAAGCGTGGGACGAGTTGTCCGAAGAAAACGAAGCCCCGGTTGAGGGCAAGGTGACCGGCGTTGTCGGGGACGGCAAAGGTTTGTTTGTCCAATACAACGGCATTCGTGTGTTCATTCCCGCGTCGCTTTCCAAAATCAATCGCAATGATTCGTTGGAGGATATGGTCGGTCAAACGGTTTCCTTTAAAATTATTGAGGTTGACCGCCGCCGCCGTCGTGTTGTCGGTTCTATCCGCGCGGCATACAAGGATGTCCGTGCCGCCGCTGAGGAGGCGTTCTGGGCACAGGCGGAGGAAGGGCAGACCTACACTGGTACGGTGCGTTCGCTTACAAGCTACGGCGCATTCGTTGACATCGGCGGTGTGGACGGTATGATTCACATTTCCGAGCTTTCTTGGAGCCGCATTAAGCATCCGTCGGATGTTGTTAAAGTCGGCGACACGGTGGAAGTTTACATAAAGGCGCTCGACCGTGAAAACAAAAAGATTTCTTTGGGCTACAAGAAAGTGGAGGATAACCCGTGGGAAATTCTCAAAAGGGATTATCCTGTCGGTTCGGTGCTCAAAGCAAAAGTTGTCGGCTTGACCACCTTCGGTGCGTTCGCCAACATCCTGCCCGGCATTGACGGTCTGATTCACATTTCCGAAATTTCTTACAACCACATCGGCAACCCGGCAGAAGTTTTGAAAGTCGGCGACGAAGTGGAAGTCAAGCTTTTGGATGTCGATTTCGACAAGAAACGCGTCAGCCTGTCTATCAAAGCGTTGTTAGACCCGCCCGCACCCGCAACGGATGCTGCGGAAGGCACCCCCGTTTCGATTGACGAATTGGCGGCGGAGGCTGCCGCAGAAGCGGAAAAAGAAGCAGAAGCAGAGCCTGCTCCCGCAGAAGCGTCTGCCGAATAATCTGAAAATTCAAGACAAAAAGCAGGGGGCAGGTGGAGACTTGCCCCCTTTTTTCTTAAAAAAGAGATGAGGGAAAACTATGCTCGGTAAAATGATTCCCGCCGCCGTTACCTTAGCGGTAGGCGCGGCAGCGGCAGGGGCTGCCGTAATAAAAAAGAAAAATATTTGCCCGGTTTGCGAAGTTAAAAAGGCAATGAAGCGTGCCGATGTGCATATCAAAGCTTGTACGCCGTATAACAACGGCGTGGCAAAGACACCCCCGATGGGTTGGTCAAGTTGGAATACATTTCGCAACAAAATCGATGAAAATTTGATTTTGGAAACCGCCGACGCCATGCAGAAATCCGGCCTGTTGGCGGCGGGCTACCAATATGTCAATTTGGACGACTGCTGGCAAAGCTCCATGCGTGACGAAAACGGCAAATTGCAGGGGGATTTGACCACATTTCCGTCGGGTATTCCCTCACTTGTGCGCCGATTAAACGAAAAAGGGTTTAAGGCGGGGATTTATTCTTCCAATGGCACGCTGACCTGTGAGGATTTGCCCGCTTCCTTAGGGCATGAGCGCATAGACGCCGAAACCTTCGCCGAGTGGGGCATTGAGTATTTCAAATACGATTTCTGCCACCATCAGTATATGCCCACCACCGCCCCGATGATTGACAAAGTTTTAATTGGCGGCGGCGCGCTGCAAGAAGAAATCGTGCTCGAAGCCGAAAACGGCGAGCTGTACGGCGCGGCGAAAATCGTGGATGACGGCAAAAGTTGTTATGTTACGCGGTTAGACAGCAATTTGGGCGCAATCAAATTCAGTTTTGTCCAAATTCCCGAAGACGGCGAATATGTGCTGACCTTTGTGGTGCATAAAAAAGGCGAAACCGAGAAATACGCTGTTGTCACCGTCAACGGGGCGGAACAATATCCCGTGACCTTCCCGCCGACCAAATCTTGGTCGCGCGACGGCAGAACGCAGATAAAAATCCACCTGAAAAAAGGCGACAACACCTTGGAAATCCGCAATCCGATTGCTTCCAAAATGGACAGCGCCGCTACGCAGTATATCGCAATGGGCAAGGAGTTAAAGCGCGCTACGGCAAAATACGCCGCAGAACACGGTGTACCCGAAAAACCGATTGTATTCTCCATTTGCGAATGGGGGTGGAATAAGCCGTATAAATGGGGCAGTGAAGCGGGCAATCTGTGGCGTACCACGCCCGATATTCAGGCGAATTGGGCGTCGATTGTCGCCATTTACGAAACCAATGTCCGTTTGTATAAATATGCGTGCGTCGGCGGTTACAATGACCCCGATATGCTTGAAGTCGGCAACGGTAAGTTGACCGTGGAAGAAAATAAGGCGCACTTTACCCTTTGGTGTATGATGGCGTCGCCGTTGGTTTTGGGCAATGATATTCGCCTGTTCTTAAAAGCGGACGGCTCTGCGGATACGGACAATCCGATTTTGAAAATCCTGACCGATAAAGATTTGATTGCCATAGACCAAGACGAAAAATGCGCGCCCTGCCGCCGCATTAAAACCACAGGGCTTTGCGATATTCTTGTGAAACCCCTTGCAAACGGCGAAGCGGCGATTTGCTTCTTTAACAAAGCGCCAAAGGCAATGCAGATGACAACTTCTCTGAAAGCCGTTTCCAACATGGCGTTTGTCGAGTTGCCGCTGTCCGCAGACGGCTACACCTGCACCGACCTTTGGGCGAAAACCTCGACAGAGGTGTTGGATGCACTCTCGGCAGAAGTGCCGTCGCATGGCGTCAAAGTGTACCGCGTAAAAGCGAAATAAACGACAGTAAAAACCGGACGGTTTTCGGGCATCCTCCGTAAGGAGGGTGCTCTGTTTATCTTTACCAATAACTTTTTTACTTTCGGGTGGTAGTATGGGACAACAAAGATTTAAAGAGGTGAGATTGTGACAAAGATTCAAAAAGACGAGTATGTTTTCTTTGCAGATGTTGAAAAAACACAAGAGTATTATAAAACACATTCGATTTGTGACTGCGTTTGTTGTCGCAATTATTATGCACAAATCAAAAATAAACTCCCGAAATTAAATGATTTTTTAAGTGAATTTGGAGTTGATATTACAAAGCCGGATGAAATCATGAGTGTTGAAATGGATGATTACATTGATTATTTCAATGTGGATTATACCGTATGCGGAAATATGCAATCCATGGGAGAATGTGAAATTGATATATATGATAGTTTATTTTTAAGTATTGTTATCACAAACGGCTTTGCTTCACCCAACGAACAAACAGGAGAGTATTTTACAATTTCCGTTACGCAAATTACACTCCCTTGGGTGTTAGACGAACCCATCCCCAAAAAAGTTGTTTTAAAGACAAAAAAGTTTCGGGAACGATTTAAAAAATAAGATTTGAAATCAATGCTCCGCTTACCATATCAAGCGGAGTTTTTTCTTAAAATCACTGCTTAATCAGTACATACAGCGAGCATCGGATTTTGAAACCAAAATCCATATCACCGGCCGAAAAAGGTTCCCTCTTGCGAAGGGAGCAGGATAGAACGAAAGCGAGACTGCGGGAGAGAAAACTCCCTCTCAGTCTCGCTTTGCCGTGATAAATTCTTTTATGACAAGGGTTCAACTTTTTGACACTATCAAGTGATACCTTCATTACGAAGTGTCTCCATAGTGTCCTCTTCTTATAATTCAAAATCCTCCGCCGAAAATTCCTGTAATTTCGGCTTATGCTTTGGTTGCCGTTTCAAAATGTCATATTTATATTTTCGGCACTTGCCGTCTTTTTCCACCACGCCCTTTTTGGGGCACAGTACCGTTTCCCCGTCGGGCGAGGGGCGCGCGTGCGCGCAGTATTCGCATTTCGGTGCGATTTCGACTTTGGCTTGCTTTTTCATTTCGGTTACCCCTGTCTGTTTCGGCGTTGCCTGTATTGTAGCATACTTTTCGCTTACTTTCAACCTCCCAAAGGAACAGGATTGCGCAAAGCAACAGCGCCGCCGCGGCGGGTACGGAAACCGACACCCCCGCGTGGGAGAGAACAGCCGTTCCCGCAAAGGTGTTCACTTCGCAGGGAAAAATTTTTAAAAGCAGAAAACCATACAGCGCTGACAGCGCCGCACTCAAAAGCCGTGCGCAGAAAAAGCGGAGATAAGAAACGCCGCAACGGGTTAAATCCGCCAGCACCTGACAATGCACGGCAAGCCCGCCGAAGGAAAGAATTGCCGCAATCACAGGCAGCGGCAAACGCCCTGCGGCGGCAGTGACACCGTTGGTGACCTCGGTTACATAGACAAGCGCAAGGTGTACGCCCTGCAAAAGCGGCAAGGCTTTCAGCAAGGCGGAAATTCCGCCGAACAGCGCGACCCACGCGCAAATTTGTAAGGTGGTTTGCGTTGCTTCGCTGACCGATTGCGTGAACGCCGCGGAAAGCTGAATGTGCAAAACGCGGCTTTCGTATTTTGCTGTATTTTTCGGCGGTTTCGGGAAGGTGAATCGCAGTAGCAGTCCGACCGTCAGCGCCGCAAGACATAACGCGCCGTACAGAACACCGCCGATGCGCGCACTGCCGTAGAGCCCCACCCCGACGGCGGAAAGGACAAACGCCGGACCGGCATTGAAACAGAACAGGCACATGGCTATCGCTTGCCGCCTCGTGATTTGCCCGTTTGCAAACAGATTCGCCGTCATTTTGATTCCAACGGGAAAGCCCCCGACCATGGACAACAGCAACACGCCCGCGCTTTCTCCCGGCAGGCGAAACAGCCGTGTCGTAAAATGCGAAAGCCGCGCGCCGCAAATCGTGCACAATCCCGAACGCAGAAAAAATCCCGACAGCACCAGAAACGGAAATAGCGAGGGCACAAGCGTTTTTGCACATAGCAACAGCGCATTTTGCACGCCTGCCGCACAAATTTGCGGTTGCAAAAACAACCCGATGCATGCGGCAGCGAAAATTCCATACACCCACACACGCAATGCTTTTTGCATGGAAATAATCCCCTTTTTTGACGGTCTCGGTACTGAATTTATATGCGTGCGCATACATTTCTATGCGTGGGGGTGAACGAAATGCGCAGGCAAAGAAAACAAACTGCAAAGCGTACGAACGGCGCACTTTCAGAACTTACCGAAAAAGCATCGCGCGATGTACCGTATATCGAAATGCTCGGCAACGGTGAGGCGGTGGTGGACGGCTGCAAGGGCGTGCTTGAATACACCGAGGACGGCATCGCGCTCAACGCCGGTGCGTGCGTTCTGCGGTTTACCGGGCGCAACCTGACCATTCGCGCCTATTCCGAAAGTCAAACCGAAATCCACGGCGACATTCAGTCGGTGGAGTTTACAAGGTAGTGGGAGGAGAACGGCTTGCTGATTGTCAAATTTCTGCGCAGTCTGTTTGGCTATGTTTTGTTTACGGGGCACGGGGGCTTTCCCGAGCGCTTTTTGAATTTGTGCGTGAAATATCATATTCCGCTTTGGGATTTGCAAAGCCACGGCGAATCCTTTTCGGGCAAAACCTCTGCGCAGGCGTACAAACGCATTCGTCCCGTCGCTTACCGCTCGGGTGTGCGCGTACGCATTGCCGAAAAACACGGCCTGCCGTTTTTCTCGGCACGCAACAAAAAACGTGTCGGTCTTTTGTGCGGCGTGGCGGTATCCGCTTTGTTGATTGCGGTGCTTTCGGGGCATATTTGGACGATTGAAGTGACGGGCAACCGCGAAATTCCGTCTGAAACGATTTTGGAAATTACCGAAAACATGGGCTTGCGTATCGGCGTGCGCCGCAGTCGCATCAGTGGCGAAGTGTTGGCAGACGGACTGTTGGAAAATTTAGAAACACTTTCCTGGGCGGCGGTCAATATTGACAACTGCAAAGCGGTGATTGAGGTGCGCGAGGCGATAGAACAGCCCGAAATTCTCGACACCTTTACACCCTCCAACATAATTGCCGCCGAAGACGGCATACTAACCAAAATAGAGGTGTTTTCCGGCACGGCGGCACTGCCTGTGGGTTCGGCAGTGCTCAAAGGCGATTTGCTGATTTCCGGCGTGGTGCAAAATCTCGACAATTCCGAAACCTTAAAAGGCGCGCAGGGCAAGGTGTTTGCCCGTGTGGAACGCAATTTGCTGTTTGCAAGTCCCATAGAGCCGTTTTTGCGGTGCAGTGGTGTGCAAGAGCGCAAAACCTTGTTCTTTTTCGGCATCAAATTGCCGCTTGCACCCGCGCTCGGCGAAAACGCCTACCAAACCGCCGAATATCTGTCGAACGGTGATACGGCGTTGCCCGTCGGGATTTTGTATGACCGCAAACCGGCGTTTGCTTCGGCGTTTTCCTTTGCAACGGAAACCGATTCCCTGCGCTATGCCGTCAAAAATTTTGCCGCCGCATATAAAGAGATTTGGCAGGAGAGCACCATTTTGGAAGAACGCGTGACCTTCACACAAGACAGCGGTGTCCCGTGCGTGCACGCTTTTATAACCTGTGAAAAAGAAATCGGGGTAAATCAGGAGATTTTTGTAGAAAAAATTAGTGACTAATCACAAAATCTGTGCTATAATATATTAAATTTGAACAGAATTTTGTTGTGTGGGAGTGGTTCGTTGTTTGAACAGTTGATTAGTGTTGACCGTATGGAGCACGCGGTCAGCCTGTTCGGCAGTTTCGATGAGAATATTCGGCAGATTGAGCAGGAATTCCGCGTCAAGGTGTTAAGCCGCGGGTCGGATTTGAAAATCAGCGGCGAAGCGGACGATGTGCAAAAAGCCGTGCGTGCCGTGAACGGGCTGTTAATGCTCATCAACAAAGGCGAGGCGCTGTCCGAGCAAAATGTGCGCTATGTGCTCTCGCTTGTCAATGAGGGCACGGAGGACAAGCTCTCGGGGCTTATCGGCGACTGCATTTGTATGACGGCAAAGGGCAAGCCCGTCAAGCCCAAAACCCTGGGGCAGAAAAAATATGTTGAGGCAATCCGCCAAAATACCATCACCTTGGGCGCCGGTCCTGCGGGGACGGGCAAAACGTACTTGGCGGTCGCTATGGCGGTCACGGCGTTTCGTGCAAAAGAAGTCAACCGCATTATTTTAACCCGCCCCGCCGTGGAAGCAGGCGAAAAATTGGGCTTTTTGCCCGGTGATTTACAGCAAAAAGTGGACCCGTATCTGCGTCCGTTGTATGATGCGTTGTTTGATATGCTCGGTGCCGAGGCGTTCCAGCGCTATCAAGAGCGCGGCAGTATTGAGGTGGCTCCGCTTGCGTATATGCGCGGCAGAACACTTGACGACAGTTTTATTATTCTCGACGAAGCGCAGAACACCACCAAAGAGCAAATGAAAATGTTTTTAACGCGTTTAGGCTTTAACTCCAAAATGGTGGTCACGGGCGATATTACGCAAATTGACCTGCCCGACGGCAAAAAGTCGGGGCTGTTGCAAGCGATGAAAATTTTAAAGGATATACCCGACATTTCCATTTGTCGGTTTACCGAAAAAGATGTGGTGCGCCACAAATTGGTGCAGGATATTATCAAAGCATATGAAAAGAACGAGGAGGCAAAACGCAAATGACCGATAAAATCAAAGTGATGATTGCCAACGACCAAAAAGAAGTCAAAATCCCCACGGGTGTGCGTATGCTCGTGCGCCGCTGCTGTCATGCGGTTTTGGTGCAGGAGAATTTTGAAGGTTCTGCCGAAATCAGCGTCACCTTTGTGGATGATGCAAGAATTCAGGAACTGAACAAACAGCACCGCAATATCGACAAGGCGACCGATGTGCTGTCTTTCCCGCTTGGCGAAAACGGCGTGTATGATATCAACCCCGAAACGGGCGCAAAAATGCTTGGGGATATTGTGATTTCGATGGAACGCGCTGTGGCGCAGGCGGAGGAATACGGCCACCCCTTACAGCGCGAGGTCGCGTTTTTGACCGTGCATTCTATGCTCCACCTTTTAGGCTATGACCATGTGAACGGCGGTTTAGAAGCCGTACATATGCGCGAAAAGGAAGAAGCGGTTTTAACACAGTTGGGGTTAAAACGCAACGGCAGTTACTATTTTGACGGCGAATAAAGTGCTATGAAAAGTTTAGTGAAAAGTTTCGGCTATGCCTTTCGCGGTATATGGTATGCCCTCAAATATGAGCGTAATATGCGCATCCATTTCACCTGTATGGTGTATATGTATACCTTTTTAGCGGTGTATGACTTTTTTACGGTGACGCGCACGCAGTTTGCTGTTTTGTTTTTGGCGAATGCGCTGGTTGTGGCGCTGGAACTTGTCAATACCGCTGTGGAGCGCACCGTGGATTTGGCAAGCGAACAACATACCGAAAAAGGAAAAATCGCCAAGGATACCGCCGCGGGTGCGGTGTTGGTCGCCGCGCTTTTCTCGGTATGCGTCGGCGTTTCGATTTTGGGGCAAAAAGCGGCGTTTATTTCGCTGTTTCGGTATTATTGCGACAAACCGTATATGCTTCTTGTATTTTTGCTGTCCGTGGTGCTCGCCACCGTGTTCATTTTTAAGGGCTTCGGGAAAAACAGCACGCAGGACAACAGCACAACACCTCGAAAGGATTAATTTGTATGCAACCTCCCAAAACCGCGTTTATTGCGATTGTCGGCAAAGCAAATGTCGGCAAATCTTCGATTTTAAACCGCCTGCTGGGCAGTAAAATTGCGATTGTGTCGAGCAAGCCGCAAACCACGCGTACGCGCATTATGGGCGTGCGCACGACGGAGGACAATGTGCAGTTGGTTTTTACTGACACACCGGGTTTTCACCGTCCGCGCACCAAATTAGGCGAAAAAATGGTACAAGCCGTGTCCGACAGCATTGCCGGCGTGGACGCGTGCCTGTTTGTTGCCGAGGCGCTCGATAAAGAATGTAACGAAGCGGAACTCGAATTGCTCAAAAAAATCAAAAAAGCCAAAATCCCGACGCTGTTGGCGGTCAATAAAATCGACACCGTTAAAGACAAAACCGATTTGATGGCGCGCATTGCGTATCTTTCAAGCCTGCTGGATTTTGAAGCGGTGATACCCGTTTCCGCCGCCGACGGCAACGGTATGGATATATTGCTTGATGAACTCAAAAAACAAGCGTTTGAAAGCGAGCACTTTTTCCCCGACGACACCTTAACCGACCAGCCCGAACGGGTGCTCGCTTCTGAGATGATACGCGAAAAAATGCTCAGGCTTTTGGACAAAGAAATTCCTCACGGCGCGGCGGTTTCGATTGAAAAAATGCGCGAACGCGAGGACGGCTCGGGGATTGTGGACATTGACGCGACAATCTACTGTGAACGCGAAACGCACAAGGGCATTATCATCGGCAAGGGCGGCAAAATGCTTAAAAAAATCTCGACCTTTGCGCGGCAGGATATGGAACGCTTTTTTGACTGCAAGGTGAATTTGCAGGTGTGGGTAAAGGTGAAAGAGGATTGGCGCAACCGTGAGGGGCTCATTCACAATTTTGGATTGGATTGACAGGTATTTCACCGCTTTTTAAGGCTATGGTAACTGTATAAAGCCTTTTGAAAGCGGTGAATATTTTGGAGAAAACTTATTGGGATATTTTTATACACAGCGGCAGTGTGCAGGACTATTTGGCGTATTGCGCGAACAAACAAGATTTGCAAAATGCCGTAAATGAGGTAAAACCCTATGACCTTCAAAACCAAGGGACTGATACTCAAAGAACAGAGCGTCGGTGAACGCGACAAACTGATTACAGTGCTCACCGAAGAACGCGGCACTTTGCGCGCGTTTGTGCGCGGCGGCAAAGCCGTAAAAAGCAAAAAGGGCACGGCAACGGGCAAATTCTGCTATGCCGCGCTGACGCTTACCGAAACAAAGGACAGTTTCGTTGTGGACGAGGCAGCGCCTATCGAACTGTTTTTTAAACTGCGGGAAAGCATCGACAAGCTGGCGCTTGCAGAATACTTTTTAGAACTCGGGTTTGCCTTTTCGCCCGAAGCGGAAAACGCCAAAGACAATTTAAAAGTCATTTTAAATTCGTTGTACTTTTTGTGCAACGATACATACAAACCAAAGCAGTTAAAAGCGATTACCGAACTGCGGCTGTTGACGCTTGCGGGCTATGCACCGAATTTGGTTGCGTGCGAGCATTGCGGTGCCTTTGAAACCGATACGATGTATTTTGATATGCAAGAGGGGCTGTTGTACTGTGAAAATTGCGCCCCCGCTACCGCACCGTTTTGCTTGCCGTTGGGAATTGTCAACGCGATGCGGCATATTGTGTTTTCGGAAAATAAAGGGCTTTATGCCTTTCAAATGGACGAAGGCTTGTTAGACGAGCTTTCCTATATCACCGAAACCTATCTGCTCCGCAAAACCGAGCGCAAATTTAAGACACTCGATTTTTACAATTCCGTGCAGGCCATTGGTTGAACGATACCCCCTTCCCATTAAAATTGGGGTTTGTGGGGGGATTAACGGAACGGGCAAACTGTAATGCGAGCGTAGGGGTCGGCGTCTCGACGCCCCGTTTGTAGGGGCGGGTTTCCACGCCCGCCCGTGCATTTGATGTGACTTTGCGGAACGACACTTAGGTCGTTCCCTACGAATCGTAGGGGCGAACTGTGTTCGCCCGCGTAATTTGATATAATTTTACGGAACGTTCAAGACCGTTCCCTACACACACAAAATACAATTTACAGGGTAGGGCGGGGGCTTGCCCCCGCCGCGGGGTTTGAGGTGAATTAACGGCGGGAGCAAGCCCCCGCCCTACCCTAATCCTGTATTTCGTTCGTTCCAAAAACACCCCCACAAACCCCACTTTGCCCTTCCAAACAAACCAAACAATCTCAAATCCCGCACCCCAATAAAAAATCCCCCTCTTTTGAGGGGGATGTGCTTTTTATGTTTTGCTCCCGAATTATTCTTCGGTGTTTGTCGGTGCGTTTTCGGCATTCACTTTCTGCACTGCCTCTAAACGGCGCTCCTCCAAATCTTTGAGCATTTGTTCTTTAAATTTGCCGTGGACATTGAAGAAAATCAAAGAAATACCGTACAGGAAACGCGCCAGAGAAGGCATAACGCAGAAGATAAACCAGAACCCGCGCAAAATGCCGCTGTCGGTTTCGCGCACCACATTGCCGAACACATCTTTGTGCGCGGTGTAGCCGATAAGCGAAATTACAACGCCGGACAACAGCCCGTTAATCGCGTTAGCCGCTTTTTGGAAATAGCCCGAAACGGTGGCAATCAGCGCTTCGTTGCGCACGCCGTATTTCCATTCGCCGTAGTCGTACACATCGCCCTGCAAAATCGTGCCGACCACATTGATAACGGAGTTCGGCAGACCGCAGATGGTCAGCATAATGGTCATATACACAAGGTTGACCACAATGCCCTCAGGGGTATCCCAAGTCAGGTTTTCATTTAACCGTGCAAACGGCTGATAGCCGAGAAGGAACATAGTGAGGTATGCCGCACCGCCGAACAACCCTGCATAAATGCCTAAGTTTCTCGCGCCGAATTTTCGAATCATTTTCGGCACCAAAGGCGTAATAATGTAACTCGGCATACCGGTGAAAATACTTGCAATCGAGGAGTAGGACAACGCGCCGGCATTGTGCATCCAGAAGAATTTTTCATTGGAAGCGCCGATTCCCTTAAAGCCGTTTAAGAAGTAATTCAACTGCAATACCAACATCGGACGGTTTTTAAAGGCAATTTTAAAGGATTGCAGAACACTGACCTCTTTCATTTGCTCACGCGAAGCCAGCGGCACGCGCTCACGCATGACGAAAAAGCCGTAAATCGCCGTTGCGGCGGAAATGATAACCATAATGACTGCGTAGCCCGAATACACATCCTGCATACCGACTGCGTTGTGGGTTTGGCGCGGCAAAAGGTCAATGAAAAAGGGAAGAAGCCCCGGCAGTAATTGCCCGAACAGCTCCATAAACTTTTGTGCGGCGAGTAAGTTGTTGCGCTCATTGACATTCGGCGTAATATCAAACGGCATAATTTGCCAAACGCCGAAATAACTCATACCGAGGTTGTGCGCGAAAATCGCAATGACCGCCCAAACGATTTTGGATGTGGTGGTCGCAAGGAACGAAGGCGTTGTGAACAACATGACGATTGCAACTGCCCAAATCGGCGTCGCAATCATCAAATACGGCCGCAGCTTGCCCCAACGGGTTCGCGTGCGGTCAATGATAACGCCCGAAAGCGAGTCGTCCAACGCGTCGTACAGCATTTCCAAAAACATAATCACGCCGTATGCCTTACCGGAAATGCCGAGGAAGCTAATCATAAAGAACTGACGGTTGCCGTTGACAAACTCGTTCAAATTCTTTTGCCCGAACGCCGTCAGTAAATAGGCGAACATTTCACGCGGGCGCAAATACCGCCGATTTTGCGAAGAGACCTTTTTTTCGACTTGTTCGACTTCGGATTCCGCAATTTCCGTCGCGGTAACGGTTGTGTTTTCAGCCAAAACATCACTTCCCATTTTTCAACAAAAATCATGCATTGTAAAATATATGTTATATAGTATCATACTCTTCGGGTGCTTGCAAGCAAAACCCGTAGGCGCGGCAGTACAAAATTCCCTTAATTTTTTGTGTATTTTTTCGACTGTGCCACTGCCAAAGCGTCACACCGCTCATTTTCGGGGTGCCCCGCGTGCCCTTTGAGCCAAATGATTTCCACCTCGTGGGTGTGGTAAAGGTCTAACAGCTCCGCCCACAAATCGGGATTTAAGGCGGGCTTGCCGTCTTTTTTTTTCCAGCCGCGTGCTTTCCAGGATTCCGCCCAACCGAGCGAAAGGGAGTCCGCCACATATTTCGAGTCGGTATACAGCGTCACCTTGCATGGGTATTTCAGCGCTTTTAAGCCTTCAATGACCGCCGTCAACTCCATTTTGTTATTGGTGGTGTTTCCGTCGCCGCCCGAAAGCTCTTTTTCTTTTCCCTGACAGCGCAAAATCGCACCCCAACCGCCGGGACCGGGGTTGCCCGAACATGCGCCGTCCGTAAACAATTCTACTTCCGTCATACGCTCTCCTTACAAAACTTCTGCAAATGCTTGCAGCGAGTCGCAAACCAGCGTGGCGCGAATATCGCTTTTTTTGTAAGCGTCGCGGTCGGTTACGCCCGTCAGTACCAACACCGAGGGGATGTTGTGCTTTTGCCCGATTAAAATATCCGTTTCCAAACGGTCGCCGATAAAGCAAAGCTCGTCCGGCGCACAGCCGAGGCGATTGGTGAGATATTCAACCGTGTAGCGGTGCGGCTTGCCCATCACAAGCGGTTCTTTGCCTGTCGAAGCCTTCACAAGCGCCATCATCGAGCCCGTATCGGGCATAAACCCGTCTGCTGTCGGGCAGTTGAAATCGGGATGCGTCGCAATATATTCTGCGCCATTTGCAATGTAACGGCACGCGTCCCACAATTTTTGATAGGTGAGGGTGGTGTCAAACCCCAACACCACAATATCGGGATTTTCTTTGACCAGCGGCACGCCCGCCGCCTCGAAATCCGCGGTCAGCCGTTCGTTGCCGAGCAGATATACCGTCTTGCCTTTGCGGTTGCGATTTAAAAAATCCGCAGTCACATGGGAAGAAATAATGATTTTTTCGGGCGGTACTTCGCACCCCATTTTGGCGAGTTTTTGTCGGCAAACTTCGACATTGTTTGAGGAATTGTTGGTGAAAAAGAAAAAGTCCTTTCCCAACTGCTTTACCCGCGCCAAAAAATCCAACGCACCGTCAATCAAATTGCCGTCGAGGTAAAAAGTACCGTCCATATCAATAATGAAATATTTGGTTTTTGAAAAAGCAGCGTTTTGCATAGTGCACTCCTAAAAACAGAATATACAACAGTATAGCATATTTTGCAAAAAAAGAAAAGCGCCCGCAGGCACTTTTCAAACAAGCAGTTTATGCGCTTAGGGTAACGGAAATAATCCGAACCACGGTTTATCGCGGCGGATTTGCCCTTACTCTTCGTTAAAATACTCGTTAATCCGAAAGGATTCACTGCGTTTTATCGCTTTAATACTGCATTTTTGACGGGTTCGGATGATTACCGTTACCCTACCATTGCACCGTCCAGTATTCGTCGAATTGCAAGCCGATGCGGCAGTCGAGCCCCATGGCGTTTAAGCACAAATACATCGGTAATGTGGATTGAATTTCCAACAGATTGCCCGTGGCCTTCTCCACCTTGATGGTGGAATACGCCCCGTCATAGCGACAAACGACATTCTCCAATTTCACCTTGCCGTTGACCGCCGACTCGATTTCCGACTTGGTAATGACCGAGCCGACCGCGCCCGAGCCGTAGCCTGCATTTGGGTTTTCATCGGGCTTGACTTTCACAAAAATCGTAAAAATGTCGCCGCCGTCCTCGCAAAATGCTTCGTCCAAATCGGATTCCGTCAAATGACAGTCCGTACCGCGCGGGATGAAGTTGTTAAATATATCTGCACGCGAAGCATAAACGGTATTCGGGTTTTCTTCTTTTAAAAAGGAATTCATCAGCGATTTTGCCACCGTGCCGAGGAACGGGTTGTTGCCCGCTTCCACCACGCCGTTATAATTCGTGCCTTTTTTCTGTATTAAGGTTACCGAAGCGGCACTATCCTTTGCCCGCGCAAGCGCCGCTTGATAATATGCGACAATTTCGGCTTTGGTCTTCGGCGCTTGCAAAAGATTCACGGCAGGCACGCTTTCTGCGGGCGCCGAAGATTCCGTTTGCACGGCTGAGAGCAGTTCCGTCGGCAAAAAGGTTTCTGCGTTCGGGGCAGGGGGTACAGCCGGCACGGCATACAGATTACCGCCCGCACCGAGGAAGGTGTTGCCCATGCGCATGATATGCACCGTAGCGTACACCAGCAGGAAAAATAAAAGCAAAAATTCCGCCCGCAAAAAGGTGTCGGAAAACACTTTCCAAAGGCTTTCCGATTTCCCTGTTTCTGTCTTTTTGTTGTTTCCTTGGTTTTGCATATGCTTCCTCCGCCGCAGGACTGCCCGTTGTTCAATAAAATCCATATTACAGCACTTTTTTTCAAAAGTCAACATAAATCTATGGATTTACAGTCCGAAAGATGTTACAATAAATACAACATTATGCCAATTTTCGGAGGAAACTATGAAAAAACTGATTTCGTGGAATGTCAACGGTCTGCGCGCGTGCGTCGGCAAAAACTTCGAGGCGGAGTTTTTGTCGCTTGACGCGGATTTTTTCTGCTTGCAGGAGACCAAATTGCAGGCAGGGCAGTTGGATTTGGAATTTGACGGTTATCATTCCTATTGGAATTATGCCGAGAAAAAAGGGTATTCCGGTACGGCGATATTTGCAAAAGAAGCGCCGATTTCGGTCACATACGGTATGCACGACGCCTACTACGACAATGAAGGGCGTGTGATTACCCTCGAATATGATACTTATTATGTTGTGACCTGCTACACCCCCAACGCGCAGGACGGCTTAAAGCGCATTGAATACCGCATGAGCTGGGAGGACAAGTTCCGCAACTACTTATTGGAATTGGACAGCCGCAAACCCGTCATTTTCTGTGGGGACTTGAATGTCGCACACGAGGAAATCGACCTGAAAAATCCGAAAACCAACCGTGGCAATGCGGGTTTTTCCGATGAGGAACGCGGCAAATTTACGGAACTTTTAGAAAGCGGCTTTGTCGATACATTTCGGTATTTTTACCCTGACCTTACGGGCGCGTATTCGTGGTGGAGTTACCGCTTCAATGCGCGCGCCAACAACGCGGGGTGGCGGATTGACTATTTCTGTGTGTCCGAGCGCTTAACGGATAAATTGGTCAGCGCCTCCATTCACAATGAGATTTTCGGCTCCGACCACTGCCCTGTGGAATTGATTATCGAGGTGTAAAATGGCAATGACTTACCGTGAAGCGGTGGATTATATCCATTCGCTGTTGGCGTTCGGCGTAAAACCCGGGCTGTCGCGCATTTCGGCACTGTTGGAGCGGCTCGGCAATCCGCAAAATGATTTGCGCTTTGTGCATGTGGCAGGTACAAACGGCAAGGGGAGCACCTCCACCATGCTCAGCGAAATTTTGAAAGACGCAGGGTATAAAACGGGGCTGTTCACTTCACCGTATGTCTTTTCGTTTTGCGAGCGTATCCAAATGAACAATCAAAACATTCCGCAAGAGCACCTTGCCGCCGTTATCGAACGCGTCAAAGCGGCAATCGAAGTATTAAACAGACAAAACATCGTACCGACCGAGTTTGAGGCGATTACCGCCGCGGCGCTGTTGTACTTTAAAGAACAGCAGTGTGATTACGCGGTGTTAGAGGTCGGCTTGGGCGGGCGGTATGACTCGACCAATATTATCCCTGCACCCGATGTGTGCGTAATGACTTCGATTTCGTTAGACCACACCAAGATTTTGGGCGATACCGTCGAGCAGATTGCCGCCGAAAAAGCGGGGATATTAAAAAACGGCAGTATTTGCGTGACGACCTCGGCACAGGACCCGAAAGCGCTTGCCGTTCTGCAAAAGACTGCCGCCCAAACCCATTGTAAATTGACGGTTGCACCACTCCAACCCGCCGAAATTCTGTCGGAAAGCATTTCCGAAACCGTATTTGCCTACGGCGGGGAGACCTACCGTTTGCCGCTTATCGGCCGCCATCAGGTCGAAAATGCCGTCGGCGTTATCGAAGCGGCGAAGTACCTGCCGCGCGTGACAGCGGAGAACATCAAAAACGGCATACAAAATACAAAAATCCGTGGGCGAATGGAATACCGCAACACCACGCCGCCGATGCTTTTAGACGGCGGGCACAATCCCGAATGTGCTGCGGCGCTCGCGGCGGTTTTGCGGCAGTTTGCGCCTGAAACTGTTACCGCGCTCGTCGGGATGATGGCGGATAAGGACTGCGAAGCCTATCTGCATACCGTTTTGCCGCTTTGCAAAACCGCCGTGTTCACAAAGCCCCGAAATCCCCGCGCCGCCTCGCCCGAAACTCTACGGCAGACGGTATCGGATTTGCCGCTGCAAACCTTTACGGCAGAAAATCCAAAAGAGGCGTTGCGCCTTGCACGCGAACAGACACAAGCGGACGGGCTGTTGCTTGTTTGCGGCTCGTTTTATTTGCTGTCGGATTTGTTTTGAAAAACACCTGTATATTTGTGAAAAATGTTTTTTCTTGTACAAATCCCTTGACATTGTATAGGGATTGTGTTAAAAAATTCCAAATTGAAATTTATGAATAAAGAGGAAGAAAGTATGCAAACGGATTTTTATGAGGACAGACTGCGTGTATACCTTGAAATGCTACAAAAAGAAGCATGCGAACAGTGCGTGCCGTTGGACGGGTTTCTATATAAGCCCTGCGGCTACAAAACGGGAAACAGCTTGCCCGTGATTGACAAAAGCTTTCGGCCTTTTTCGGCGCACGAGCGCTGGGGCGGCGAAAAGGACTGCCATGCGTGGTTTTACAAAAGGGTGGAAATCCCCAAAAGTATGCGTTCGCGCAATGTGGAACTGCACATTTCCACACAGGTGGACAGCTGGGATGCCATCAATCCGCAGTTTATCGTCTATGTAGACGGCGTTTTGGTGCAGGGGTTAGATGTCAACCACCGTGAAATCTTTCTCGACAACGCCAAGCCCGCGTATGAGATTTACATATATGCTTACGGCGGCAAAGAGGCACAGTATTTGGAGTTTAATGCGGATTTGCGTGTGTATGATGCGGCATTGCGCAAATTGTGCTATTCGCTCGCGGTGCCGTATGAAACCACCTTACTGCAAGACCCCGCAGAAAAGGACTATATCGACACAAAAACCCATATTGTCAACGCCGTAAATATGCTCGATATGCGCGTGCCCCATTCCGAAGAAAGCCAAAAGAGCGTGCAAAAAGCCCAACAGTATTTAGACGAGGTATTTTACGGTAAAGAGAGCCGTCAAAGCGGCGTAAACGCCATTTGCATCGGGCATACGCACATTGATGTGGCATGGCTGTGGACGCTTGCGCAAACACGCGAAAAGGTTTTGCGCTCGTTTTCCACCGTGCTGGCGTTGATGAAAAAGTACCCCGAATATAAATTTATGTCCAGCCAAGCGCAGTTGTATAAATACTTAAAAGAAGAATCCCCGGAGCTGTATGCCGAGGTCAAAGAAATGGTCAAAGCAGGTCGATGGGAGGTCGAGGGCGCCATGTGGGTAGAGGCGGACTGCAACCTCTCCTCGGGCGAAAGTCTGGTGCGCCAAATTCTCTACGGGAAAGCGTTTTTCAAAGAGGAATTCGGCGTGGACTCCAAAGTCCTTTGGCTTCCGGATGTGTTCGGCTATTCTGCCGCATTGCCGCAAATTCTCAAAAAGAGCGGCGTGGACAGTTTCGTCACCTCGAAAATCGGCTGGAACGAAACCAACCAAATGCCCTATGACACCTTTTGGTGGCAGGGCATTGACGGCACGGATATTTTTACCTTCTTTATGACCGCGCAAGACCGCGTTCGCGGCGCTTTGCCCGCCTGCAATGTGACCTATAATGCGAAATTAAATCCCTGTCAACTGATGGGCGCGTGGGACCGTTATCAGCAAAAAGACCTCAACAACGAGGTGCTTGTGACCTTCGGTTACGGCGACGGTGGCGGCGGACCTGTCGTCAGGGATTTGGAATACTATGACCTGCTCAAACGCGGCGTAACGGGTGTGCCCAAAGCCAAAATGGAATTTGCGGGCAGTCTGCTCTCTCGCGCGCGGCAAAAAGCGCTCGACAATCCGAAAACCCCGCGATGGCAAGGGGAACTGTACCTTGAATATCACCGCGGCACCTACACCTCGCAAGCGCAAAATAAGCGCTTCAACCGCAAAAGCGAATTTTTGTATGAAAAAGCGGAAACAGCGGCAATACTCAATCATATTTTGACGGGTGCAGAGTATCCCGCCGAAATTCTACACGACGGCTGGGAAACGATTTTGTTAAATCAGTTTCACGATATTATCCCCGGCTCGTCCATTCACGAGGTGTACGAGGTTTCTGCCGAGCAGTATCGCGACATTCTCAAAAAAGGCGACCGCGTTATCAAACAGCATGTTGCAAATGTCGTGGGCAATATCGGCACCGACGGCGGCATGGTGGTTTGCAATCCGCTTTCCTTCCAAGCGAGCGGCACGGTGCGCCTGAACGGCAAAAGCGTGTATGTGGAGAATATTCCCGCCAAGGGCTACAAGGTCATTCCCGAGCCGACAGTGCGCGGCGTGGTGCAAACGGCAAAGGATTTTATGGAAAATGACTTCTTCCGCATAGCGCTTGACGAAACCGGCGCGTTGACAAGCATTTACGACAAACGATACAACCGTGAGGTGTTGAAAGCAGGCGCGCGCGGCAATGTGATGACCGCGTATGAGGATTTCCCGCGGGATTATGATAACTGGGAAATCAGCAATTATTACACCGATAAATCCTGGGAGCTGTCAGGCGAAGCCAAAATCAAATGCATTGCCGACGGCGCGCGTGCGGGCGTCGAGGTGCGCAAAACCTTTTTGCAAAGCGAAATCGTGCAGAAAATTTGGTTGTATGACGACATTGCCCGCATTGATTTTGATACGGAAATCGAGTGGAACGAAAGCCATTTGGTTTTAAAAACCGCATTCCCCGTTGAGGTGAATGCCGACAAAGCAACCTACGAAATTCAGTTCGGCACGGTGGAGCGGCCCACCCACAAAAATACAAGCTGGGACGCCGCACGGTTTGAGGTCTGCGCGCACAAGTTTGTTGATTTGTCGGAATACGGCTACGGGGTTTCCCTGCTCAACGACTGCAAATACGGTCACGATATTCACGACGGTGTTATCCGCCTGACCATGCTCAAATGCGGCACATACCCCGATGCAACCGCCGACCGCGGGCATCATACCTTTACCTATTCTCTGTATCCGCACGCGGGCGATTTCCGCGCCGCCGGTACGGTACAACAGGCGTATCTGTTAAATCAGCCGATGTCCGCCTGCAAGGTGCAAAAGCAAAACGGGACTTTGCCCGAAAGTTTTTCTTTGCTCTCTATGAATCGCGAAAATGTCATTATGGAAACGGTCAAAAAAGCGGAGCACGGCGAAGCGGTGGTCGCGCGGCTGTATGAAGCGTATAACCAACGCACCGAATTGACCTTGACCGCAGGCTTTGATTTCCAAAAAGTGTATTTGTGCGATTTGCTCGAAAACGAGGAAGCGGCATTGCAGCATGACGGCAGAACCGTCACCCTGCCCGTCAAACCCTTTGAAATTATTACTTTGAAATTTGAACGGTGAAATACAAGAAAAACAGAATTTTGTCATCCTGAGCCATAGGCGAAGGATCTCGGAAGATTTGAATTGCATTTTGCCGCACGAGATTCTTCGCTTCGCTCAGAATGACAAAGGAAAGTGCGAAGTAAAGATGTTGTCATCCTGAGCCGCAGGCGAAGGATCTCAAAAGAGGTCATCTGTATGTATTATGTTTATATTCTTACAAACAAAACCGATAAGGTGATGTATATTGGCGTAACAAATGATATCGTACGCCGTGTGTATGAGCATAGAAATCATATGATAGATGGCTTTACCGCAAAATATAATGTGACAAAATTAGTGTATGTAGAGTCTGCACTGGATGTCCGTGACGCAATACAGCGTGAAAAGCAGTTGAAAGGTTGGACACGAGCAAAAAAGAATGCTTTGGTAGAAACGGTAAATCCGAAATGGGAAGACTTGTGGGAAACAATACTTTGAAATGAGATTCTTCGCTTCGCTCAGAATGACAAAGAAAAGAGCATTGTAAAAATTTTGTCATCCTGAACCGCAGGCGAAGGATCTCGGAACGCTGAATTTACATTTTGCCGCACGAGATTCTTCGCTTCGCGCAGAATGACAAAGGAAAGTGCGAAGTAAAGATGTTGTCATCCTGAGCCGCAGGCGAAGGATCTCGGAACGCTGAATTTACATTTTGCCGCACGAGATTCTTCGCTTCGCTCAGAATGACAAAGGAAAGAGCAATGTAAAAATTTTGTCATCCTGAGCCGCAGGCGAAGGATCTCGGAAGATTTGAATTGCATTTTGCCGCACGAGATTCTTCGCTTCGCTCAGAATGACAAGCATACATATAAAAAACAGGCTATGCGTAGACGAATAGTAGCACGCATAGCCTATTATTTTTGTCTTTTTTCGGTATCCTAAAAGCATACCCTTTTCCTGCGGAGGTGCTTTATGGATACCGAATTATTGCTTGCCGTGCGCAATCGGATTTTGGCATTGTGCGGCGAACGGGACATTACGGTCAATAAACTTGCTGATATTTCGGGATTGCCGCCGTCATCTGTTAAAAACATTGTGTATCGCAAAAGCAAAAATCCCAAAATCGCAACTATCAAAAAAATATGCGACGGGCTTGATATCACGCTCGGTGAATTTTTCTCTACGCCCGAATTTGACGCGCTCGAACAGGAAATTCAATAAAAACAGAATGTCATTTCGCGTAGTGGCGGCTCCCATACCTGTATGCCCATAATCACACATAGGATCATACTCAAAAAGCAACCCGTTCAGTTGGGTTGCTTTTTACGTATATACGTATACGTGCCTGCGTAGAATTGCATACACTAATATCGGTGATGATATGGGTGTAAAAGATGTAATTGTACAAAGACTTCAAAATGTATGTGCCGAACGGCAAATGACTTACAATGCCTTGGCAAATTCGGCGGGCGTAACACCGTCCACAGTTTATAGCCTGATGTCAGCGGAATACCGTGATTTGTCCGTCGTCACATTAAAAAAACTTTGCGACGGGCTTGATATCACGCTCGGTGAATTTTTCTCTACGCCCGAATTTGACGCGCTCGAACAGGAAATCCAATGAACGGCGAAACGGTAAAACGGCTTTACGACCGTGCGCTGTGTGCGGTGTTCCCGCGCCGCTGTCTTTACTGCGGTGTGCCGATTGTGCCCGAACGCACGGTTTGTGACGATTGCCGTGCGCATTTGCCGCGCATTTCGGCGCCGATATGCCCGCTTTGCGGACACCAAAAGGCAGATTGCGTTTGCAAACAGCACAAATTGCAGTTCAAGGCAGTCTGCGCGCCGTTTTATTACGAGGACGCCATTCGCACGGCGGTGTATCGGTATAAATTTGAAAACAAGGACTTTTTAGCGTCGGATTTTGCGCGCGATATGGCGACAACGGTGCGGCGCGAATATGCCGAAATGCAGTTTGATTGTGTAACCTTTGTGCCGTTCACGAAAAAGCAGTTGCGCACGCGCGAATGGAATCCCGGCGAAACGCTGGCGCACGCGCTCTCAAAGGAACTCGATTTGCCGTGCTGCACGCTGCTTGAAAAACTTTATGAAACCGAAAGTCAGCATACATTATCCGCCCGCGCGCGGACGGGGAATGTGTTCGGCGTGTTTGAAGCGTGCAATCTCCAAAATGTGCAGGGCAAAACGGTTTTGCTGGTCGATGACATCAAAACCACGGGTGCAACGCTTTCGGAATGTGCCAAAATGTTGAAATTCGGCGGGGCAGAGGCGGTCTATGCCGTAACTTTTGCCGTCACGCGCCGCAAAGCGAAAGAAAAACGCCCCGCGGACGAAATCGGTTGACAAACCGACAAAAAAACGCTATACTAATACGAAACTGCATAGAATAAACGCTTTGACGAAGAGTAAGATTTTTGATAATCCCTTCCAAGAGAGCCGCCGGTTGCTGTAAAGGCGGCAGGGGAGAAAATCCGCGTCGCTTCCGAGCGGTCTTGCCGAAAGAGGTAGGTGCTTTCCCAACCACACAGTAAGCAAGAACATTTCGCCTGTGTTAAAGGCTGTAAGCGGTCGGTTTTCGGTTTATCCAAACGGCAATTTGAGTGGTACCACGGATTTTATTTCGCCTCATACAGTTTGTATGGGGCGTTTTTATTTGATTGGAGGAAGTTTATGTCCAAGGAACTTGAAAAACAGTATAATCCTAAAAATGTTGAGGAAAGGCTTTACAAAACCTGGCTCGACAAAAAGTATTTTCACGCCAAGCGTGAAGCAGACAAGAAAACATATACCATCGTAATTCCGCCCCCAAACATTACGGGGCAACTGCATATGGGACATGCGCTTGATAATACCTTGCAGGATATTTTAATCCGCTATCACCGTATGGCAGGATATGATACGCTGTGGCTTCCCGGTACTGACCACGCCTCTATTGCCACCGAGGCAAAAATCGTGGAAACAATGCGAAAAGAAGGCGTCACCAAAGAGGATTTGGGGCGCGAAAAATTCTTGGAGCGCGCGTGGGATTGGAAAGCCCAATACGGCGGCAGAATTATTGAACAGCTTAAAAAAATGGGCTCTTCCTGCGACTGGGACAGAGAACGCTTTACCCTTGACGAGGGCTGCAACAAAGCGGTTAACGAGGTTTTCTGCCGTCTTTATGAAAAGGATTTGATTTACAGGGGCAACCGTATGGTAAACTGGTGCCCTTGCTGTAACACCTCTATATCCGACGCAGAGGTTGAATATGATGAAAAAGAGGGCAATTTCTGGCATCTTCTTTATACAGTTAAAGAAACGGGCGAGCAACTTGAACTTGCCACAACCCGTCCCGAAACCATGCTGGGCGATACGGCGGTTGCTATTAACGCAGAGGACGAAAGATACAAGCATCTGCACGGCTGTCATGTCATATTACCCCTGCTCAATAAAGAAATCCCCATTGTTTGCGATGAACATGCCGATATGACAAAGGGTACGGGCGTTGTGAAAATCACGCCCGCCCATGACCCCAATGACTTCGAGGTAGGGCAAAGACACAATCTTCCCATTGTCCGCACCTTTACCTATGACGGTCACCTGACAGGCGCAGAGGATAAAAGAATTGCCGATGAGCTTATTGCAAGCGGCAGAGCGGCGGAAAATGAGCCCGAGGTTCTTGACTGCGGCAAATACGCAGGGTTGACCACGATGGAAGCGAGAAAAGCCATACTGGAAGACCTGAAAGCCGGCGGCTATATTAAGGAAATCGAGCCCTTAAAGCACGAAGTTGGCACTTGCTACCGTTGCCACAGCACCATCGAGCCCATGGTTTCAAAACAGTGGTTCGTTCGTATGGTTCCCCTTGCAAAGCCTGCTATTGAAGCGGTAGAAAAGGGCGAAATCAAATTCATTCCCGAAAGATTTACAAAGAACTATCTCAACTGGATGAACGGCACGCGTGATTGGTGCATTTCCCGTCAGCTTTGGTGGGGGCACAGAATTCCCGCTTGGTACTGTGACGATTGCGGCGAAACGACCGTTTCAAAAACAGCAGTTGATACTTGTCCGAAATGCGGCGGTAAACATCTTCATCAGGACGAAGATACGCTTGATACATGGTTTTCCTCAGCATTGTGGCCGTTCTCCACGCTTGGCTGGCCTGAAGAAACAGAGGATTTAAAGCATTATTATCCCACAAACACCCTTGTAACAGGCTACGATATTATCGGCTTCTGGGTTTCCCGTATGATTTTCTCGGCGCTTGAATACACAGGAAAAGTGCCCTTTGATACAGTTCTCATTCACGGACTTGTTCGTGACGCACAGGGCAGAAAAATGTCGAAGTCTTTGGGCAACGGCATTGACCCCTTGGAGATTATCGACCAATACGGCGCAGACGCGCTCCGCTTTACACTTGCCACGGGGAACAGCCCCGGAAACGATATGCGTTTCTCCGATGAAAAGGTTGAAGCCAGCCGTAACTTTGCAAATAAAATCTGGAACGCCGCCCGTTTTATCTTAATGAATCTTGACGAAAACGAACCCGCGCCCTATATCCCCGAAAATCTTGCCCTTGAAGACAAATGGATTTTGAGCAAGTACAATGAGCTTGTAAAGGGAGTTACCGAGTCTCTCGAAAAATACGAACTCGGTATGGCAGTACAAAAGCTTTACGATTTCATTTGGGATGTGTTCTGCGATTGGTATATCGAAATCGCCAAAATCCGCTTGAACGGCGCGGATGCGGCGGCAAAAGCAACCGCCAAAGCGGTGCTTGTGTATGTGATGTCGAACACCTTGAAACTGCTGCATCCGTTTATGCCGTTTATTACCGAGGAGATTTGGCAAACGCTCCCGCACGAGGGTGAAAGCATTATGATTTCCGCGTGGCCCGAAACGGACAGTGCGCTTTGCTATGCAGTCGAGGAGAGCGAAATGGAGCGCATTATGACCGCGATTAAAGCGGTGCGCAACCGCCGTGCGGAAATGAATGTCGCGCCGTCGAAAAAGGCGCAGGTCTTTATTGAAACCGCCTACGGCGACACCTTCCAAAAAGGTACGGTGTTCTTTGTGCGCTTGGCGTCGGCAAGTGAAGTGACCGTTGCAGAACGCTTTGACGGCATGGACGACGCGGTTTCCATCATCACCGAAAGTGCACGCATCTATATCCCGATGGACGAATTGGTGGATTTCAAAGCCGAACTTGCCCGTTTGGAAAAAGAGAAAAAAGCCGTGCAAAAAGAACTTGATTTTATCAACGGCAAACTCAATAATGAAAACTTCGTTTCCAAAGCGCCCGCCGCCGTGGTCGAGGGACAGCGGCAGGCAAAAGCGCAACTTGACGAAAAACTGGCGCTGATTGAAGAAAGCATCCAAAAAATCTGCAAAAAATAAGAAACATTACAAGCGAAAAATCCCGTGCAAGGTAATTCTTGCGCGGGATTTCCTTTTTCTTTATGTTTTTGTAATATGCGGCGCGTATTTCGGCGAAAAAAACTATCTTGCCGCCGCAGTGGTATATGCGGTAACACTCCTGCTCAGCGGCGTGGGCATTCTTGTGTACCGTTCTTTTACCAAATCCGCAAAACCATAACCGCAAACAACGCCCACTCCCAAAAAGGGTGGGCGTTGTCAATGTTAACCTTACTTTTTCCCTTTGTCACTGTACTGCGGGGTATAGCCGCTGTTGTCCCCGTTCAAAATGTTTTCATTATAAAAACGACTGCCTTTTACAAGTTCTTCATTGACAAAGTCAACACCGTATTCCTCAAACAGCGTCTGTTTTCCGGAGAACAAATCCGTGCCGATACCGAGGTGGTCGCCTTTGATTTCCACACCGATGCTCGAAAGAATGGTGGGGAACATATCAAAACTTGCCCATTGCCGATTATGCATACGCTTCTGCGGCATATGGCGTACAGTCGGCGCGGGGTTTAAAATCAAATTGAAGCATGTCCGTTGATACGATGGGTCTATATCGGCAAAGAATTTTTGGTCCATGCTGAGGTGGTCGCCGATAAGCACAATCGTGGTGTTTTCATAAAACGGCTGTGCTTGAATCCAACGGACGAACTCCACAACTTGCTTTTGATTGTGGAAAATCACATTGGCATACTGACTTTCAAAAGGTGTTTGTGCATCCGGCTCCAAATAGCCATCGGGGAAATGTGTGTCCGCCGTTTCCATTACAAAATGGAACGGTTTTCCCGTTTCGGACAGGCGTGTTAACTCTTTTTTGGCAAATTCAAAGAGTTTTGTGTCCTCAAAGCCCCACCAAACCGAATAATCCGCAGGCAACCAACCTTCTGCTTTGACGCCGTTCCAGTCTAAAATGCGAAAGTCGCCGTGGTCATGGAAATAATGGTTCAATCCGCCGAAGGTTGCATCTGCGCCGAACATAACGGTTTGTGCGTAGCCTTGTTCTTTTAAAATATCCCCTAAGGTTGTTGCCCCGGGCAGGAAATTTCCCGCTGCACCGTATGCGTTGGCGGCAACGGGCGCTTTCATCGGCAAGCCGGTGCTCATATTTACCATAGATGCTACCGACCAAGTTCCGCCTGTGTTCGCTGTGGGGCCGCCGAATCCTTCGGGCAGATGCGAGAAGGAGAACCCTTCTTTGGAAAGTTCGGCAAGGTCGGGCATCAGGTTCTGTTCCATATAGCCGCCCAAATCTTGGGAATAGTAGGTATTTTCCATCGACTCCAAATAAATGTGAATCAAATTTCGCTTTTGTTCGGGGAATTTCATTTTGGTGGTGTTCGGGTCGGCAAAATGGTCAGCAATAAACGGGGAGTCATCGGCATAAGCTGAATATAATTTTTGCAGTTGGAATTTTTTCACACCGAAAGTAATGCCGCCCGCCAGTACAGCCAACGCCAGTACAAAGCAGAGAATGCGTCGCGCAAGCCCCGGGAAAACGGTGACAGACTTTTCTTTCAGTTGATATACAATTTTCCGCGCAGAAAATGCGAAAGCGCAAAACAGCGCGGTCAACACGGCGGTTTGTAAAATCGGCCCTTCTAACAGGGTGACCATCACTTCATCACTCGTGCCCGTGGTGGGGGAGAGCATACTAATCAGCATTTCATCGGGAGCCAAATTTCCGAAAGTTGATTTGCCCCAAACTGTGCCAGTAAATGCCGCAACGCCGAGCGCAAAAAACAAGGCAGAAAAAATACGAAGCAGCCAGGAACCCACTTTGTGTTTCGGCGGTTGGGGTACGGTTTTCAGAACATTCGTTAAAAATCCGCGTGTCAACAGCAACACACAACCGAACGCCGACACAACAGCAGTATATTTTAACGGATATAAATTTCCGTGCAGTTCGGGTGCAAATATATTGGCGATATGCAATACATATTTCATACAAGAAAGCGCAAGCAAATTGGATAAAATCGCGTCACGCAAAACTGCGTGCACACAAACACCGACGCGCTTTTCTCGAATCAGTAAAAATATATCCGCAACGCCTATCAGCACACCTGCGAGAATACCGAGTAACCAAAATAACATCATTTTATCCTCCTTTTTAAATCACGACTCCATTTTATGATACCGCAGTGCGCAAATGTCATCGCCCTTGGCAATGCATTTCGGCAAATCCAACACACTGCCGTAGCATTCCCCGATGCCGTGGTCGCCGCACAGTAAATACAGCCAAAACGCGCGGTGCTCCAACTGTGCTCGAATGGCTTGCAAGGCCGCATTTTTGTACTTCGGTTCGTTTTTTACTTTGCGCATTTTAAGACTTCCTAATGTAATAATTTGTTTTTTTAAAGTGGCATTTCCATATCTCTGTGCGGAATTCTGCCGTCCAAATATTCCGCGCCGTATTCTTGAAAACCGAATTTGTTGTAAAACGGAACGGCGTAACTTTGTGCGCTGACATAGGCGCGCACGGCGCCCTCTGCTTTCGCCTTTTCTAAAAGCGCCGATACGATTTTTGCCCCCAAATGCTGTCCGCGGTATGTTTTCAATACCGCGATGCGACCTAATTTTGCCGTGCCGTTTTCCAGCAGCACCAGACGCCCCGTGGCAACGGGCGTTTCCCCGTCAAACAGCACAAGATGCGGGCAAGTCTTGTCGTAATCGTCAAATTCTTCTTGGAGCGTGTAGCCTTGTTCTTCCACAAATACGGTTTTGCGCACCTTTGCAGACGGTGCATAGTCCTCGCCACTTTCGTACCATACTGTTCGGGTCATTCGGTTTCACCTTCTATCGGTTTCATTGCAAATCGGAATTTTAATTCGTCTTTCAAGGTGAAGCGGTATTTTTCGAGCGCGTCCGGCCCGCACGCATTCGAGCCTGCCCCGCGCATAAAGCCGTCAATCGACAAAAATGTGGTGTTCTGTGCGCGCAAGTCCTCGCGGTGCTTTGCCTCGCACAGTAGGCTTTGCGTGTATTCGTGTACGCTGAAACTGAATTTCGGCACGCCGATAATTTCTACCCCACAGCCCTGTTCGTCGAACAGCCGCAGATATTTTGTGCCGCCGTGGTTGCCGTTGTCCTGCGGTTTAATGTAATTTTCGTGCATTTCCCGTACAGTGCTTCGATAAATCCCGACAGGCGACTGTGCATTAAAATCGCACATATTTTCCGCTTTCCCTCTGCCGTAATATTCGACATGGGAAAATGCTTTCGGCAATTCCACCGTCACGCCGAAGCGCGGCAAATCCTTTGCGCCGAACCACTTGCGCGTAAGCGTTGCTTCGACTTTTACCGTTCCGTCCGGATATACCGCATATTCCAGTTCACAAATATACCAAATTGCCAAGCCTTTTGCAAGTTTATATCTAACTTTCACGGCAATATGGTCATTGACTTCTTTCGCCGCTATGCCTAAAAACGCAGGCTGCACAAGCGGCAGTTTTTTGCGGTCCCATTTCGGCGCCCACGCATAGGAGTCATTGTCAATCGGCGCACGGTAAATGTTCGGCACAAAGCCCGAAACGCCGCCTGCCGGCAAAGCATTCAGCCGTTCTTTGCCGAAGGCGTTAAAGCTTTCCATCGCGCCGCTTGCTTTGTCAAAAATCACCGTGCAGTCGGGTGAGGACAAAACAAATTTGCCGTCCTGTTCGTTTAATAAAATCTTTTTCCGTTTATCAATAGAGAGTGCGGGCGCGGCGTCATTGAGTACAAATTGCTCATGCGCAATTTCTTCGCCGTTTTCTATGTTTACATAGGTGATGTTTAACAGATAATCCTTTTCTTTGTCCGTGCAAACTGCGGGAATGGTGTAAAGCTCTTCACCTTGCGGCGGGATTTCCAACGAAAAACTGCCAAGCCCCGCTTTTTCACCGTCCTCTAAAAGCGTCCATCGGATTTCGATATAGTCAGACGGACGGAATCGGTTGGTGTTGATGAATTTATAGGTTTGCGCGTCCATTTTAACGGCGCGCAAGGGGCGGTAGACCTCTTTCATTTCCAACGCACCCGTGTGCGGTGTGCGATCGGGGTAGAACAGTCCGTCCACGCAGAAGTTGCCGTCATGCATTTCCTCGCCGTGGTCGCCGCCGTAGGTGTATCCGTATTTGTAGGCTTTGTCGTCCTTGCCGTGATATACCGCATGGTCGCAGAATTCCCAAATACAGCCGCCCATCAGTTTGTCGCTCGAATAAAACACCTGCCAATAGTCCTCCAAGGAGCCGGGACCTACGCCCATGGCGTGCGCGTATTCGCACAGGTAAAACGGCTTGCCTTTGTATTTGTCGCCGCGCGCGCCGTCGCGGACTTTCACCACATCGGCGATTTCGGTATACATTTCCGACACCACATCGTACGCCGCGCGTTCGGTGCGAATTACCCCCTCATAATGTACGGGGATTTCGGGGCAGACTTTTTTGAGAAAATCTCGGCACGCGTCTTGGTTGCGGTAGCCGCCCGACTCGTTGCCCAACGACCACATGGTAATCGAAGGATGGTTGCGGTCGCGCAGATACATTCTCTGTACGCGGTCCACATAATGCGATTCCCATTTTTTGTCGTGGCTTAACAAATTCGGCTTATATAATTTGTGCGGCCCGACAGAGCCCGTGCCGTGCGTTTCAATGTCGGCTTCGTCTACAATGTATAACCCCATTTGGTCGGCAAGCGTCAACAAAATCGGGTCGGGCGGGTAATGCGAAGTCCGCACGGTGTTGACATTATACTGCTTCATCAGCGTCAAATCTTTTACAATGTCCTGCGCCGTCATCACATAGCCCGTAACAGGGTGGCTGTCGTGATGGTTGACACCTTTCATTTTAATGGCTTTGCCGTTGAATTTGAATACATCGCCGTCAATGGTCACACGCTTAAAGCCCGTCACATTGCGCACCGCGCTGACGGTTTCATTTCCGTTTTTCAGAGTCAGCAACAAATCATATACGGTCGGCACTTCGGCGTTCCATTCCGTGACGGCCAAATCGGCAAAAGAAAATCCCGTCTGCGCCGCCGCGTCCACAGTGCTTTGTGCCAAAACCGTGTCCCCGTCATATAAAACGGCAGAAAGGGTATACCCGTCCGTTTCGCCGAATACCGACGCGGTGACGGTCAGGGCATAGTTGCCGTTTTTCTCTTTTTTCGTTTTTATTTCGTAGTCGAGAATGTCGGTTTTGTCGAATTGATACAGCAAAACATCGCGGAAAATTCCCGTTTCGCGGAACATATCCTGACATTCCAGATATGTGCCCGTGCAAAAGCGGTGCACCACGCACAGCAGTTCATTTTCGCCGGCAACCACATATTTGGTAATATCAAATTCCGCCGTATTGTGCGCACCCTCGCTGTACCCGACGGTTTTGCCGTTGACATATACATCTACACACGGTGCCACACCCAAAAAACTCAAAATATAGCGTTTTTTGAGGGTGTTGACGGAAAATGTTTTTCTGTAAACGCCCACCGCCATATCTGCGGGCAGTTCCGGCGGCATCAAATGAAATTCGTAGCGGGAATTTAAGTAAACCGGCGGTCTGTACCCCGTGCGCTGCCAGGTGGAGGGGACTTGTATGCGGTCAAACTGTACCCCGTCTGTATCAAAATCGGTTGGCATCAACCCGAGTTTATCGTAGTACTTAAACTGCCATTCCCCTGAGAGCACCTGCACCTTGTCACTTTCATACCGTTCGGTGCACGCGTCGGTTTTTCGCAGTGCGGTTTCGTCGCTGTACGGAATAAAGTACGTGCGCCCGTCCAATTTCCCTGCCTGCAATATATCGAAATTGCGGTAATTATCGCGGTTTAAAATGTATTGCATATCACTTGCCCCCTTGGTTTTTCATGCAGGATAATACTACCATATTTTAGGCGGCTTGACAATCGGTATTTTATAATTCATAATAGAAATCGGGAAAGGAGTGAAACGGGTATGTCCTATGCAACACTTTCTTGGCGTGCAGACGCCTATCATCGGTTTTTGCAGGATTTACAATCCCTTGCCGATCCAAAATACAAAGCGTTTCACGAGCGCCTTTGCAAAACTTCGCGCGCCGAGATTTTGGGCGTGCGCACGCCCGACACAAAGCGCATTGCCAAAGAAATTGCAAAAGGCGATGCAGACGATTTTTTGGCGCTGTGCGGCGACACCTATTATGAGGAATTGCTGATAAAAGGCTTTGTTTTGGGCTTTCAAAAAAAGCCGCTTTCGGGCAAGCGCGAAAATTTAGATGCGTTTGTTTTGCAAATCGACAACTGGGCGGTGTGCGACGGCTTTTGCGCCGCCTTAAAGCCGAAACAAACGGAATATCCGTATTTGTACGATTGGTGCTGTGCGCTGTTGCAAACCAAAGGGGAGTACACCCGCCGCACGGCGATTGTGTTGCTGATGGACTATCTGCTTTGCGACGAATATATCGACCGCGTACTTGAACATTTACGCGCTGTCCGATGCGACTGCTACTATGTGCGTATGGCGGTTGCGTGGTGTCTTTCCGTGTGCTTTGTCCAATACAAAGAGAAAACGCTCGCTTTGCTTGCGGAAAACGCCCTTGACAAAGAAACACATAACAAAGCCATTCAAAAGTGTATTGACTCCTACCGTGTCAGCGCAGAGGACAAAGCCTATTTGCGCACGCTGAAACGCTAAGCCGTTATTTCAGCAGTTCAAATCGGTTTTTGGTGCATTTTAAAACGCCCGCGCGCCGCAGTTTGCCGATTTCCGCCGAAAGCCCGCTGCGGTCGATTTCCAAATAATCGGCAAGCGCCTGGCGGTCAAAGGGAACGGTAAAACACCGACTGCCCGCTTTTTTGGCTTGTAAAAGCAAATAGGCCATCAATTTTTCTTTGGTGGTGCGCTTGGCGGTGATTTCGAGTTTTTGGTGCAACAGTAAATTCTTGGCAGCGGTAATTTTTAATAAATTAAAAATCAGTTTTCCGTGCAATCCGCAAATCGGCGCATTTGTGTCCGCGAGTTTTTGAAACGAGAACAGCAAAACCGTTGTATCTGTTTTTGCTTCGGCGCAAATGGGGGTTGCCGCAACCTCGGCGCACGCAAACGACTCCCCGAACAACTCCGCCGCTTCCACTGTCGCCAAAATACTGCGGTTGCCGAAATAATCCGTGCGCGAAATTTGTACCGAACCGTTCAGCACAATGCCGATATACCGCGCGTTTTCCCCCTCTGCAAAAATGACTTCGTTTTTTCGGTATTTTCTTGTTTTGGCATGTAAACATGTCAATACTTTCGGATATTCTGCCGCGGAGATGCCGTCAAACAGCGGGCATTTTTCAAAAATTCCAGTATATTCCGGCATAAAAACCTCTCTTTTGTTGCATTTTCAACATACAGTTTGCGTGAAATATCGTATGCTATACACAAATCAGTAAGGAGGACACAAAAATGATTCGAAAAATTATCAAAATAGACGAAGAAAAATGCATCGGTTGCGGTGCGTGTGCCGAGGCGTGCCACGAAGGCGCGATTGCTATGGTGGACGGCAAAGCCAAACTGATGCGCGAAGATTACTGCGACGGTTTGGGCGATTGTTTGCCCGCCTGCCCGACAGATGCGATTTCGTTTGAAGAACGCGAAGCCCCCGCATACAACGAAGCGGCTGTCAAAGCCGCCAAAGCGGGAAAGGCGCAAAACGAACCTTTGCCGTGCGGCTGTCCGAGCGCGCATGCCAAAGCCTTACGGCATACTGCCGCAGAAGCGTCCGCGCAAACGGCCGACGCGGTTCAAAGCGAACTGATGCAGTGGCCCGTGCAAATCAAATTGGTGCCCGTCAACGCGCCGTATTTTGACCGTGCAAATCTGTTGGTCGCCGCTGACTGTACCGCCTTTGCGTACGGCGATTTTCACCGCGATTTTATCCGCAATCATATCACGCTTGTCGGCTGTCCGAAGTTGGACGAGGGCGACTACGCCGAAAAACTGACGCAGATTATTGCAAATAACAACTTGAAAAGCGTAACGGTTGTGCGTATGGAAGTGCCCTGTTGCGGCGGCATAGAAAACGCCGTGAAGCGCGCATTGCAGGCAAGCGGGAAATGCTTGCCGTGGCGCGTTGTGACCATATCTACGGACGGCAGAATTTTAGAATAACAAAAGCCATTCGGCGCCGATGCATAACAACCTGCATCGGCGCCAAACTATTGAAAGCGAAACACATCTGTGCTAAAATAACAGGTAGAAATTCAACAAAACGGAGGCTTTTTATGTGCACAGCGGCAACGTATAAAACGAAGGATTTTTATTTCGGCAGGACGCTGGATTACGAGTTTTCTTATGGTGATGAGGTGGTCATAACCCCGCGCAAGTATCCGTTTTCGTTTCGCAACGCGGGAGAAATGAAAAGCCATTATGCCATCATCGGTATGGCGTGCGTGGCGGAAAATACGCCGCTTTACTATGACGCGATGAATGAAAAAGGGCTTTGTATGGCGGGCTTGAATTTTGTGGGCAACGCCGTGTATCACAAACCCGAAGCGGGCAAAGACAATGTCGCGCAGTTCGAGTTTATCGCTTGGATTTTGGGGCAGTGTGCCGATGTCAAAGCGGCGCGCGCGAAACTGCAAAATCTCAATTTGACCGACACACCGTTCAACGCAAAATTGCCTGTGGCACAACTGCATTGGATTCTTGCCGACCGCAACGAGGCAATTACGATAGAATCGGTTGAGGATGGCTTAAAAATCTATGATAACCCCGTGGGGGTGCTGACCAACAATCCGCCGTTCCCCGCGCAGATGTTCCGTTTGAACGATTATATGCATCTGTCGTCGAAATCGCCCGAAAATCACTTTGCCGAAAGCCTGCCGCTTTCCACATACAGCCGCGGTATGGGCGCTATGGGCTTGCCGGGGGATTTGTCCTCGCAGTCGCGGTTCGTCCGTGTGGCGTTTACAAAAATGCATGCCGTTTCGGGTGACAGCGAGCTAGAAAGCGTCAGTCAATTCTTCCATATTTTAGGCTCGGTTGACCAACAGCGCGGCTGTTGCGATGTCGGGGAGGGGAAGTATGAAATCACGCTTTACACCTCTTGCTGTAACGCCGACAAAGGCATTTATTATTACAACACCTATGAAAACCACCAAATCAGCGGCGTCGATATGCACAAAGCGGATTTAGACGGCGCTTCCCTTGTACGCTATCCGCTTGTAACCGGCGAACAGATTTTGATGCAGAATTGAGTTTGTCAATTTTAGAGCGCCCCAACTTGCCAAAGCGCAAAAACCCGTACATGCATAGCATAATATAAATTTTTATTTGTCATCCTGAGCGAAGCGAAGGATCTCCAAAAGCACAAAACAAAAATATACGACACGAGATTCTTCGCCTATCGGCGCAGAATGACAACGCGTAGGGGTCGGCGTCCTCGACGACCCGTTATTCCTCCCTCTGGGAGGGAGGTGGCTTTTGCCGTAGGCAAAAGACGGAGGGAGAGAGAAAATATCTGTTTGTTTCTCTCCCCCAGTCAAATGCGTTGCATTTGACAGCCTTGCCCTCTCGCGGTACCCGATTTTGTTTACGGCTTGGAGCGCCGAACAAAATCGACCGCTTCGCCCACAAATGCCCGCCCTACCCTGAAAATTTTATTTCGTGCGTAGGGAACGGTCTTGACCGTTCCGCGAAATGATATCGCATTTTGTCGGGCGAACACAGTTCGCCCCTACGATTCGTAGGGAACAACCTTAGTGTTGTTCCGCGAAATTACATCAAAATTCGCGGGCGGGCGCGGAGACCCGCCCCTACAACGGGGTGCCGAGTCGTCGCCCCCTACAACTGTTTCTCTCCCTCCGGCTTTCAGGAAATGAGAGAAAAGCTCTACAATCTCCCTCCGTCACGGCTATGCCGTGCCACCTCCCTCCCAGAGGGAGGAATATAAGGATTGCGGCTACGCCGCTAAATAAAAATTTACGGTAGGGCGCTGTTGCCCGCACCGTTCGGTTGGGGGCTAAAATCACAAAAACGGGCGGGGATTTTTCTCTGCCCGTTCTTTGTTTGTGCTGTTTTGCCGCGGAGCGGACAAAAGATTGCCGATTTAAAAAATTTTTTTTCAAAAACCTATTGACTCTTACGTTGCGTTATAGTTTATACTGTACTTACACGGGAGGGAAAGCATATGAAAACCGTAAATGAAGTCAGCAAATTAACAGGTGTCAGCGTGCGCACACTGCACCATTACGATGCAATCGGCCTTTTAAAGCCCACACAAGTTACCGCGGCGGGCTATCGGCTGTATGACGATACAGCGCTTGCACGGTTGCAGACGATTTTGCTGTTTCGTGAACTGCAATTCCCTTTAAAGGAAATCAAATCCATTCTGGACAGTCCGGACTTTGATAGAGAACAGGCGTTACAGCAGCAAATCGGTCTTTTGGAACTGCAACGCCGACAGTTGGATAAACTCATCTCCTTTGCCCGTGAAATTATAGAAACAGGAGTTGATACTATGGATTTTTCCCCATTTGATAAAACCGAAATTGAGCAGTATAAAGCCGAGGTGAAAGCACGGTGGGGCGAAACCGCCGCCTACAAAGAATACGAGGAGAAAACGGCGGCGCAGAGCGAAAAAACGCAAACCGATGCGGCAGAAAAATTGATGCAGGTTTTTGCAAAGTTCGGTAAAGTAAAACACACGGTCCCCGAATCCGACGAAGCGCAAGCCTTGGTCGAATCGTTGCGGCAATGCATTACGGAGAACTACTACAACTGCACTCCGCAAATCCTTAAAAGTCTCGGGCAGATGTATGTGGGCGACGAACGTTTCAAAGCGAATATCGACGCACGCGGCGGCGTTGGCACGGCAGAATTCGCGAGCAAAGTTATCGGGATGTATTGCGCCAAATAAACACGCGGCTGATTGAACTCGAAAATGCAATCAGCCGCGTGTGTTTTTATAGATAGGTTTTTTCCCATTTTCGCAGTACGGCAAGCTGTTCGTCCGTGTGAAACCAATGCTCGCCGTCCTCGTATATTTGCAGGGAACAGCCGAAAATATCGGCAAAATCAATTACCGTCCTGCGGTCGGTTAAATTGTCTTGCCCCGCGTACAGTATCGCATTCGGGCTGTTCCAAGTGTTTATCGGGTGTTCCTTTGCATAGGTGTAATATGCCCAGGAAAGCACTTCACCGAAATCTGTGGGAATTTCCTTTTTCAACTGTAACTGTTCCGGGCTTACTGCCGCCCAACCCATCATTTTTTCAATCAATGCGGCCATATCCAAAACAGGGGAGAGGAACAGGCAGTTTGCAAAGTGCTCATTTGAAAAGGAAAGCAAAGAAAAGTATGTGCCGATGCTGACAGCATACAGCGAAACGCTTTGCCAATGTCGCTTCGCATAAGACAAAACCCCTTGCAGTTCGGGCACAACCTCCCACGGTACAAGTTTTTCCGCATTGTCCATGCGTTCGCCGTGCTCGGGCAGGTCAAAACTCAACACTTGAAAGCCTTTGTCACAGGCAATTTCGGCAAAATTCTGCGCGTCTTCCTTACTGCCGCATTTGCCGTGCACAAACAAATAAACCTTGTCCGACGGCGCACCGAAAATTATTGCGGGAATATGATTTATCATACAATATCGCTTTTTCACGGCATACCGCCCTTTCTTTTCTTTCTGATTTGAAATACTGACAACGCAAATTCGGCGCGGCAGCAAGTATATTTCTCATTTTCATTTTACCATAAAACAAAAGCAACCGCAATCAAAAAAGATTACGGTTACTTTTTGGCGGAGACGGAGAGATTCGAACTCTCGAGCCCGTTAGGGCTAACGCATTTCGAGTCTTTTAGTCATCGTGTAAAGAACTGGTCGTTTAGTGTCTATTTCAGGTCGTCTCGTCTGCGCCGAAAGCCACTTAAAATAAGGCTTTTTCGCCCTTGAAGCCTTGTTACGATTGCATTTTTTCAAAGTGGGTTCAAATCGGCATTTTTGCCGATTTTGGAGAGAAATCGGGGAAGACAGGAGAGAAATCACGAGAGAAGGCAATACAAAATTACATACACCGCAGAAAGGACTTCAAGCCGACGGAATCTATTTTTTGAGGTGTATTAGATGAAGAATCTACCGATTGACTGGGACAGCGTGCCCGATGTGATGAATAAGGATCAGTTTTATCGCCTTTGCCATATCAGTAAGTCCACGGCTTTGCACCTGCTCAAAAGCGGCAAGGTGCCCTGCGAGTGGACAGGCAAGAAAACACGGTGCTATAAAATCAAAAAAGAGGATGTCCGGGCATATCTTGAGGAGCGAGCCATCTATCCCGAACTCTATTCCGCACCGAGGGGATGGTACGGCAGTCATTATGTAGCGAAGCTCTCCAAAGAACTGCCCGAGGATGTCCTCCGGCAAATGCACGACTATTACGCCAAACTGCTCGGCAAGTATAAGGTCGTGACCGTGCAGGAGATAGTCACCTTGACCGGCTACGCCAAAACCACCGTCAATAATTGGTGCAACCGTGGGCAACTTAAATCGTTCCGCAAAGGACAGCTCTTTTACATACCGAAAATCTTTCTAATCGACTTATTCTGTTCGCTGACCTTCCGTTCCATCACCCGCAAAAGCCTGTGGCATATCCAAACGCTCAACGATTTTCAGCGGAAGATGAAGCAGAAGAAGTAAAAGTAACCGCCTCTGCATTTTCGCAGAGGCGGTTACTTGTCAATTAGTCATCATCTTCATCATCCGACCAACCGGATATGATATGTAATTCACCGGAATCCATATCCATTGCCATATTATCTCCCATACGCATCAGCAAATCGCCATATTGTCTGAGATTGTATGTGCAAAATCTCCGTCATCGTAGTCAAAAAAGTATTTTCCCATAAATAAAACTCCTTACTCAATTCTAATGATTTCGTGATCTCTTGTTCCGTATATCCGTTTAACTTGATACAGGGATTCGCCAATCCAAAATGTGATTTTGTTCGCAGCTTCTTCATTTGTTGCAATGTTGGTGCAGAGTAAATTGCTTTTTGCGTTTGTTCCTCCGCAAGCTGACGGCAATATATGATGAATGTTCCACCCACAATATATTTTTTGCCCATAATAGTTTACAGAGAAGTTATTGTTACCATAGCCGTCTTTACACATTAAATTCCCGTGAAAATCCTCTGCATACTGTTTGTTGCCGTAGCACTCTTCCCAAAATCGCAGAGCGTTATATTTATTGATTTTCATTACTTTCACCTCCAATCCGGACAAAAAGTAAAACCATACACATTATGCGTGTATGGTCTCAATCTGTCCGAATTGGTACTTTACACGCATAACAACCAAGACGGTCACCTAAATGACTGTCTAAGAAGTATGGTGTAAAGCTTTGATACAGCAACTGGGCCCACCTCAAAGGAGAGGAGAATCTCCCGGAGCCTATCTTGTGGGTTCTCAACGGCGTAACGAGAATTTTAATCGACGTTGATAGTATCTTGGAATTACATATTTTAAGCTTGTAGAAGTTTTGAGTCCTTTGTCCTTTTCGGATTTCTCGTCGCTCCGTCATACAAAGTACTTCAAATTTAACATAACCTACATCATAAATTATATCTTGGAAAGTAAATAATGTCAATTAGAAAATCTGCGATTTGAAAATTCGCATACTCGCACCTGCTTTTCGATTTTGCTAAACTGTAATCGAAAGGCAGGTGCATTATTTATGTCACGGTTTATAGAAGAATTTTACTACGGAAATATTGATCCGCAGGAACGCAGTACAAAAGAAAATAAGACGGTGCAAAAGCAAATGGAAGTCCTGATGAATAACGAGGATTTACTGACCAACGCCCTGACCGACAAGTCGAAGAAATGGTTTCTCGACTATGTGAACGCTTGGGGTGTTGTCAACGGCGAATCCAATCTCGACAGTTTCATTATGGGATTCCGCCTCGGTGCAAACTTCGCCTATGAAGCTTTTGTAGAAACAAAAGCACCGTTTGAAGATTTGTTAAAGGAGTGATGATATTGAAACAGGAATTATACATCGTCAGTTTGCCGGACTATTCTGTTTCTCCAATAATATCAGGTGCTACAAAGGAATATATCGGTACAAAAGAAGATATTGCCGATGTAATCCAAGACGGTGAGGTTATAATCGCTAAACAAGGCGTTGTATTGTCGGATACGACTTATTATTGCCTTGCCGTAGAACATACTTTCATTAACACTTACGGATTTGATTACACTATTAAGACCGAAAAAACTGAAGCTGTAATTGTATACTTCTATGACGGAAAACGGTATATGAGATGTATCAAAACTAAGATGAAAGACTTGCAGATTGGCGTCGATGGCCAGAATTATTACAAACCTGATTCATTTATGGGACACCCGAATATACTTTTCATCGAAAACGGCTGGCTATGCTCAAAACTCTTCGCCGTAGAGCAAGTATTCAAAAGCAAGAGAGATTGCTTATTAGATATCAATAACCCTTCACCAATCAAGTTTGAGTGTTTTTACACCGATATTTTTGGTGACGGTTAATGAAGGAGGATTTATAATATGAAATTATTGTTTGAAGAGTATGGAGGCACATATACAATGCAAGGCGATTACCGTCTGCCAAATATAGTCTTACCCGCCGAAGAAGAACGCCCTATCGGCGTATGGGGGCAGCGCCGACTACGATACTTGAAACAACACCACAAAGTCCTGTATTACAATCTACTCACTTCCGGCAAACTTCATTCCCACCTCGCCGATACCGAAAAACAGGCACATGCTCTCTTTTCTCGGTTGGTAAAAGAATACGCCGAAAAGGAAGGCGTCACGGAACAGCTCAAATCCATCGACCAAATGGCGTGGGTGCGGAGGATGAATAATATTCGTGATCGAGCAACTGAGGTTGTTAATTCAGAGGTGGTGCTCATATGAGAAAACGAACATACTATCTTCACCTAACCGATACAGAACACCGCCTCATCCCTCAATGCTTGCTTGAATACCGCAACAAGCTAATTTCCCAAGGCAAATACACCGACGGTGTCGATGAACTCATAATCAAATACGCAAAATAACAACAGGCGCGGGAGTTTATCTCCTCGTGCCAGCAGTTATACTGAATTAAGATGAAAGAATTTCCATGAAATCATCGTAAGAAATATATTTAACATTTAGTTCTTCGCAAATATTGGGAAGCTGAGCAGAGTGTGGTTTGTATGTCTCACTTGTAACTAAAATAGCATTTAAAGTTTTTGCTTTTGCTACAAGATAAGCATCTGCAGAAGGACGGTTGTTAAGTATATTTTTAGTGTGAACACTCTCTTGCATCTTTGATTTTAGGAACAGTTCTTTAAGTATTAAAGATTCAGCATTGGTAGGTTTTAAGAACATTTCTTTTCTGCTTTTTACCCACTTGAAATTTTCACTATTTGGCGAATAATGATTGGCAATTTCATTAAAGCACTCATCAACTGAAACAACAGTATTATTGGCTATTGCTTCATCCAATGCTTCCCAAACAACTTCAAACGCTTTTCCTTTTTTGGGGAAATGATCAAGCAGTTTTCTGAAAATGTTAGTATCTAAAACATATACCATTATTTCAACCCCCTAAAATATGCGCTTTCAAGTTTAGGGAGATGATCAATTTTACTATTTAACATTTCACTCGCACGAACATTATCAATACGACCGGAAAAGTATTCCCTAAATACATCTCCAGTATATCGATGACCCAAGTATGATAACTTTGTCAAATAGTAATTTCCGCCACCACTCTCTTTGCTTTTCTTTGGAAGATTGCGCAAGGCATCTCCGTAGAAAGTTTCCTTTAATCTGTCATAGTCCGAATGCGTTATTATTTTCATTGTAAGAAGCTTATACATAATTGCTTCTTTACTGACTGAATATAGGATCGCTAAATCAGTAATTCTATCTTCGTCAATTGGAGCCTTTTCCAACTCAATTTTAAAGTCATCTATCGGAACAAGAAACGCATTAGCAAAAACATCGCATTGTTTCTCACTTTGGGTTTGCTGATCATTTAAGTACACATAAAAATCGTCCCTAATGATTTCAGCGCCACTCGTATTAGATATCAAGTGATACAACTCGTGAAACAATGTGAAATTCTGTCGAGCAAAAGACATTGAATTGTTGATGATAATGATTGGGTATTGGTCATCATTCAAACAAAGACCTGAGACGTTGTTGTCTTTGAAAGAGTCTTTAAAAACATATATACCTAATTCGTAAAACTTTTCTCTGAATATTTCAAAAACAACTTTTGCACTTTTTCGACCTTTTTGTGATCTAATCGGAAATGCCATAATATTTCTAATATAATCACAAAGTTCGTTTGTCTGTTTAGGAAAGTCTGATCGATTACTCAAAACACTTTGCTTATCGCCATATAATTCATGTAGGCTAAGTTGATATGCTTTTGCCTTTTCGAATTGAATTATTACATTTTTGCTTAACCCATCAACAACTTCTTCCGGCAAGGTTCTCAGATCGCCCTTGATTGGAGGAAGTGTCGGCGGTTCCGGAAAGAAAAAAATGGCACTCGGCTTGTGGAATACGTCACTTACCTTTTTCAAGTTTGCATATGTGGGAAAATCAGAACCATCTTCCCAATTACAATATTTTTGATAGTCAACTCCAATAGCAGTAGCGGCTTCTTCAAGGGACATATTGTAAAATTCTCGTGCCCACTTAAGAATATTGCCATTTACTCCAGTTAGGACCTCTGCCAATTTATGACACCTCCTTTATTTTAAAACCAATTTTATTTTTTCGGCTATTCGTTTAATCACAGGAACAACAACGCTATTGCCGCATTGTTTATATGCGCTTGGCAGTGGGATTTTTGGGAATCGATATTCTTTGGGAAATCCTTGTAATGCAAGGCATTCATACGGCGTGATTTTTCTAATACCATAATCCTCCAATACTATTGGAACTCTATCCGGATATGTTCCCATATTAGCCGTCAATGTTGGGCAAATATAGTAAGCTTTTCGGGACACCCCTGAATCATAAATTTTATACAATGCCCGTTTGTCCGCTACTATTCTTTTTAGATCTTTATAATATGGACTGTTCTCGTTATAGTAATAGGAATTATCATGCTTAATATCTCTTTTGATAATATCATTGAGCTGTACGGTGCGTTCAATCTTTTCCGGAAATTTGAATTTTTCGCACTTTTCCTCGTCAAGAAAAGCAACGATAAATATCCGAGTTCTAATTTGGGGAACATTTCCATACTCTGTTGCATCCATTACTGAATAACGTAAACTATATCCCAATGGTGCCAGTGCATTGTATATTGCTAAAAATGTTTTCCCGTCATCATGTTTTATCAAGTTTGAAACATTTTCTAAAAATATAATCTTAGGTTGTTTCTCTTTAACAACACGAACAATTTCATAAAATAAAGTTCCT
>SFIQ01000024.1 GCA_004555265.1 Ruminococcus sp.
TTCATCCTGAGCCAGGATCAAACTCTCTAAAAAATTGTATCAAAACATCTTTCGATGTTCTAATCATTTCTTAAAGCGCTTTTTCGCTCTTTACTCTTTCGTATCCGTTCTTCCCTCTCGGAAATCTCGAATTACTGTTCGTACTTTCGTACGCTAAAACTCTTCAAATCTTTTAATAGATTTTTCAGAATCTCGGGTTCCTTTTGTCTTTCGTCGTTGTTTAATTTTCAAGGTTCAGGGGTTGCCATCCGCATTTCGGGGATGGAAGTTTATTTTAACACTTCCGTGCCCGCTTGTCAAGAAGTTTTTTCGCAAACCCTTGTGTATCAAGCGTTCTGTTGTTCCCTGTCTTGCGACAGCTTTGATATAATACCACAACAAAACGGCGATGTCAACACTAAATTTTCAATTTTTTTGAATTTTTTTCACGGAAATTTTTGCCAACAATATATTGTGTTTTCTCTGCACGGCGCATACAATTTTTGGACTGCGTTTTGTATATTTTTACGGTTCAAAACAAAAACTATGCCTAAACGTCGCAGGTGAATGAAAGGCAGGAACAGTTATGACCAAAAAGACGGATAAAAAAATTTTACGCCGCCGCGTGCTTTCCCTATTGCTTGCCGTTGTACTGCTCGGCAGTATCGGCACGATTGCGGCAGTGCAATCAGGGGACAACAGCGTTTCGACGCTTTCCAAAATGGGCTCGCGCGGGGATGAGGTTCGCCGCATACAGCAAAAGTTGAAAAACTGGGGATATTACACGGGCAGTGTGGACGGGATTTACGGTACGCAAACACAGAGCGCCGTTCGCAAATTCCAGCGCGACAACGGATTGACCGTTGACGGCATTGCAGGCCCGAAAACGCTCTCCTATCTTGGTATCTCCTCGGGCAGTTCCGGCAGTGGGCAGTACAACAGCAACGATGTGTATTTGCTTGCCAAGGTGATTGCCGCGGAGGCGCGCGGAGAATCTTATGTCGGGCAGGTCGCCGTCGGCGCGGTGGTGCTCAACCGCGTAGAGCATTCCTCCTTTCCCGATTCCATTGCAGGGGTTGTGTATCAGCCCGGCGCATTTTCGTGTGTGAACGACAGTAATTGGAGCGTAGCGCCGACGGCAGAGTCGCAAAAAGCCGCGCGGGACGCGATTAACGGCTGGGACCCGTCGGGCGGGGCGATATACTATTATAATCCCGCAAAAACCTCTAATCAATGGATTCGGTCAAGACCCGTGATTGTGACGATTGGCAGTCATTTGTTTTGCAAATAAAAACAGGGCGGGCCTTTTAGCCTGCCCTGTTGCCGTTTTGAGACAGTAGGCGAAAATCTCGTTTGTTCTGTTTGAGATTCTTCACTTCGTTCAGAATGACAAATTGGGGTTTGTGGGGGTAATTTATACGGTAGGGCGGGGGCTTGCTCCCGCCGCGGGGTTTGAGGTGAATTAACGGCGGGAGCAAGCCCCCGCCCTACCCTAATCCTGTATTTCGTTCGTTCCACCCCCCTACAAACCCCAATATGCAGAAGCGGTCTTTGTGCCGTTCCTTTGGCTGTTGTACGGGCTTTATTTCAAAATCACCGTTGCAATGGATTTTGCGGGCGCGGTAAATTCGCTGACAAACGCGCCGCGGTATGCAGTTTGGCATTTTTCCGCCGCGGTGGAAACGACCGCAGTCATTTCGGAAAACGCGCCGTCCAAGATAAGGCTTTGTGCGCAATCCGCTTCGTTGACCGTAACCAGCACGGTTTCATTTTGCGGCGTTAAAAACGGAAATACATTAAAGCGGTTGCTTTGTTCGGGGAAAAATCCGATGTCCAACGCCTTTGCGCCGACGGGGATATATTTTGAAAAATGCGCCATCGCGTAATACCGTTCGGCAACCGACCATTCGCTGAAATCATCGCTTGCCGACAGAAACCCGTCGCTGTAATCCAAGTTGTCTTCTTTACGGCATATTTGATTGACTGCCACCCACGCCGTCCAACTTTCCGCACCGCCGTACAGTAAATCCTGCCCGATGATGCGTGCGGTAATCAGTGCGCCTTTAAAATCGCGGGTATGGCTTTTGTTGGGCAGTTCGCACCATTCACTCATATCAAACCGCAGTTCGGGATGCTTTTCTACCAATTCCGTTTTAAATGTGCACCGCGCGGCGGGGTTGTCATCGTCATGATAGGAATGGTATGAGAACACTTCGAGCACCTGCATCACGGTTTCGTCGGCGGTGAGCGCTTCCAAATATTCTGCTGTTTTGCCGCCCATTTCGCCGCTTTCGGGGCCGTAGAGTTTCACGGGGAGACCGCGCTTTAAAATTTCTTCGGCAAAAATATGAAAAACCTCGACCAATTCCTCGGTTTCGTAATGACAGCCCTCTTGCCAAACATAACTGCCGCCCCATTTCCATTGTGGCTCGTTAATGGGGCTGATATATCGTACGGGCAAGCCCTCTTCCAAAAACTGTGCGGTCACGGTGAGCACATCGTCGGCAAATTTGCGGTAATTCGCTTTCGGCAGATTGCAGGTGTGATATAAAAGACTGCCCGAAGCCTGCCCCGTAGAGGTCAGCGCGTAATTCGGAGAATTCGCGAACAAAATCAGCGTGTCGATATTGCCTTTTGCAAGACAGCGGCGCATGAAGTCACGCGCGGTTTTGTCGGCGGAAAAATCATATGTACCCGTTTCGGCTTCACGGTCAAATTGATAAAAACTTTCGGTTCTGCGCCACGGATTTTCCACACGGCAGTTGTCTTTGTCCGTACCGCCGCCGAGATTGTAGCGGTAGATATTCAGTTTTAACCCGCTGTCGCCGTACAACAGTTCGGCAATTTCCTCCGCCGCGCTTTGCGGCGCGCAGTATTGACTCCACCAGCAGGAAGACGCACCGAAGCCTTTGACGGTTTGCATCGGTTTTGCGGTTTTGAGATGCAACAGCATAGAGCCACCCTTTCTAATAAAGAAAAAGCCGCGGCGGACAATTCCGCACAGCGGCTTTTACAGTTTGCAATTATGCTTTTTTTGCGGATTTCGGCGGTTTGTCGCCGAGTGCAATTAACTTATTTGCCCCCGCCCAAAGCGCCATGGCGATAAACAGGAACAGCATCACAAAATACCCTGTGGTCAGGCGAATGACCGAGAACGAATTTAAGCCTGCAAGCAAAGCGGTAATCAAAGAGGAATTGAAAAAGGCGGACAGATACATCGTGCCGTCCACCATCGGCGTTGCCGCGGCGTTAAAAGATATGTAAAGCGCAATCATCGACAACACCCCGCCGAGTGCGATGCACAGCGGTATGGTCTTTTTCTTGGAAAACACCGAAAAGAAGAATATCACAACCGCCAAAACGATTGCCAGCGTGAAGAATACCGCCACACAGATCAGCGCGGTTTGAATCGGTTCCAACGCTTGCCAAACACCCGAAATGTCACCCTCGCCGTTTTGCATCATCGGCAGGATTTGCTCCACAAAGCGCTGTATGCTCCACACCGATTCCGTGGCGCCGGTGTCGGTTGTGTTGCCGGAGAGTTGTGCCAGCCATTTAAAAATATCCGATTCCAAAATCGTATAGATATACTCGCAAAAATAGGCGGCAATCGGCACGCATACCGCCAAAACAGCCATGACGGCGCGATATAAAATATCTTTTGGCCCTTTATTCTGCTTGATTTGTTTTTCCTTTGCCATTACAGTCGGTTCTCCTTTACTTTCCCCACGAGGAATTGAGTGCAACCGTGCGGTTGAATATTATACTATCACTTTCCGATTTTTTGTCAACACAGAAATATCCCTTGCGCATAAACTGGAACACATCGCCGGGGGCAGCGTCGCGCAAGCCACCCTCAACAAGACAGCCCTCCAACACGGTCAGCGAATCGGGGTTGAGATTGTCTTTGAAACTGCCGTTTGATTCGTCCGACGGATTTTCCGCATTAAACAGACGGTCATACAGTTTTACCGTGGCTTTGAAACTGTCCGCCGCACTGACCCAATGGATTGTGCCTTTCACTTTTCTGCCGTCGGGGGAATTGCCGCCGCGGCTTTCGGGGTCATAGGTGCAGTGCACCGCCGTGACCTCGCCGTTTTCGTCGGTGTCGTACCCCGTGCATTTCACAAAATACGCACTTTTCAGGCGGACTTCATTGCCGGGGAACAGGCGAAAATATTTTTTCGGCGGCTCCACCATAAAGTCCTCGCGCTCAATATACAGTTCTTTCGAGAAAACCGTTTTACGCGTGCCCATTTCGGGGTGGGCGGGGTGGACTTCGATTTCCAAATCTTCGGTTTGCCCCTCGGGGTAATTGTCAATAATCAATTTCAGCGGTTCGAGTACCGCCATGGCGCGCGGCGCGGTTTCGTTGAGCTCGTCGCGCACGCAGGACTCTAAAAGCCCCATATCCACCACGGAATACGCTTTGGAAACGCCGATTTTTTCACAGAAATTGCGAATGGCGGCGGCGGGGTAGCCTCTGCGGCGCATGCCGGAAATCGTCGCCATACGCGGGTCATCCCAACCGTCTACAATGCCCTCGTTGACAAGCGCCAGGCATTTGCGCTTGCTGGTTAAGCAATAATTCAAATTCAAACGCGCAAACTCGATTTGGCGCGGGGGATTTTGAAGCCCCAATTCCCGCAAAAACCAATCGTACAGCGGGCGGTGATTTTCAAACTCCAACGAGCAAAGCGAGTGTGTCACGCCCTCTTTTGCGTCGGACAGCGGATGCGCAAAATCGTACATCGGGTAGACGCACCATTTGTCGCCCGTTTGGTGATGCGGAATGTGCGCAATGCGGTAAATGACAGGGTCGCGCATATTGAGGTTGGGCGACGCCATATCAATTTTCGCGCGTAAGACCTTTGCGCCGTTTGGGAATTCGCCGTCGGTCATACGGCGGAACAAATCGAGATTTTCTTCCACGGAACGGTCGCGGTACGGGCTGTTTTTGCCGGGCTCTGTCAGCGTGCCGCGGTATTCGCGGATTTCGTCGGCGGTCAAATCGTCCACATACGCCTTGCCGTCCTCAATGAGTTTCACGGCACATTCATAAATGAAATCAAAGTAGCTCGACGCATACAGGCACTTGTCCCATTGAAAGCCGAGCCATTGGATATCCTCTTGAATAGACTCGACATATTCCATATCCTCTTTTTGGGGATTGGTGTCGTCAAAGCGCAAATTGCAGGTGCCGCCGTATTTTTTCGCCGTGCCGAAGTTGATGCAAATCGCCTTTGCGTGGCCGATGTGCAAATAGCCGTTCGGCTCGGGCGGAAAGCGGGTCTGCACATGGGTATACACGCCGTTTTCCAAATCCTCGTCAATAAAATCGTGGATAAAATTGGAAGCCATGACTTTTTCTTTTTCTTCCATAGTTTTAACTCCTTTTACAGGAAATTTACGCTTGATAAAACGCCGCCGCATCGGTAAGGCGCGCCTGCACGGTATCTTCGCCCAACAGCTGCAAAATCGTGCACAGGTCGGGCGTGTTCTGCCGCCCCGTCACCGCAATGCGAATGACGGTGGACACATCGCCCACATGGCCTTTGAATGCGTCGGGATTTGCCTTATATTCTTTGACATTCGGCGTAAAGCCGTTGGGCGCACACAACGCTTTGATTTTTTCAAACCACGCGTCTTTGTCGTCCGCCGCGCTGTAAACCGCCGCATAGTCTTTCAAAATCTTTGCCGCGTCTGCCTTTGTGATATGTTCGGGCAAAGTATACTCTTTTTCATATAATTCGGGATACATATAGGAAAAATATCCTTTGACTTCGGAAAACGCCGCAATATCCTTGCGCGGCTTTTTGCCGCCGCGGTCGAGCGAGAGCATACCGACCGCTTTTTCGCGGTTCTCTTTTAAAATTTCGGCATACGCCTTGTCATATTCCGCCGCCCACGCAAGTGTTTGGGTATACACTTCTTCGGCGGTCATTTTGGAAATGACGGTTTTGCTGATGTCGCGAAGTTTCGCCATATCGAACAGGGCGCCCGAAGCGCTCATCTTTTTGAGATTGAACGGGAATGTAAATATATCCGCTTCGGGATTTGCGCGCCGCCAATCCTCAAAATTGGAGTTTAAAAGTGTCATTAAATATTCGAGCAACGCCTCTTTCGGGTAGCCGTTTTCCGCAAAATACGAAACCGCCGCTTCGGGGTCTTTGCGCTTGGACAGTTTGCGCTTTGTGCCGTCCTGCTCGTCAATTTTCAACACCTGCGGCGTGTGCGCGTATTTCGGTACGCGGAAGCCGCACGCGCGAAACAACGCAATATGCTTTGCCGTGGAGGGAATCCACTCCTCGCCGCGAATGACATGCGTTGTGCGCATAAAATGGTCATCGCACACATGCGCAAAATGATAGGTCGGCACGCCGTCGCTCTTTAACAGCACTTCGTCAATGATGTTTTCGGGCATTTCGATTTTGCCGCGCACCATATCGTCGAGCGTGATGCGCTTGTTTTCGTCGCCGTCCGCGCGGAAGCGCAAAACATACGGTTTGCCGTTTTTGATATTTTCTTCGATTTCTGCGTCGGTCAAATGACGGCATTTTGCATATTTGCCGAAATAGCCGCGAATAAGCGCGCCGTCTTTTTCCTGTTTTTCGCGCAGTTCGGAAAGTTCGTCCGCCGTGCAAAAGCAGGGGTATGCAAGCCCACGCCGCACCAAATCCTTTGCAACCGTTTGGTAAATCTCCACACGCTTGCTTTGCGTATACGGCCCATATGCGCCGCTTTCCGTGCCGAAGCCCGTCACGCCCTCATCGAACGCAATACCGAAGGTATGAAAGCCCTCTAAAATCGCGGAAACGCCGTCCTCGATTTCGCGTTTTTTGTCGGTGTCCTCAATGCGCAGATAGGTAACGCCGTTTGACAACCGCGCCACCATATAATCCGTCAGCGCGCCGAACAGCCCGCCGACATGCAAATACCCCGTGGGACTCGGCGCAAATCGCGTGACGCGCGCGCCCTCGGGCAAATCGCGCGGCGGATACATCGCCTCAAAATCTGCGGGCGTTTTCTGAATATGCGGAAATAAAAGTTCCGCTATTTTTTGTGTGTTTTCCATTTCTTGTGACGCACCTTTCAACAGCGTACACGGAAAAACAGTCTTCCGTTTCAAAATATACCTATATATTATCGCAGAAAATCGACAAAGTATCAACTGTTTTTTTCACAAAACGGACGAAAAATAAGAAAAAAGCAGTTCGAGCCGCAGCCCGAACTGCCGAAAAATCGGTTATTCTTCGATTTTTAATTTCTTGACAATCGCGCAAAGGCGTTTTTTGTCGAAAATCACGGGAGTGGGGTACAGCGGGTGCGCCTCTTTCATTGCGCGCTCGACAATCGTATCAATATCCTCGTCTTTAATTTGTGTAAAGCCTGTCGGGATATTCATACGCGCGTTCATCGACTTAATTTCAAAAATGAAGTTGACGGCTTTGTCCGCTTCGCTGACGCCATTCACGCCTGCAATATCGGCAAGACGGGCAAGCGGGGCATAAATCGCACTGCCGTATTCTTCCAAAATTACGGGCAAAATCACCGCATTGGCAAGTCCGTGCGGAATGCCGTACATACCGCCCAAGTTGTGCGCAATGGCGTGGACATAGCCGACATAGGCGCGGGTAAACGCCATACCGGCATAGAACGACGCGAGCAGCATATTGTTGCGCGCTTCAATGTTTTTGCCGTCATTATAAGCGGTTTCGAGGTTTTCAAAAATCAGCTTGGTTGCCTTTTCGGCATACTCCGATGTGGATTTCACATTGCTTTTGCCGATATACGCCTCGACCGCGTGGGTGAGCGCGTCCATACCCGTTGTGGAAGTGATGTGCGGCGGCAGGCCGACGGTCAGTTCCGGGTCAAGCACCGCGTATTTCGGGCGCAAAACGGGATCGTTAATCGCATATTTTTCATGCGTTTGGGTGTTGGAAACCACCGCCGCGAGCGTGGTTTCGGAGCCTGTACCCGCTGTGGTGGGCACGGCGAAGAACGGCGGGAGTTTGTGCATGACTTTCATCACACCGCGCATTTGCGGAATGGTTTTGTTCGGGCGGACCACACGCGCCGCCGCGGCCTTTGCGCAGTCCATCGGGCTGCCGCCGCCGAACGCAATCATCGCCTCGCAGCCGTTTTCCACAAACATGGCGCGCGCCTCCTCAATGTTTTCAATCGAGGGGTTGGGCTGTACGCCGTCATACACCACATAGTTTATATTTTTGGCTTTCAATTCTTCAAACAGACCGTCCAAAATATGTAAGCTCATCAAGCCTTTATCGGTGACAATCATCACATTGTTGATGCCCTTATCGGCAATCACGCCGGGGAGCTTTTTAATACTGCCGGGACCGGTCAGCAATTCCGGCTCGGACCAGTCAAGAAAAATCATAAAGATTTTCATAATTTTTTGGAATGCGCGGTAATACGCGGTTTTCAATGCCCACATAGGTAGCACCGTCCTTTTAAAAGATTTGGGAAATTCTGTATTTATTTTACAATGTTTATATCTCGTTTGCAATAGTATTTTTGAAAATTTCTTCCGCGCGCGCGGCATCGTTTGCAATCGCCGCCTGCAAGTCAGCAAGTGTATCAAATTTCCGTTCGGGGCGCAAGTAAGAAAGCCATTGGATTTCGGGGCTTTGCCCGTACAAATCCCCCGAAAAGCCGACAAGATAGGTTTCGCTGCGCACCGTTTTTGTTCCGATGGTCGGGCGCGCGCCGAAATTGGTCACGGCAGGGTAGCGCTTGCCGTCGATTTCGGCAAAGGATGCATACACGCCGAATTTCGGCTGCACAAAGCCGTCGGGGAAAAATTGGTTCACCGTCGGGAAGTGCAGTTTTCTGCCGCGCTTATCCCCTTCCACCACAGGGAATGCATAGGAAAACGGTCTGCCGAGCATACGGTTTGCCGTTTCGATTTTCCCTTGCGCCAATGCTTGCCGAATTCGTGTAGAAGAAACGGGTGCACCGCCGATTGTGACGGTTTCGGCAACGCAAAGTCGCACGCCGTATTCGTCGCACAGGGCTTTCAAAACCGCGGGATTCCCCGATTTGCCTTTCCCGAAGGTATAATTTTCTCCACAGCATAAAAGCCCTGCCGAAAAGCGTTTGACTAAAATTTCTTCAAAAAACGCGCGCGCAGACAGCGCCATAATTTCGCGAAAATCCACATACAGGGGTTCTATGCCCGCCGCCGCCAACAGCGTTTCGCGTTTTTGGGCGGTACAAAGCGCGGGCGGCGCGGCGTTCGCGAGCACCGCCGCGGGATGTTCGGAAAACAGCAAAACAGACGGCGTAAACGCTCCTTGTTTTGTGCCGTTGAATACTTCCCAATGCCCGCGGTGCAAGCCGTCAAAGGTACCGAGGGCGATCGCGCGTGGTTTATCCATCCACAAACACCCTCCTTACCGTCAGACAGTCGGCGTTCTCCTCTGCGGGCACCTCGCCGAGCCCCAAAAACCGTCCGTCGGGCGCATACATACGGTACAGCCCCGTTTTCGGATTGCCGATACGATTCAAAAACAGTTCGCCGCCGTTTTGAAAGCGCACCGCCTGCGGCGCGGTCACCGTAATGGAAGGATAGGATGCCAAACATTGCTCCACGGAAAAAATGTGTTCCTGCACCTTGCCCGCATCGCGCAACGCTTCCAATTCGTCAAGCGAAATGCAGTCATTTAAAGCAAACCCGTTCGCCGCCGTGCGCTGCAAAGCAGACAGCGCCGCTCCGCAACCGAGTTTCCTGCCGATGTCGTCGGCAAGAGCGCGGATATAGGTGCCTGCCGAGCAGGTCACGGAAAGGGTGAATTCGTTTTCCGAAACATCCGACACGGCAAGTGCGGAAATGTTGATTTTGCGCGGTGTGCGCGCAACCGTTTCGCCGCGGCGCGCCAGTTCGTACAGCCGCACGCCGTCTTTGGACAGCGCGGAGTACATCGGCGGGGTTTGCAAACTTTCCCCCAAAAAGGAGAGCGCCGTTTCTTCGATTTGTGCGGGAGTGACTTGCACGGCACTTTGCGACAGTACCGTGCCCGTTGTGTCGAGCGTATCGGTCGTCAGCCCCAACCGCACGCGGGCAGTATAGCCTTTTTCAGCGGTCGGCAAAAGTTCGATAAAACGCGTTGCACCCGACAGCGCAATCGGGAGCACTCCCGTCGCCATCGGGTCCAATGTGCCGGTGTGCCCGGCTTTTTTGCACCCCAAAATCGCCCGTGCACGGTTTGCCGCAGTGAACGAGGTCATATTTTGGGGCTTGTCAATACAAATAAATCCTGTCATATGCTTTCAAGTTCTTCGCGGATAATTTCCAACAATCTCTGTTTTTCCGTTTCAAAATTGTCCACCGACAATTCACAGCCTGCCGCGCGCGCGTGCCCGCCGCCGCCCATTTTGCCGCAGATTTTCGCCGCGTCCACCGGCGCATAGGTGCGAAGCGATACCTTAAAGGTACCGTCCTCGCGTTCACGCAAGGTCACGCCGACCGTAACGCCCTCAATGCGGCGCGAAAGTGAAGCAATGCCGTCGCACTCGCTCTCATTGGAACCGCTTTGCCGGAACATTTCTTTTGTCACGGTCACAACCGCACATTTGCCGTCAAAATACATTTGCAAATTGTTCAAAACCAATTCTTCCAGTTTCAAATAGGTGCGGGTTTTGGTTTCAAACATCACACGGTTAATTTCCGCCGCGTCCGCACCCGCTTCAAGCAAATCCGCCGCCAACCTGTAAGTATGCGGTGTGGTGTTGGAATACCGAAAACAACCCGTATCGGTGGAAAGTCCCGTGTACAGGCAATCGGCAATTTCTTTGGTGATTTCGGCATGGCTCGCCGCCAACACCTCGTAAACCAACTCGCAAGTCGCCGCACATTCGCGCAAAAACAACCTGTCACCATACCGCGTGTTAGACAAGTGGTGGTCAATGCACAAATCCACCCTGCCGCGATACCCGGTATACAGCGGCTCGCCGAACAGTTTTTCGTCGGCAATATCCACCGCGACAATATAGTCGGGCGTGAAGTCCGAAACGGAAATACCCGCCCACATATAGGCGTACTTTTGCGGAATTTCGTCAGAGCACGCCACCCGCGCCGTTTTTCCGCCTGACAAAAGCGCGCGCAACAGCGCAAACGCACAGCCGAGCGTGTCGCCGTCCGGATTGCGGTGGGTTAAAATCAAAATATTGTTTTGCGCCTGTAAAGCCGCCGCACATTGCGCGGCATTGTATTCACGCATCGTGCTCCTCCGAAACTTCTTCCAGTTTTTTGAAAATTTCCATACCGTGTTCCACGGAATCATCCGCAATGAATTTCAATTCCGGCGTTTTGCGAAGATGCAGGCGCGTTCCCACCTCGCGGCGGATACGCCCCGTGGCGCTGACAAGCCCTTTGACCGCCTCTTTCGCGGTGTCCAAGCCTTCGAGCGCGCTGACATACACCTTCGCGTAGGAAAGGTCAGAGCTGACCTCTACGCGCACCACGGTCAGCATTTTATCTTTGACGCGCGGATCTTTCAGTTCGCGTATCATCGCCACGATTTCGCGTTTAATATCCTCGGAAACACGGTCCGTTCTGTATCCTGCCATTTTATTACCTCGTTTTATCGCCGCAGGCGGTGATCAGTCCTGATATTCCTCCATCACAAACGCCTCGAAAATATCGCCCTCTTTTAAGTCGTTGAACTTTTCAAGGCCGATACCGCATTCGTAGCCTTGGGCGACCTCTTTGACATCGTCCTTAAAGCGTTTGAGCGAGGAAATCGCGTCCTCGGCAATGACAATCCCGTCACGCACCACACGGATTTGTGCGTTGCGGGTGACCTTGCCGTCTAACACATACGAGCCTGCAATCATACCCGAAGACGACAGTTTAAAGACGCTGCGCACCTCAATTCTGCCCAAAACAACTTCACGGAATTTCGGGGCAAGCATACCTTTAATTGCCGCTTCGATTTCTTCAATACAATCGTAAATAATGCGATACATACGCATATCAATGCCGTCGCGCTCGGCAACCTCCGCCGCAACGGGGTCGGGGCGCACATTAAAGCCGACGATAATCGCGTTCGACGCGTTGGCGAGCATGACATCGGACTCGCTGACCGCGCCCACGCCGCCGTGAATGACTTTGACTTTTACCTCGTCATTGGACAGTTTCTCCAAGTTTTGGCGCACCGCCTCCACAGAGCCCTGTACATCCGCTTTAACAATGATATTGAGTTCTTTCATATCGCCCTGGTTGATAGAGGCGAACAAATTGTCCAGCGTGACCTTGTGGAATTGGTTAAATTCTTCTTCTTTGGCTTCGCGCTTTCTCTGCTCGACCAATTCACGCGCCAAACGCTCGTCGGAAACCGCGTCAAAGGTATCACCCGCCTGCGGCACATCGACAAGACCGGTAATTTCCACCGGCACGGCGGGGCCTGCGTGCTCCACACGCTGCCCGCGGTCATTGGTCATCACGCGCACACGCCCGACGGACATCCCCGCCACAATCGTGTCGCCCGCGTTTAAGGTACCGTTCTGTACCAAAAGGGTTGCCACGGGACCTCTGCCCTTATCCAAACGCGCTTCAATGACAACGCCTTTGCCCGCACGGTTGGGATTGGCTTTGAGCTCCTTCATTTCCGCAACCAACAAAATGGATTCGAGCAATTTGTCAATATTCATATGCGTTTTTGCCGAAACGGGCACGCAAATCACATCGCCGCCCCATTCCTCGGGAATGAGCTCGTATTCGGTAAGTTGCTGCATAATTTTGTCGGTGGAAACACCGGGTTTATCCATTTTGTTGATGGCAACAATGATGCTGACGCCTGCCGCTTTGGCGTGGTTAATCGCTTCAATGGTCTGGGGCATAATGCCGTCATCCGCCGCGACCACCAGCACGGCAATATCCGTTGCCTGCGCGCCGCGCGCACGCATCGAAGTAAACGCCGCGTGGCCGGGAGTGTCCAAAAATGTAATTTTCTGCCCATTGACATCTACGCGGTATGCGCCGATATGCTGGGTAATGCCGCCCGCTTCGGTCTCGGTCACTGCCGTATTGCGGATGGCATCCAAAATCGAGGTTTTGCCGTGGTCAACATGCCCCATCACAACCACAACGGGGTCGCGCGGCTGTAAATCTTCCTCGGCGTCCTCGGTGTCGTCGATAATGCGTTCCTCAATGGTCACAACGACCTCTTTTTCAACCTTTGCGCCGAGTTCTGTTGCCACGATTTCGGCGGTGTCGTAGTCAATCACTTCGTTTACGGTCGCCATCTGCCCCAAAGCAAACAACTTTTTAATCACTTCTGCGGCGGTCATTTTCAAAAGCGCCGCTAAATCCCCGACGGTGATTTCCTCGGGCACGGTGATTTTGATTTGCTTTTTCGCACGCTCGGCGGCAATACGCGCCATACGCTCTTTTTCGGTTTCGCGT
>SFIQ01000025.1 GCA_004555265.1 Ruminococcus sp.
TTGCAGATATTATATACTATGAACGTCACCACCCACGCGACAACCGCCTGAAAACCGAGCGCGATTGCCGTCCATTTGCGGGAGTTCATTTCACGGCGCAGGGTGGCCACCGCCGCCATACACGGAATAAACAATAAGCAAAATACCATAAACGAATACGCGGCGGCGGGCGTATATGCCGCGGCAATGACCTCGGAAATCGCGCCGCTGTCCCCCGCACCGTGCAAAATGCCCATGGTGCTGACAATCGACTCGCGCGCAATCAGCCCCGACAGCATCGAAACCGACGATTTCCAATCCCCAAAGCCGAGCGGTGCAAATATCGGCGCGATAAACGCCCCAATCGTACCGAGAATACTCTCCTCGGAGTTTTCGACATGCTGTAAGGAAAAACTGAAATATTGGCAGAACCAAATCACAACGCTCGCGCCCAACAGCACCGTGCCCGCTTTGGTCATAAAGTCCTTGATTTTGTCATACAAATGCAATCCGAGCGTTTTTACCGTGGGCAGGCGGTACGGCGGCAACTCCATCACAAACGGCGCGTGGCCGCCCTTTAACACGGTTTTTTGCAAAATAAACGCCGACAAAATCGCAATCGCCATACCGAGCAGATAGAGACTGCCGACGACAAGTCCGCGATGCGACGGGAAAAATGCCAAAATGAACATCGAGTACACAGGCATTTTCGCACTGCACGACATAAAGGGAATCAGCATCATCGTAATGCGGCGGTCTTTTTCGTTTTCCAAGGTGCGCGTTGCCATAATGGCGGGCACGGAACAGCCAAAGCCCATAATCATCGGCACAAAGGATTTGCCCGAAAGCCCGATGGAATGGAGTGCGCGGTCCATAATAAACGCCGCGCGCGACATATAGCCGCTGTCCTCCAAAATGGACAGGAAGAAGAACAACAGCAAAATCTGCGGGAAGAACGAGAGCACCGCGCCCACGCCGCCGATGATACCGTCACACACAAGCCCGACCGCCCAATCGGATGCACCGACCCCGATTAACATTTCGCGCACCCACGAAGCAAAGGTTTCGTTTATGAGCCCGTCTACAAGCTCGGTAAGGTTTGCGCCAAGTGCCCCGAAGGTAATATAGAAAATCAACAGCATCAGCCCAAAAAACAGCGGGATTGCCAAATATTTGTTGGTTACGACGCGGTCGATTTTATCGGACAGCGTCAAATGCCCCGCCTCATGCGCACGCTTCACGCATTTTTCGGTCACCGAGCAGATGAATTTATATTTTTGGTCTGCAATGACCATTTCACGGTCGATATTTTTCGTTTCCAGTTCAGAGACAATCGACTCAATACAGGAAAGCTTCGTATCATTTAAGTTCAAGGTCTGCAAGGTCGGCTCGTCGCCCTCAATCAGCTTGACCGCCGACCAGCGAAGCGGCAAATCCTTTTGTGCGCAGTCCTCCGCAATCAATTCCTCAATCCGCAAAACGGCTTTGCGCACAAGCCCCGTGTAAATATCGGGCGGGGCGCACATATTGCAATGCTTATCCATATGCTTACCCGCCGTGTCACAGCCATGCGTTGCCTCGTGATTGGCGGCGTGCAACAGCTTGTGGATGCCCGTTCCCTTTGCGGCGGAAATCGGCACAATTTTGATGCCGAGCATAGCCGAGAGCATTTCCACATCAATACTGTCGCCGTTTTTCTCAACCATATCAATCATATTTAAGGCAATCACCATCGGTTTGCCGAGTTCCGCAAGCTGCATACTCAAATACAGATTGCGCTCCAAATTGGTCGCATCCACGATATTGACAATCAAGTCGGGTTTTTCGTCAATAATGTAATTTCGGGTGACAATTTCTTCCATCGAATAAGGCGACAGCGAATAAATCCCCGGCAAATCGACAATGGACGCGTCCATATTGTCGTGGGTGATTTTGCCCTCTTTTTTCTCCACAGTCACGCCCGGCCAGTTGCCGACATATTGGTTAGAACCCGTCACCGCGTTAAACAGCGTGGTTTTACCGCAGTTCGGATTGCCTGCCAGCGCATAACGGTACCCCATACGATCAGTCCTCCGTTTCCACCATAATTTCCTGCGCCTCGGTTTTACGAAGGCTCAATTCATATCCGCGCACATTGATTTCCAGCGGGTCGCCCATCGGCGCCGCCTTGCGCATAATCACCACAGCGCCGGGGGTGATACCCATATCAATGATATGGCGGCGCACCGCCCCCGTACTGCTTAGCGAAACCACCTTGCTTTTTTGTCCGATTTTCAGTTTTGTCAGCGGAATAATCATAGTTTTTCCCTCTAAAATGTTTGATTTTACTAACATTGTTTTATATGACTAACTTTTACGCTTCTATTGTACTGCGTGTACCGCCTTCTGTCAATTCCGAACGCATAAAAAAGCGCACAAAAATATAAGTGCGCGAAAGATTGTCCTTTGTAAATATAGACGGAAACGAAAAAACACCCACAGCAAAAACGCTGCGGGTGTCGCTAAACACTTATTTTGACTGCAAGGGATTGCAATTGTCCACCGTGCGGCGCACCTTGCGTTTTCCCTTTTCATCTAACAGGCGGTAGCCCGCCAAAAGCTCGCGCTCGTCGCGTGTCAGTTCGGAAACCAACGACTCCGCACGCGCGGTTTGATACACGGTTTTATTGTCACAAAGTTTTTCGGGATGCTGCGTATCAATATTCAAAATATAGTCGATACTGACAGAAAAAATCTTGGCAAAGGCATCCAAAAGCATAATATCGGGTGTATTTTTGCAAAGCTCATATGCCGTATAAGTGGTACGGTCGATTTGCAAAATATCGGCAATTTGCTGTTGCGTGTAGTTATTGGTTTTACGAAGCAAACGCATTTGCTTGGCAAGTTCCGGATTTTTCATCATCAAAATCACCCTCTGAAAAACAATGATTCGGCCGTTTGCACAGACAGACCGAGGAAACGCGTAAAAATACCCCATACATTTACAAAATCATTTTAACAGATTCCCCCACCGATGTAAAGGAAAATCTTTTTTCACAACAGGAAAAAGGGGCTGTAAAAAAACGAAAGTTTTTTTACAGCCCCATTTTGCATTATTCTGCGAGCAATTCGTCAATGGTCAGACCAAACACATCGGCTATTGCAACCAATTCATAATCGGTTACGGTTCGTACCTGCCCTTCGAGTTTAGACAGCGCTGACGCGTTAATCGAAATTCCGCGCACCTGCAGCTGTGCAAGCAGTTCCTTCTGCCGCATACCGGTTTTTTGCCGTAGGCGCTCCACTTTGGCGCCAACGAGGTTGCGCGTGCCGATTTCCTGCTCACGCTTCCGCATAAAATCCCCTCCGAGGTTTTGTAACTGTTCTCTAAATGAGTACATTTTATTCCCGCTGTGTGTCTATAATAGTACCACAACTACGGAACGCACGCAAGGGGCAAAATATCAAAAAAGAAAATAAATTCTTGTGTATTTTGTGCAAGAGTGGAAAGATATTTCGGCGTTTCTCAACGCGCCGATAAAAAGTGTATAAAAAGACCGCTTAACAGTTTCGGCTCAAACCAAGTGGATTTCGGCGGCATCACAAGCCCCGCGTCGGCAATCGCCATCAATTCCGCGGGCGAAGTCGGGAACATCGCAAACGCCGCTTTGCCCTCGCCGCTGTCTACACGGCGTTCCAGTTCCGCAAGGCCGCGAATCCCGCCGACAAAATCAATGCGCTTGTCGGTGCGCGGGTCGTCAATGCCGAAAATCGGCGCGATGACGCGTTCCTGCAAAATGGAAACATCCAAACACCGCACGGGGTCGCTTTCGTCCACGGTTTCCGGCTTTACCGCAAGGCGATACCACGCCCCGCCGAGATACAGCCCAAAGGTGTGTTTTTCGGTCGGGGCAAACGGCGCCTGTGCTGCTTTTTCCACCGTAAAATCCGCCTGTTGCAAACGCGCGAGCAGTTCTTCTTCGTTCAAGCCGTTCAAATCGAACAATAAGCGGTTATAATCCAAAATCCGCAATTCCTCCGCCGGGAACAGCACGGACAAAAAGAAGTTAAACTCCTCTGTGCCGTCGTAATCCGGATGCTCTGCGCGCCGTTTTTCGGCGACCTTCACGGCGGATGCCGCACGGTGATGCCCGTCGGCGATGTATAAAGACGGAATGGCACCGAACAACGCAACCAGTTTGTCGACCACCGCCGTATCGTCCACCACCCAAACGGTTTGGCGTACCTCGTTGGCGGTAAAATCATAGACAGGCGTGTGCGATGCTTTCCAATCCTCCAAAACCGCGGTGACCGACGGCGTTCCGCGGTAGGTCAGGAAAATCGGGCCGGTGTTCGCGTCGAGTGTATCGACATGGCGAATCCGGTCTGCCTCTTTGTCGGCACGGGTGAATTCGTGCTTTTTGATGACTGCATTTTGGTAGTCGTCCACCGCCGTACAGCCAACCAATCCCGTTTGGGTACGGCCTTGCCAAGTCTGCATATAAATATACAGGCACGGCGTTTCGTCCTGCCGCAGTACATCGGCGGAAATCAGTTTTCCCAGATTTTCTTTGGCTTTCAAATAGACCTTTTCGTCGTATATATCGACGGTTTTCGGCAGGTCAATTTCCGCCTTATCCACATGCAAAAAGGAATAAGGATTGCCGAACGCGGCTTTGCGCGCCTCGTCGGAATTCATGACATCGTACGGCAATGCGGCGACCTTGTCCGCAAAGCCTTCTGCCGGGCGATATGCCCGAAATGCTTTTAATACAGCCATATTATGTTCCTTTCTTCTCAAAAAAAGATTGTATACATTTTTGCAGCAGCCAATATGCCACCGTACAGCACAGCACGCCAACCGCCGCGCCGACGGCGTCCACAAATACATCGCGCATTTGACACGCACGCCCCAAGATGAAATATTGGTGGATTTCATCGCTTGCGGCATACAGCACCGCCGTCAAAAAGGCAAGCGCAGGCTGTACCGCGCGAAACGAAAGCCCATAGGCATTATACAACAGCAATGCAAGCCCGCAGTATTCCAAAGCATGTGCCAATTTGCGAACAAAATGCGAGGTCACCACAATGCCGAACCGCGCAAACAGCATGGCAATCACCCCATTGCTTTTGCCGGAGGATTGCGTTGCCGTTTCGTGCGACCACACGAAAATGGTGACGGCGCATACAGCCACAAGCGCCCACGAAACGAAAAGCAGAACGGCACGCCATAGGTGACTGTATTTATTTTTTGGTTGCATGGATGAAATAGACATAGTCCTTGGACGCATAGAAATAAATACCCTTTGTATCCTTTGATGTTACAAAGCAGTTGCTTTGATAAAAGACCGGCAATAAAATTGCGTGCTGTAACAAATAATTTTCCGCGTCGCCGCACGCCGCGCTTTGTGCGGAAAAACGACCTGCACTTTCACGCACGCGCTGTAACAGAGCCGCATATTCCGGCGTTTCCACCGCAAACGCCCCGGACGCACCGAACATTTCCAAGTACGACGCCGTGCGAACGGAATCTGCCGTCAGCGGATAAAACGCAATATCGTAATTGCCGTCTGCCACCGCCGCAACCAAGGCGGAAAGCGGAACGGCTTTAACGGTGACAACCAATTTTACGCCCAGCGTTTTTTGCCATCCTTGTATAACAGCGCGCACAAAATCCGCGTATTCCTCTGCGCAAAGCACCTCTAATTCCACCGCGGACGCGCCGAGTTCCAAAATCCCTTCCGCAAAGCAGGCGTTTGCCGCCGCGGTATCATAGTTGAGCAAGGCACCGTCGGCTTGCGAACGGAAGCTCTGTGCGCCGACGGTACAGTACGGCGGCACAAGCCCTTTGGCACGCTCGACAGTCTCCCCCAAAACGGACAGTTTGTCAAAATCCACAGACAAACAAAGCGACTTGCGCACATTTTCATTGGCAAGCACGGTATTCTGTCGGTTGAACAAAAAGGCGTAGGTGGTGCTTTCCATATACTGCACCTGCAATTCGTCGGTATCCTCTAAGGCGTCAAACTGCGCTTTCGTCAAAAATGCCGCGTCATAGGTGCCCGACGCCGCCTTTTCGGGAACAGCTTCGCTGTCCGCATTATAATAGAGCGTCAGCGAAGCGGGAGACGATTCAGTTTCCCCGTGGTAATCTTCATTTTTTATCATCTTAATCGAAGTTTTTTCTATCCATTTGGACACATGCAGCGGCCCGTTGGACAGCGTATACCCAACCTCTAATCCGTAGCGCCCCGCCGTCAATTCAAAAAACGCGCGATTGCAGGGTGCGGCGCCCGGGGCGGTTAAGGCATAGAGCAAATTTTCGTCGGCACGCGCCAAGCGGATTTCCAAAGTAAATTCGTCCACAGCACGCACGCCGAGGCTTTCTTTCGGCGCTTGCCCCGCTTGAATACTTTGCGCATTTTCCATGGCAGAAAACAAGTAGGCATCCACTGAACCCGTTTGCGGGTCTACCGCACGCTGTAACGCAAAAACAAAATCCTCGGCACACACGGTTTTGGGGAAAGTTTCTTTAAAATTTTCCCCGTATTGCTCCGCCAACACGATTTTCTGCGCGGAATACAGCGCCCACTGCGCGTCCTGTCGCAAATAAAAGGTATAGGTCAGCCCATCGTCGGACACCGTATAGCGTTCGGCAACGCCGTTTACGATTTCGCCGTTTTCCCCGACGCGCACAAGCCCCTCGTAACAGTTGGACACCACCAGCCGTTCGGCGTTGGAGTCGGCAATTTGGGGGTCTAAACTTTGCGGTTCATCTGTGATGGGCATAGAAAAACTCTTGCCTGTTTTGGTTTTCCCGAAACAGCCCGAAAAAGAAAGCAGCAGTAAAATACAGCACAGCACAATCGAAATCACTTTTTTTGCCATAGAAACGCTCCTTTCTTTCCCTTATATTGTATTGTATCATACTCCGCACAGAAAATCTACCGAAAAAAATCCGCCGTATATGCTTTTTGCGCATACACGGCGTCTTATATTGTATTGTATCAGGCCGCCGTGTCCGGGGCAGCGGTTTCCTCCGGCGGCAAGGTTGCCACGGACTCCGTTGTCGTTTCCGGCGGCGCGGTAGACGATTCCGTTGTCGGCGGCGCCGTAGTCACTTCGGAAGTGATTTCGGCAGTCGTAGCCTCGCCCGTTGTGCCGACAAAATCGGTGGTTGTGGTTATAGCCGAATTCGGCTTGGTCGTCGGGGCGGCAGTTGTATTGTTTTTGTCCGTTTTATTGGAGTTGCTTCCCCAAGACGAATTCTTTTTGGTCACCGGTTCGGCGGGCACTTCCCCGTAAATGAACAAATGCAGTCTTTCCGTTGCCGCCGCCAAATCATAGCGCCACACCCACGCACCATCATAGATGCCGCCGATTGCGTTATCCTCATCATTCGGCACATTGGTCATTTGAATGGTAATATCCTCTTTGAGCATCGGTGCAAAGGACATAATTTCAGAGAATGACAGCGAGGTCTCGCAAAGGCTCATCATGGTTTTGAGCATTTCGCTGTATTTCGAGGGGCTGACCTTGCGTGCCTGCACCAAAAGCGCCTCAATCACCTTTTTTTGGCGGTTGGAACGCGCCACATCGGAGTCGATTTTGCGAAGCCGTGCATACACAACCGCCTGTTCCCCGGTCAAATGCACCATACCCGATTCGTTCAAATACCCGAAATTCGGATTTTCATCATCCCCGATGTCATTCAGGTGTGCGCGTTCCGCTTCGGTCACCTCAATATCAATCCCGCCGAGCAGGTCAATCGCCTCGCCCAACTTAAAGAAATTGACGGTGGCATAATCCGTAATATTCATCGCAAAATTCTGATTGATGGTTTTAACGGCAAGCTGTGCGCCGCCGAACGCATAGGCGTGCGTAATTTTTTGATTTTTATGCCCTTCTATCGCCACATAGCTGTCGCGCAAAATGGAGGACAGCTTCACAACATTGTTTTTGCGGTCAACGCTAACAATGATAATCGTATCGCTTCTGCCCGAGAAGGAGTTTTCGTCACGCGTATCCACACCGAACAACGCGATATTGACAATATCGGTATCCCCGTATTTTTCGGAAATCTCGGAAGAAATACCGAGGTCTTTTTCATCCACGCCCGAACGGAAATTGTTGTAAATGCCGTACACCGTTAAAAAGGCAATCAAAAACACCAACAGCACGGCGACCACCACATAGACCGTAACCCGTTTCCATTTCGCCAAGGCAAACCATTGTTTGCCGAGTTTGCTGTTGCGAAATTTGCTGTTTTTTTGTTTTTCTGCCTTTTTTAATTCTTTTTGATATTTTTTATCCACCTTTTCGCTGAGCTTCTGTTCCAATAAGATTTCTTTTTCTTCGGAATTTCTGCGTTCCCGTTTCATAGTACACCTCAACCGGCTTCTTTGCCGCAATTTCTAACATATAATCAACCGCAGATGATTATACAACTAAAGTCGATTGCTGTCAATTCGCGGCGCGGGGTTTTAACAAAATTGTCATATTTAAAGAAAAAAGCAATGTCATCGAGAGCCGTTAGGTGCAGAACAGCAAAACGGGCGGGCACAGCCGGCCCGCCCCTGCGTACGGATTTCAATTCACATTTGTAAAGTTAGATTACTTTATAAATTTTTGCTCGTTTTCCACCGTGACACCGACCTTACCGTCCACGGCACGCAACCGCAAATCCACACTGACCGTTTCCGTTTCGTTTTCGGCGGTCACGGTATACACAACGGTTTCCCCGTCTGCGGGCGCGGTTACATAAAATTTGCCGTCGTCGCAAGCGTAACCCAGCACATATTCTTGCGGCTCGTTTTGGGATTCGTCCTGTGTTTTGACATACACACCAAACTCCTTCGCGGTTTCCATATCGGACGACGCAAACTGCCAATCGCTGTTTGTCACGGCGATGTCGGGCGCTGTATCGTCATGAAACCCGCGCATCTTCACATAAATGCAGTCATACGCCGCGATGTCTAGCGCTTCAAAAGCGTACAGCATATTGCCGTTCATCTGCCGCGCAGACTCAACAAAAATCTCGTTGCCCGCTTTCAATTCAGTGAAAACGCTTTGCCCGCTTGATTGCATTTGCGTAATGCACAACCGCAAGCTTTCACCTGAAATCGCCGAATTGAATTCGGATTTTGTACTTTCCGCTGTCGGCTGAGCCGCAGGACGATAGAGTACGCCCGTGGTCAACAATGTCGCCGTCAGCACAACCGCGGCGGCCGCCGCGACCCACCGCATCGGCGTTTTATTCAGTTTTGCTTTGGTATTTTCCGCTTCTAACGCCGCACCGATGCGTACACGCGCCGCGTGGCTTAACTGTAATTTTTGTTCCGCATTTTCTAATTTTTTCACCGTAAGTCCTCCTTTGTATACGCTTGTTTCAATAACTTTCTTCCTTTTTCCAAACGTTTTTTGACCGCTGAAAGGGAGATGTGCAAAATTCGTGCAATTTCTGCCGTTTTATACCCCTCAACATAGTAAAGCTGTAAAACAACGCGATAGATATACGGCAAACTGCACAGTGCCCCGAGGATTTCGCCGTCGTCGGACGAGAGTTCTGTAAAGTCCGCAAACTCTTCTGAATCTACCGTTTCGTGCCGACTGCGAAACCGCAGTGTGTTTTTGCAAACATTGGTTGCAACGCGAATAAGCCATGCCTTTTCGTGCTGTTCGCTTTCAAAGCGCGGCGCCTTGCGCAGATAGCGAAGCAGTGTTTCCTGCACGGCGTCCTCGGCATCTTGCCGTTGCCGCAAAAGGACAAAACATATCCGAAACAGCATATCGCCGTACCGCGCAAGCGCCTCTTGCGCGTCTTGCGAAGGCGGTGTGCAATTTTCCTGTTCGTTTTGCATGGCGTTTCAACCCCTTTCACCCGTAATACACCGCAAACGCAAAAAAGGTGACTTAATTTTAAAATTATTTATAAAAATATGTAAAAAAAGAAACGGTGCCGCAGCACCGTTTCTCCATCCTTTTATATTTTACCCGCGCAGGGCTCTGTCAAGCCATACTTCGGCAATATCCATTGCGGCGAACAAGCCTTTTTTCTCGCTCGTTTTGACAATGCGCTCTTTGGCGCTCGCGTCGGGGTCGGTGCTCAACAACTGCACCGTCACCTTCGATGCCAAATCGTAGCCTTCAAACTCCTTTTTGGAAGCAATCCGCATCATAATGACAAAATCATCGGACATATTACCGTAGTAAATTGTATCGCCGTTTCGCACAAGGGGCTTGCCCTTATACATTAAAAACTCGTTTTTTTTCGTTTCAGCCATAGCGTCTCCTTACTTCTCGTTTTCATCCAGGCGCAGATAATTTTTCACCAACACCTGCAAAAGCTCATCTCTATCCAACCGACGGATGAGGCTGCGGGCGTTGTTGTGCGTGGTAATATAGGTCGGGTCTTCGGACAAAATATACCCGACGATTTGACTGATGGGGTTATAGCCCTTTTCCCGAAGCGCGTTGTAAACCGTCAGTATGGTTTGGCGCATTTCTTCCTCATGTTCGTCTTTAATTGAGAACTGAATGGTTTTGTTCGGGTCTAACATCACAGCCACCTCCTAATTTACAAGTAAAGGTATTATACACTATACAACGGCAAAAAACAATAAGTTTATGAAAATTTTTACATTTCCGCAAGCGGTTGGTTTCGGTAATCCTCCACAACCTTGCCGTCCTGAATCCGAATGACGCGCTTGGCTTCGTCGGCAATGCCGTGGTCATGCGTAATCAAAATGACGGTTCTGCCCTCATCGTTTAATTCGTGCAAAATGCGCATAACATCTTTTCCCGAACGGCTGTCGAGGTTGCCTGTGGGCTCGTCTGCCAAAATAATCGGCGGTCTCGCGGCGACGGCACGCGCAATGGCGACACGCTGTTGTTGCCCGCCGGACATCTCCTTCGGCAAATGCGTCAGTCTGTGCCCGAGCCCGACGCGTTCGAGCGCCTCCAAGGACAGCTTATGCCGTTCCTCGGCCGGCATACCGCGGTATGCCAGCGGCAATTCCACATTGCCCTGTGCCGTTAGGCTCGAAATTAAGTTAAAGCCTTGGAAAATAAATCCGATTTGCTTATTGCGGATTTCGGAAAGCTGGTCGTCGGTCATATGCGAAACATTCTCGCCGTCGAGATAATATTCGCCGCTTGTGGGTACATCCAAAAGCCCGAGCATATTCATCAGCGTGGATTTCCCCGAGCCCGACTGCCCGATAATCGCTACAAAATCGCCGCGGTCAATCGACAGCGTAATACCGTCGAGCGCGCGCACCTCATTTTCGCCGGGGTTATAAATTTTGTAAATGTCTTTGACTTCGATTAAACGCATACCGACACCACCTTATACTCTGTTTTCATCATACCGCAAACCCGTTCGCAATTCAATGTATAATTTGTGAATTTTTGCACGATTTTCGGCAACGCTAACACCGAAAAAGCAAAAAAGGAGTTTTACTATGGCTACCGGAAAACAGGAATACACCAAAATGACCGAAAAGGCGTCGCCGCCGTCGCCGAAACTGAAAGACACCGTCATGGCGTTTTTGTTCGGCGGGGCGATTTGCACGCTCGGGCAAGCCTTATATGCCTTATATACCAACTACGGCGCGAGCGAGGACGGTGCCAAAACCGCAGTCTCCGTCACGCTGGTTTTCCTGACGGCGGTGCTCACGGGCATCGGCGTATTTGATAAAATCGCCAAGCACGCAGGCGCGGGCACGATTGTCCCGATTACGGGGTTTGCCAATTCCGTTGTCTCCCCTGCTATGGAATTTCGTGCGGAGGGGCACATTCTCGGCACGGGGGCGAAGTTGTTCACCATTGCGGGGCCTGTGATTGTTTACGGCTGTGCCGCGGCGTCCGTTTACGGGTTGATTGTGTATCTGTTCGGGCTGTATTGAGGAGGAAAAACCATGCCGAAACGAATTGGCACGCGCACCGTGCTTTTAGAGAATAAACCGACCGTCATCGGGCACGCCGCCGTGGTCGGGCAAACCGAGGGTGAAGGGCCGCTCGGCAAAGAATTTGACCGCGTACACCAAGACGATACCGTCGGAAAAGCGTCCTTTGAGCAGGCGGAAAGCGCCATGCAACGCGAAGCGATTGTCTGCGCGCTTGAAAAGGCAGGCAAAACGCCCGCGGACGCAGATTTCATATTATCGGGGGACTTATTGGCGCAGTGTATCGGCAGTGCGTTCGGTGTGCGCGATTTAGGAATCCCCTTTTTGGGGCTGTACGGCGCGTGCTCGACGATGGCGCTCTCGTTGGGGCTTGCGAGCGTACTTGTGGACAGCGGCGCGGCAAATTTGGCGGTTGCGGCGACCTCGTCGCACTTCGCTTCTGCCGAACGGCAGTTCCGCCAGCCGTTGGAATACGGCGGACAGCGCCCGCCCACAGCCCAGCGCACCGCCACGGCGGCAGGCGCAACGGTACTCACCAATCCGCCAACGAACGCCACAGGAAAAATCCGCCCCCGCATTGCGGCGGTCACCTTTGGCAAAATTGTGGATTTAGGCATAAAGGACGCCAACAATATGGGCGCGGCAATGGCACCCGCCGCCGCAGACACGATTGCGGCGTTTTTGGAGGATACAAACACAAAGCCGACGGACTACGATTTGATTTTGACGGGCGATTTGGGCACGGTGGGGACGGCACTGCTTGCCGAGCTTTTGGAAAAAGACCATCAAATCGACATTCGTTCCGTACACAACGACTGCGGACTTTTGATTTATGACCGCGAAAAACAGGATGTGCACGCGGGCGGCTCGGGATGCGGCTGTGCGGCGTCGGTTTTGAACGCGCATATTTTAAACCGTATGGAGCAAGGCGAGCTCAAAAAGGTTTTGTTGACCGCAACAGGCGCGCTGATGTCGCTGACCTCGTCTTTGCAGGGGGAAAGCATTCCGTCGGTGGCGCACGCTGTGCTCATCACTGCAGATGACGCATAAAGGGGGAGGAAACGCATATGGATATATTGTTTCGGGATTTGCGCATTTTACAAACGGGCGCAAAAGTCATTCGGATTTTGTATCTCCTGAAAGCGGCACTGACGGTTGGGATAATAGTCTTTACCGCTTCTGAGTTTTTCACAGCCGTTCACAAGAAGCGACGGCAAAAAATGTATGGAATATAGCGATATTGATATCGCATAGTGCATCTTGCCGTTCCGCGCCTAACCGCGCAGAATGGCAAATTGGGGGGTGTAGAGATGTTTAACGGAATAAAATTTTCAGGGTAGGGAACGTTCTTGACCGTTCCGATTGAAAAAATGCAATTTGAGCGTAGGGGGCGACGACTCGGCGCCCCGTTTGTAGGGGTCGGCGAGATTCCCCTGTTAGGGGAAATGTCGCGCAGCGACAAAGGGGTAATGGCGCAGCCGTAACTCGACGACCCGAAAATGGATGAATAATGAAAAATGAAT
>SFIQ01000026.1 GCA_004555265.1 Ruminococcus sp.
CCGCCCGATTGTCATTCTGAGCCGATAGGCGAAGAATCCCGTTTCGCACCTTTTACACTTTGCACTGTTTGAGATCCTTCGCTTCGCTCAGGATGACAAATTATTCGCTCAGGATGACAAATTAAAATTTTCACAAAAAAAACAGGGGCATTTTCCGTATTCGGAAAATGCCCTTTCTTTCTGTATTTACAACCTTTTCTGTTGCACATCGGGCGCAGATTGCGCGTTAAACCCGAACGCGCGTCACTCTGCCCGCGAAATCGCCGACAATCCAATCCCCGTCCGCGTTTGCGGCTTTGCCGAAAATCGGCGCGCCGACTGCGACGGTTTGCAATACGGCTCCGTCCGCGGTGGAAATCCGATACAAATTCCCGTCCGACGCGCCGAAGACCAAGGTGTCGCCGTCCAAAACCGGTGTGCTTTCCACCGTCTGTGCCTTGCCGATATACGGCGCGGTGCCCACCAACGCATTGCCGACGGGCGTTTCCCACAGAATTTTATGTGCGGCAAATCGGCAAAAGCGACAAAAAGCGCGCGCGCATTCGCGGTGTTTTTTCTTAAATATCTATTGAAATCAACGCCTTTTCAATGGTATAATAACAGATAAATTAAAATGGGAGGATTTTAAAATATGGCAAGTGATAAATTTGCAAAAGAAGGCTTGACCTTTGATGACGTATTGCTCATTCCCGCAGAAAGCGATGTTCTGCCGAGCGATATTGATGTGACGACAAAGCTGACGAAAACCATCACCCTCAACACCCCGATTTTGACCGCGGCGATGGATACCGTCACTGAGGATCGTATGGCGATTGCGATTGCGCGTGAGGGCGGCATCGGCATCATTCACAAGAATATGTCGATTGAGGCGCAAAAAGAACAGGTCGACAAGGTAAAACGCAGTGAAAACGGCGTTATCGTCAATCCGTTTTTCCTGCACGCAGACAATACCGTCGAGGAAGCCGACCAACTGATGCACCGCTACAAAATTTCGGGCGTGCCCATCTGCGACGAAAACGGCAAACTGGTCGGCATTCTCACCAACCGCGATATGCGCTTTATGACCGATTATAATGTGCGCATCGGCGAAGTGATGACCAAGGATAACTTGGTGACCTCCCACATCGGCACAACGCTTGAAGACGCAAAGAAAATTTTGATGCAGCATAAAATCGAAAAACTCCCGTTGGTGGACGATAACGGCTACTTAAAAGGTCTTATCACGATTAAAGATATTGAAAAGACCGTGCAGTACCCGAATTCCGCGCGTGACGCGCAAGGCAGACTGCTTTGCGGCGCGGCAATCGGCGCAACGGCAGATGTATTGGAGCGTGCGGCGGCGCTTGTGGAAGCGGGCGTTGATTTGTTGGCGCTTGACTCTGCGCACGGCCACAGCCACAACATTTTAAAGGCGGTCGAAAAGGTGAAAGCCGCATTCCCGAGCATTTCGCTGATTGCGGGCAATGTTGCCACCGCCGAGGGCACAAAGGCGCTGATTGACGCGGGCGCGGACTGCGTCAAAGTCGGTATCGGCCCCGGTTCTATCTGCACCACGCGCGTGGTTGCGGGGATCGGCGTGCCGCAGGTGACCGCTGTGTATGACTCGGCAAACGAGGCGGCAAAACACGGTATTTCCGTCATTGCCGACGGCGGCATCAAGTATTCGGGCGAAATCGTCAAGGCAATCGCCGCGGGTGCATCGGCGGTGATGGTCGGCTCGCTGATTGCCGGCTGTGAGGAGTCCCCCGGCGAAACCGAGGTCTATCAGGGCAGAAGCTTCAAAACCTACCGCGGTATGGGCTCCATTGCGGCAATGAATTGCGGCTCGAAGGACCGCTATTTCCAAACCAACAACAAAAAACTCGTGCCCGAGGGCATTGAGGGTCGTGTGCCGTATAAGGGGAAACTCTCCGACACGATTTACCAGATGCTCGGCGGCTTAAAATCCGGTATGGGCTATTGCGGCTGCCACAACATTGTGGAATTGCAGACCAAAACCAAGTTCATCCGCATCACCGGCGCGGGCTTGAAAGAAAGCCACCCGCACGATGTGTTTATTACAAAGGAAGCACCGAACTATTCCGTGAATTTGTAAAATATGGATTCGGTTGAGTTCCCCACCCGCAAACCCACGCGGTTGCAAAATTACGATTACAGCCAAAACGGGTGTTATTTCGTGACGGTGTGCGTGCAGGACAGAAAGAAACTGCTTTCGAGAATACCGAAAGAAATAAAAAACGCCGATTTCGTAGGGGCGAACTGTGTTCGCCCGCAACTTACGGCAATTGGCAGAGTTGTTGACGAAGAACTGCAAAAATTAAACACGGTTTATCCGAATGTGCATTTGGATGCCTACATTATTATGCCTGACCATATACATCTTTTGCTTAATTTTGATGATTTTGAATGCGGGCGAACACAGTTCGCCCCTACGCTTTCTCGCGTTATCAAGCAATACAAAGGAATTGTTACAAAACGGCTTGGCTTTTCAATGTGGCAAAAGGGCTTTTATGACCGTGTTCTTCGCAACGAAACGGAATTTCAGCGCACGTGGGAATATATCGAATACAACGCTTTGAAAGAATACGCGGAAAACGAAAAAAGGAAATAAAACAAAAAATAAAGGGGATTTAACATGTACGCAGATTTAATGGACACGATTGGGTTTGTATCGCAATATGACCCCGAAGTCGGCGCGGCGATGGGCAAAGAACTTGCCCGCCAGCAGAGAAATTTGGAACTGATTGCCAGTGAAAACATTGTTTCGCCCGCGGTGATGGCGGCGATGGGCAGTGTGCTGACCAACAAATACGCCGAAGGCTATTCGGGCAAACGCTATTACGGCGGTTGCGAATGTGTGGATATTGTGGAGGATATCGCGGTGCGCCGCGCGTGCGAACTGTTCGGCGCGAATTTCGCCAATGTCCAGCCCCACTCGGGCGCGCAGGCGAATATGGCGGTGTATTTTGCACTCCTGACCCCCGGCGACACGGTGATGGGCATGAACCTTGCCGAGGGCGGCCATTTGACCCACGGCTCGCCGGTCAATATGTCGGGCAAATACTTCAACTTTGTGCCGTACGGCGTGAATGCAGACGGCTTTATCGACTATGACGAATTCGAGCAAAAGGCAAAGGAATGCAAACCGAAACTGATTGTTGCGGGTGCTTCGGCGTATCCGCGCGTCATTGATTTCAAACGCATTTCCGAAATCGCGAAAGAAGTCGGCGCATATTTGATGGTCGATATGGCGCATATTGCGGGCTTGGTTGCCGCGGGGCAACACCCCTCGCCCGTGCCGTATGCCGATGTGGTCACCACCACCACGCACAAAACCCTGCGCGGTCCGCGCGGCGGCTTGATTCTCACCAATGACGAGGATTTGGCAAAAGCAATCAACAAGGCCATTTTCCCCGGTACGCAGGGCGGCCCCTTGATGCACATTATCGCGGGCAAGGCGGTATGCTTCGGCGAGGCGCTCAAACCCGAATTCAAAGACTACCAAAAACGCGTGGTCGAAAATTGTCAGGCGATGGCGAACGGGCTTCTCTCGCGCGGGATTGACTTGGTCTCCGGCGGGAGTGACAACCACCTGATGCTTGTGGATTTGCGCTCTGTGGGCATTACCGGCAAGGAATTGGAGCACAGACTCGACGAAGTGTATATCACCGCGAACAAGAACGCCATTCCGAACGACCCGCAAAAACCGTTTGTGACAAGCGGCGTGCGTTTGGGCACACCCGCCGTCACCACAAGAGGGCTTACCACCGACGATTGCGACAAAGTTGCCGAATTTATCGCGCTTGCCGCGACCGATTTCGACGCAAAAGCGGACTATATCCGCGAGGGCGTGTGCGAAATTTGCGCAAAACATCCGCTTTATAAATAAGAAACAGAGAGGACGGACGCCGCCGCGCGGGATTGTATGAGAGAAATCATTATTGCAAGTCAAAATCCACAAGCGGCGGAGCGTATCCGTTCCATTTTGCAAAGCGACCATATTTTTGCCGCGAATTTGTACCGTTCGGGTGCGGAGGTGCTCTCGTTTGCGAGTATCCGCCCCGACGCGGTCGTCATTTGCGGCAAATTGCCCGATATGACGGCGGCAGAGCTTGCGGGGATGCTCCCAAACGGTTTTGATATGGTTTGGCTTGTGCCCTCGGGCGAGCCCGAGCCGATGTTCCGCAGCAATTTGATTACGCTCAATATGCCGCTGAACCGTATGGAGTTTTTGAATACGGTGCGTATGCTTGCGGCAAACGGCGCCGAGCAGAGCCGCCCGCGCAAAACCGTGCGCTCAAAAGAGGATGAGGCACTGCTGCGCGGCGCAAAAGAACGGCTGATGGCGCGCCATCACCTCTCGGAGCGCGAGGCGCACAAGCTGTTACAGCGGCGCAGTATGGAGTCGGGGATGCGCATTTTAGAGGTCGCACGGCTGATTGCAGAGGAAGAATAAACGGTATTTTATAAGATAGACAGATTTTAACTATCTGAGGAGGCGGCGTATGAAATTCACAAAAATGCAAGGCGCGGGCAATGATTATATCTATGTAAATTGTTTCACGGAAACCGTAAAAAATCCCGAAGAAACCGCCGTTCGCGTCAGTGACCGCCACTTCGGCATCGGTGCGGATGGGTTGGTGCTCATTTGCCCTTCCGAAAACGCCGATTTCTTTATGGATATTTACAACGCCGACGGCTCGCGCGCCAAAATGTGCGGCAATGCGACGCGCTGTGTGGCGAAATATGTGTATGACAATAAAATGACCGACAAAACCGAAATTGCGCTCGAAACTTTAAGCGGAATAAAGTGCATCAAAATTACCGTGCAGGACGGCAAAGCCGTCGCCGCGCGCGTGAATATGGGCGCGCCGATTTTGACGCCGCGCGAAATTCCGACAAAATTCGACGGCGAAACGGCTGTTAGTCAAAATTTGACTATCGGCGATACGACATATGCGGTGACCTGTGTTTCCATGGGCAATCCGCATTGCGTTTTGTATACGGACGATGTGCACGCGCTTGATTTGCCGCGCATCGGTCCGAAATTTGAAAACCACGAAATGTTCCCCGACCGCATCAACACCGAATTTGTGCATATCGTCAGCGAAACCGAGTTTGATATGCGCGTGTGGGAGCGCGGTTCGGGCGAAACCCTCGCCTGCGGCACGGGCGCGTGTGCGGCGACGGTCGCTTCGATATTGAACGGGTATTGCAAACGCGATACCGAGATCAAAGTCAACCTGTTGGGCGGCACGCTGTATATCAACTGGACCGCCGACGGCGACGTTTATATGACCGGCCCCGCCGAAACCGTGTGCACGGGGGAAATTGACGCGTAATGTGCGCGTGTAGGAGACGGTCGTACCGTTCCGTAAGGCGTGACATCATCATATTTTGTCATTCTGAACGAAGTGCAGAAGCGCAACCTGCACAAAGGTAAAATGCGCCATACGAGATTCTCCGGCTGTTGCCTCAGAATGACAAGCGGGCGAACACAGTTCGCCCCTACCCCCCCCACACATTGTGCATGGAAAAGGGTAAGATTTTACCGCAAAGTAAACCGAAGATTCAAAAAGGAGGATTTCCTATGCAAATCAATGAAAACTTTTTAAAAATCGAAAGCAGTTATTTGTTCTCGAACATTGCGAAGAAAGTGAAGGCATACGCCGCGGCACATCCGGAGAAAGAAATTATCCGCCTCGGCATCGGCGATGTCACCCGCCCGCTTGCGCCCGCCTGTATTGAGGCCATGCACAAGGCGGTAGACGAAATGGCGCACGCGGAAACTTTCCAAGGCTATCCGCCCGAATACGGGCAGGATTTCTTGCTCGAAGCCATTTTGGAAAACGATTATAAAGCGCGCGGCGTGGAGCTCGACAAAACCGAAATTTTTGTGTCCGACGGTGCGAAAAGCGACTGCGGCAATATCGGCGATATTTTTTCGCTCGACAACCGCGTGGCGGTCTGCGACCCCGTTTACCCCGTGTATGTGGATACAAATGTGATGTCCGGCAGAGCCGGCGAGCGCACCGAAAACGGTTGGAGCAATATCCTCTATATGCCCTGCACGGCGGAAAACAATTTTTTGCCTGCCATCCCTACGGAGCATGTAGATATAATTTATCTATGCTTCCCAAACAACCCGACGGGGATGTCGATTACCAAGGCAGAACTCAAAAAATGGGTGGATTACGCCAATCGTGAGGGCGCGGTGATTTTATACGATTCCGCGTATGAAGCGTTTATTACCGAAGCAGATGTGCCCCATTCGATTTTTGAAATCGAGGGCGCAAAACAGTGCGCGATTGAGTTTCGCAGTTTCTCGAAAACCGCGGGCTTTACGGGCGTGCGCTGCGGCTACACCGTAGTGCCGCACGATTTGAAATACAACGGCACCGAATTGAACGCGATGTGGGCGCGCCGCCAGGCAACCAAGTTCAACGGCGTTTCTTACATTACCCAGCGCGCGGCGGCGGCTTGCTACACGCCCGAGGGCAAACAGCAAATCCGCGATATTATCGCGTATTATCAAAAGAATGCGAAAACCATTTACAACGGCTTAAAGGATTGCGGTTTTACCGTGTACGGCGCGGTCGATTCGCCGTATGTGTGGCTCAAAACACCCGATAATATGGGCAGTTGGGAATTCTTTGATTTGTTGCTGGAAAATATTCAGGTGGTCGGCACACCCGGCGAAGGGTTCGGCCCGAGCGGCGAAGGGTATTTCCGTTTGACGGCGTTCGGCTCGGCAGAAAATACCGAAAAAGCCGTGGCACGCATCAAAGCGTATTTCGGGAAATAAAGGAAAAAGATTTTCCGCACCGGGGATTATTGGGGTTTGTCTATCCAACCGTAGGGGCGATTCACGAATCGCCCGTCGATTTTGATGTGATTTTGCGGAACGGTCAAGACCGTTCCCTACGCACGAAAAGCCCCGCCCTACCGCATGAAATTATCACCACAACCCCCAATTTGTCATCCTGAGCGTAGCGAAGGATCTCCAATAGCACAAAATAAACCCGAGCGGAACGAAAAAATCTCTCCCCCAGTCAAATGCTACGCATTTGACAGCCCCCTCTGAGAGGGGGCGGAAACGGCGGGCGATTCGTGAATCGCCCCTACAACCGTAGGGAACGGTCTTGACCGTTCCGAAACCTCCCCACTTGTTGGGGAGGTGGCACGCCGTAAGGCGTGACGGAGGGGCAAATCACATCAAAATCTACGGGCGGCCGGGTCGACCGCCCCTACGGTTGGATATACAACCCCCAATTTTCACGCAAACAAAAACAATATAAAAAACGATTCGCGCCCTGCGCGGCGAAACGGAGGAAACTATGCAAATTGACAAAAACCTGGTGATGTACCTGGAAAAGCTCGGCAGGATCGAGCTCTCCGAGGAACAACGCGCCGCGTCCGAAAAGGATTTGCAGGACATTCTCACCTATATGGACACCTTAAACGAACTCGACACCGACGGCGTTGAGCCGGCGTCGCATTCGTTCCCCGTCGCCAATGTGCAGCGGGACGATGTGGTCACCAATGCCGCGCAAACCGAGGCGATTTTGCAAAATGCGCCGAATCAAAAGGACGGCTGCTTTGTCGTGCCGAAAACCGTCGAATAAGGAGGGAATGAAATGGATATACGCAACCTGACTGCCCTCGAATTGGGGCAGGCAATCCGCGCAAAGGAAATTACCGTCCGCGAGGCGGTGGAAAGTTACTTTGCCGCGATAGAAGAAAACGACGCAAAATACCATTGCTATAATATCCTCTGTAAGGCGGAGGCGCTCGCGCGTGCCGACGAAGTGCAAAAGGGCATCGACGACGGCACGTACACTTCGCCTTTGGCGGGCGTGCCCGTCGGCGTAAAAGACAATATCTGCACCAAAGGGGTTTTAACCACCTGTTCCTCTAAAATTCTTGAAAATTTCGTGCCGCCGTATGATGCAACCGTCATTCGCCGTATGCACGCGGCGGGCATGGTTGTTTTGGGCAAACTCAATATGGACGAGTTCGCCATGGGCAGTACCACCGAAACATCCTACACGGGCGTCACGCACAACCCGTGGAATTTGGACCGCGTACCGGGCGGCTCTTCGGGCGGCGCGGCGGCGGCAGTTGCCGCAAAATTGGCGCCCGTCACCTTGGGGTCGGATACGGGCGGCTCTATCCGTCAGCCCGCGTCATTCTGCGGCGTTTCGGGTTTAAAACCCACTTACGGCGCGGTTTCGCGTTACGGTCTGGTCGCCTATGCTTCGTCGCTTGACCAAATCGGGCCGCTTGCGCGCGATGCAAAAGACTGCGCGGCGCTCTTCTCCTTGATTGCGGGCAAAGACGAAAAAGACGGCACCTCTATGGTGACGGAAAAATTCGATTTCGAGGCGGCAACAAACGGCGATATGCAAGGCAAAAAAATCGGTATTCCCGCCGACTATTTGGGCGAGGGCATTTCGCCCGAAGTCAAAGCGGCGATTGAAGCGGCGGCGGAAACCTATCGCGCTTTGGGCGCAGAGGTCGAAGTTTTCCCGATGCCGATTGTCAAATACGCCATTCCCGCGTATTATATCATCGCCTGCGCCGAGGCTTGCTCCAATCTGTCGCGCTATGACGGCATCAAATACGGCTATTCAAGCCCGAACGCCGACAATTTGACCGAAACCTATATCAAATCCCGTTCCGAGGGCTTCGGGATGGAAGTGAAACGCCGCATTATGCTCGGCAACTTCGTGTTGAGTTCCGGGTATTATGACGCGTATTACAACAAAGCGCTCAAAGCGAAAAAACTCATTCAACAGGCGTTTTTCGACGCGTTCGAGAAATACGATATGCTCTTAGGGCCGGTAGCACCCACCACGGCGCTCAAAATCGGCGAAAGCCTGTCGGACCCCTTGAAAATGTACCTCGGCGATATTTATACTGTAATGATTAACATTGCGGGTGTGCCGAGTATGGCAATCCCCTGCGGCTTTGACAGCGAAAATATGCCTGTCGGGTTGCAACTCATCGGCAAGCCGTTCTGCGAGGCGGAAATTCTGTCGGCGGCAGTCGGTTTTCAAAATGCGACGGACTTCCACAAAAAGTCCCCGTCAGCGGTTTAAGGAGGGCGCAAAATGGAATGGGAAATTGTGATGGGGCTTGAGGTGCATACCGAACTTGCCACCAAAACCAAAATTTTCTGCGGTTGTTCCACCGAATTCGGCGGTGCGCCGAACACGCATGTTTGCGAAATTTGCGCGGGGCTTCCCGGCACTTTGCCGCTTTTAAACCGCCGCGTGGTGGAATTTGCCGTGCGCACGGGGCTTGCGACCAACTGCGAGATTACCCGCAAAAATAAATTTGACCGTAAAAACTATTTTTATCCCGATTTGCCGAAAGCGTATCAAATTTCGCAACTTTACCTGCCGATTTGTCGCAACGGCTATATCGAGGTCAAGGGCGAAAACGGCGAAATGAAAAAAATCGGGATTCACGAAATCCATATGGAAGAGGACGCGGGCAAACTCGTGCATGATGCGTTTGAGGACTGCACGCTGGTGGATTACAACCGTTGCGGCGTGCCGCTTTTGGAAATCGTCTCCGAGCCGGACTTCCGCTCGGCGGCGGAGGTGCTCGATTACCTCGAAAAACTGCGCGCCATTCTGCAATTCACGGGCGTTTCCGACTGCAAAATGCAGGAAGGCTCTTTGCGCGCCGATGTAAACCTTTCCGTGCGACCGAAGGGGCAGGCAGAATTCGGCACGCGCACCGAAATGAAAAATTTAAACTCGTTCCGCGCCATTGAACGCGCCATTTCTTATGAAGCACGACGCCAAATCGAACTGTTGGAAGACGGCGAGCAAGTGGTGCAGGAAACGCGCCGTTGGGACGACAACAAAGGCATTTCTTACGCCATGCGCTCGAAAGAGGACGCGCAGGATTATAAATATTTCCCCGAACCCGACCTGCCGCCGATTGAAATTTCCGAGGAAACCATTGCGCAGATCCGCGACACGATGCCGGAACTGCCCGAGCAGAAAAAACAGCGGTATATCGCACAGTTGGGGCTTCCCGAATATGATACCTCTATTCTCACAAGCGACAAAGCCTATGTTTCCCTATTTGAGGACACTTTGGCGCTCTGCGACAGCCCGAAAGATGTCGCCAACTGGATTATGGGCGAAGTGATGAAACTGTTGAACGACACCGCGACACTCCCTGAAAATATGACCTTGCAGGCGAAAGATTTGGCGGCGGTCATCCATATGGTGAAATCGGGCAAAATCAACCGCGGCACGGGTAAAACCGTGCTCGAAAAGGTGTTTACGGAAGGGGTTGACCCCGAAAAATATGTTGCCGACAACAACTTGGCGCAAATTACGGATTTGTCGGCGCTGCGCCCCGTGATTGAAGAAGTCATTGCCGCCAACGAAAAGAGCGTTTCCGAGTATAAATCGGGCAAAACGCAGGCGATGGGCTACATTATGGGGCAGGCCATGCGCGCGCTCAAAGGCAAAGCCCCCGCGCAGGAAGTGCAGAAAATTTTGCACGAATTGTTGGATAGTTAATTTTTATCTATCGCAAGCAGCACATAAATTTTTATTTATGTTTTTATTTATACGGTAGGGCGGGGGCTTGCCCCCGCCGCCAATTCACATCAAACCCTACGGCGGGAGCAAGCCCCCGCCCTACCCTGAACTTTCAATGCTTGCGCGTAGGGAACGGTCTTGACCGTTCCGCGAAATGACATCGCATTTTGTCGGGCGAACACAGTTCGCCCCTACGAATTGTAGGGAACGACCTCAGTGCCCCTACAACTGTTTCTCTCCCTCCCGCTTTCAGGAAATGAGAGAAAAGCTCTACAATCTCCCTCCGTCTTTTGCCTACGGCAAAAGCCACCTCCCTCCCAGAGGGAGGAATATAAGGATTGCGGCTACGCCGCTAATCTAAATAAAAATTCAACCCAACAAACCGCAAGAAAGGCAGGATGAGTAATGTACGAATCGCTCGAACAACTAAAAACCGACTGCCTTTCGTGTGCGGACTGCCCGCTTGCACAGACGCGCACCAATGTGGTGTTTGGTGTGGGCGTGCCGACGGCAGAGGTGCTGTTTGTCGGCGAGGGCCCCGGCGAAAACGAGGATTTGCAGGGCGAGCCGTTCGTCGGGCGCGGCGGACAACTGCTCGACAAATACTTAACGCACATTGATCTGTCGCGCGAAAAGAATATTTACATTGCAAATATCGTCAAATGCCGCCCGCCAAACAACCGCGACCCACGCGAGGAGGAGCAGACCGCGTGCGTGCATTGGCTGCGCGAGCAAATGAAACTTTTGCACCCGAAAATCGTGGTGTGCCTGGGGCGCATTGCGGCGCAAAAAATCATATCGCCCGACTTTCGCGTCACCAAAGAGCACGGCGTTTTTTACGAACGGCGCGGCTTTTATTTGATGGGCACTTTCCACCCGGCGGCGCTTTTGCGCAATCCCGCCCAAAAGCCGGACGCACTTTCGGATTTTGTGGCTTTGCGGGCGAAAATTCAAGAAGTTTGTGAGAGAACATACTGATGGCTTTTTTACCGTTTCATTCAAGAGACTTGTTTTTCAAAAGTAAATTCGGCGCTGTGAAAACGGGCGAAAAACTGCGGTTTCGCCTGCTTTTGCCGCGCTCTTTTTGCGTCTCGGCATCGTTTTTTGTGCTGACCAAAGACGGGGAAGACCCTGTCGCGCACGGGATGTATTGGGCGGGAATGCACGGCGATACCCAAGAAATTTGGGATTTGGAAATTGCGCTTCCCGAACGCGGGTTGTACTTTTATCATTTTGAATACGATTCCGCGTGGGGGCGCGGTGCGATTTACTGTATCGGCGACGGTGCGGGCGCGGTCGCCAATGCCGTCACGCCCCAAAACGATTGGCAACTGACGGTGTATGATGCAAACTACCAAACGCCCGACTGGCTCAAAGGCGGCGTGATGTACCAAATTTTCCCCGATCGCTTTTATAATTCGGGAAAAGAAAAAAAGAATGTCCCCGCTGACCGCATTCTGCGCACCGACACGGAAAATCAGCCGTACTGGCGCCCGAATAAAGACGGCAAGGTGCTGAACAACGATTATTTCGGCGGCGACCTTGCGGGCATCACCGAAAAACTACCGTATTTGCAGTCGCTCGGGGTGACCTGCATTTACTTAAATCCGATTTTTGAGGCGCACGCCAACCACCGCTACAATACGGCGGATTATTTGAAAATCGACCCGCTTTTGGGGGATGAGGCAGACTTCAAAACGCTGTGTGAAACCGCGAAAAAATTCGGCATTCGCGTGATTTTGGATGGGGTGTTTTCCCACACGGGCGACGATAGCCTGTATTTTAACCGTGCGGGGCGCTACAAAACCTTGGGTGCATACAATTCCGAAAAATCCCCGTATTACCCGTGGTATACATTTTTTGACTATCCCGACAGTTACAAAAGCTGGTGGGGCTTTGAAACCCTCCCCGAGGTGAACGAAGAAAGCCCCGAATATCTCGAATTTATCACGGGCAAAAACGGCGTAGTTAAAAAATGGCTACGCCTTGGCGCGGCGGGTTGGCGCTTGGATGTCGCCGACGAACTGCCCGACGCATTTTTAGACGCGCTTTCTGCTTCTGCGAAAGCGGAAAAGGCGGACGCGCTCGTGCTCGGCGAGGTTTGGGAGGACGCGACCAACAAATGGGCGTACGGCGAACGGCGGCGGTATCTGTTGGGCGGGCAACTCGACAGCGTGATGAATTATCCGTTTGCAAACGCCATTTTGAACTTCGCGCGTAGCGGCATTGCCGAGGGTTTTGCACGCGCGGTGACCGATATTGTCGAAAACTATCCGAAACCTGCGCTCGATTGTATGATGAACCACATCGGCACGCACGATACCGAGCGCGCCATCACCAAAATTATGGGCGAAAGCGCGGAAGGGCGTGACCGTGAATGGCAGTCTCAGCGCGTGCTGTCCGACATGGAGTATCAAAAAGGCGTTACACTGTTAAAATTGACGGCGGTGCTCCAATTTACCCTGCCCGGCGTGCCGTGTATTTATTACGGCGACGAGGCAGGCTTGCAAGGCTACAAAGACCCGTTCAACCGCGGTTGTTACCCGTGGGGGCACGAAAATCAGGATTTGATTGCGTTTTACCAAACCTTGGGCGCGCTGCGCGGGTCGCTTGATTGCTTGAAAACGGGCGAACTGCATTTTGTTTCGGCGGTGCTTGGGTGCGTTGCCTACGAACGCGAGGGCGACAGCGACGGGATTTTGGTGATTGCCAACCGCAACGAACAGGAAATTACCTATAATTTGCCGGACAAATGGCAGTACAAACGCGAGATTTTACACGGCAAGCCCGTGACCTCTTGCGTGCATGTCCCGGCAATGGGTTGTGTGATACTTAATTTTTAACTACAAGCGCCCCCGCACGACGCGGAACAAATCGGTTGTTTGCTTTGTAATTTGTTAAAATTGGGGTTTGTCTATCCAACCGTAGGGGCGATTCACGAATCGCCCGCCCGCTTGTCATTCTGAGCCGACAGGCGAAGAATCTCGTTTCGCGCAGGTTTGTTTTGTGCTATTGGAGATCCTTCGCTTCGCTCAGGATGACAAATTAGGGGTTGTCTTTTCGCCCGTAGGGGCGGGTTTCCACGCCCGCCCGCGAATTTTGCTGTGATTTTGCGGAACACGTCTTCGGTTGTTCCCTACTCGTAGGGGCGAACTGTGTTCGCCCGCGTAATTTGATATAATTTTGCGGAACGGTCAAGACCGTTCCCTACGGGTTGTAGGGGCGATTCACGAACGAATTCGGGCACCTTGCGGCGGGAGCAAGCCCCCGCCCTACCATGGAAATTCCATTTCGTGCGTAGGGGGCGACGACTCGGCGCCCCGTTTGTAGGGGCGGGTTTCCACGCCCGCCCGCGAATTTTGATGTGACTTGCCCTTCCGTCACGCGCTTTGCGCGTGCCACCCGCTGACGGCGGCGGTCTCCCTCTGTCGCTTCGCGACATCTCCCTCACACTGTGAGGGAGTCTACCCCAATATCGCCCGTCGTTTCAGCCCCCTCGTCAGAGGGGCCATAAGCGGCGGGAGCAAAATTCTCCGAATTCGGGCACCCTTTTGTCTGCTTCGCAGACATTTCCCCTATCAGGGGAATCACCCCGCCCTACCATGGAAATTCCATTTCGTGCGTAGGGGGCGACGACTCGGCGCCCTGTTGTAGGGGCGGGTTTCCACGCCCGCCCGTCGATTTTGATGTAATTTTGCGGAACACGTCTTCGGTTGTTCCCTACGGTTGTAGGGGCGAACTGTGTTCGCCCGCCCGCTTGTCATTCTGAGTCTATCGGCTCAGAATAACGAATTGTTACAATTACTTAATTTTTAACTACAAGAAGGGTACATATGGTTTTGCTCGGTGCGGCGGTGAATGCCGCGGCGATATTTATCGGCGCGGGGCTCGGGATGCTGTTCAAAAAAGGCATTCCGGAACGCGTGCAAAAAACGCTGACGGCGGCGCTCGGTCTATGTGTGTTGTTTATCGGCATACAAGGCGCGCTTGCGGGCGAAGCGTTGCTGATTGAGGTGCTTTCGCTCGTTTTGGGCGCGCTTTTGGGCGAATGGATTGACCTCGACCGCCACCTCAACCGTTTCGGCGCATTTTTGCAGAAAAAACTGACGAAAAATGACCAATCCTCCTTTGGCGAGGCGTTCGTTTCCTCTACATTGTTTGTATGTGTGGGCGCGATGGCGATTGTCGGTGCGATTGAGGCGGGCATGCAGGGGAAATTCGACACCTATTACACCAAAGCCCTGCTCGACGGCGTGACGATTTTGATTTTTACATCCTCCCTTGGCTTCGGGTGCTTCTTTTCGGGCGTGGTTCTGTTTGTTTATGAGGGAACGCTGTCTTTGGCGGCAAAATTTGTGTCCGCATTTTTGACCGAAGCGATGATCACCGAAATGTCCGCCGTTGGCTCGATTTTGATTTTGGCGATTGGGTTGAATCTCTTAAACGTGACCAAAATCAAGGTGGCAAATTTATTGCCGGCGGCATTCCTGCCGATTTTATTCTGCCTTTTTATTCGTTAATTTCCTTTGTACTATTCTTTGCTTTGTCCTCTTGACCGGTCGCGACAGCGTGACGGCAAACCGTAAATTCCACTTCGGGAAGAGACTTTTACAAATCCTATCGAATAAAAATTGGGGTTTGTAGGGGTGTTTTTGGAACGAACGAAATACAGGATTAGGGTAGGGCGGGGGCTTGCTCCCGCCGTTAATTTACATCGAACCCCGCGGCGGGAGCAAAATTCTCCGAATTCGGGCACCTTGCGGCGGGAGCAAGCCCCCGCCCTACTCTATTATAACAGACATTTCCCCTATCAAGGGAATCACCCCGCCCTACCATGGAAATTCCATTTCGTGCGTAGGGGGCGACGACTCGGCGCCCCGTTTGTAGGGGCGGGTTTCCACGCCCGCCCGTCGATTTTGATGTGATTTGCCCCTCCGTCACGCGCTTTGCGGTGCCACCTCCCCGTGTATCGCCATCACATCGCATTTGTGACCGAACAGAGGCGGTTTTATGAGGAAAAATCACCGTATCTTTCGGCAGATCCCAACCAAATTGTGGCGGATTACATCGCAAGTATGACGGATAGTTATTTTTTATCTATCCACAAATTCCTGTTCCCCGAAAGCAAATATCGCGTGGAATTTCAGTCCTATTTTGCAGATTTGCAAAGGCCGTAAAATCGGAAAAAACAGCAATCGGGTGCGTGCCTTTTGGTACGCACCCGATTTTTTCTATATTTTCCATTTATTTGACCAATAACGCCACCGCTTCGACAGGTGACGAGACAATGCCGTGAATATCCATATAACACGGTAACAAATCCACCCCCTATGTATGCGGAAAAACATCAGCCCAATAGTCGTTTCCAAAGCGATTTTTTCTTCCGGACAGAGACCTTGTTTTCTGGCTCGGTAAATTGCAAGTATTACACCTAAAACCATACCGACGGCAATAATTACACCATACCAGGCAATGCTTCATCCCTCTATGCCAAATAAATTTTCAATCAAATACTTACTCATATCAACACCTTTTCTACACAATCAGAAATTCATTTTCTTGTTCTATATATCTGCAAAAGATAAATATACCGCAAATAATTTCCGGGACGAAACCGCATATATCTTCCACAGCCCATCCTCCTGCAATACCCTTGTGCATAATACGAAGAACCTCCGAATTGTGGGCGTTTATCAAAGAATAATTCTGGCTATTGTGCATGGTCAAAAGATATTCTTCGCCGTTCACAACAATATTGGCATGGTCAACTCTTGGCATTCTGCAAATTGGCCAACCCACCACATTGGGATCATCACCATCTGCATATCCGGGGCGAGCAGAACCGACTAACTGATTTTCGTTGTCGGTCAGTAAATATTCCCGATTTCTCACATCACCGGAACTTGCTTTTGATTCATCGAGATAACGGGCGTCCGCCGTCAAAAGCAGCTCACCTGCGATGCTGAGAATCTTTCTTTGCGGACCGAGCAACGCACTTTTTATTCTTGCCAAGGCAAGCTGAGATTCATTTTTATAAAGGACTCCTGCCTTTATCGTGTATTTCATAACTGTGCCTCCTCTCTTATACAAGTGAATACAGGATGATTCCTGCAAATCCCGAACCTGCCATAACCCAAAGCGGATTCGGTTTCCACTTTCTTAAAACAAAAATGCCAATAACAAAAATAATCGCAGCAATCAAGTCCAAAGATGCCAAATCATTCGGAAGCGTTCTCTGTCCGTAGAGTGCCATAATCAACAGTGAGATACCCGCTGATGCGATCATTGCAATGACCGCAGGGCGAAGTCCAGAAAGAATGCCCTGCACCACATTCAATCCACGGAACCGATAATAGATATAGGCAAGGGTCATTACGATAACACAGGATGGAAACACACAGCCAACCGTTGCGATGACAGCACCGGGAAGACCTGCGACTTGGATACCAACAAATGTGGCTGAGTTGATGGCTATGGGGCCGGGTGTCATTTCAGCAATGGTCATAATATCCGCAAATTGTGTCATTGTCAGCCAAGGGTGAATATCCACCACTTGATTCTGAATCAAAGGCATGGCAGCATATCCACCACCAATGCTGAATAATCCAATTTGAAAAAAGCTCCAGAACAATTCAAGGTATATCACCGTTTATCACCTACTTTCCGCATTTTTCCTTGATGCCACGTATCCGCTGCTCCGATCACGCCACAGACAAGAATAATGGCTATGATATTCACAGAGAAAAAGCGAACGGCTACAAAAGAACCAAGCATAACAATAACAGGCAATAGTCGTTTTTTCTGAAAAATGGTTTTTGCCATATTGATCACAACATCACAGATTACTGCCGCCACTCCGCAGAGCATGCCTGCCATTGCCATATTTACAACCGCATTATCTCGAAATGCCTGATAGAACATTGAGATTATCGAAATAATAATTAGTGGTGGCAATACTGTTCCCAATACCGTGAGCATTGCGCCGGGGAACCCCGCCACATGATAACCTACCAAAATGGAAGCATTAACTGCTATTGCGCCCGGAGAAGACTGTGCGATTGCGGTCAGATCCATCATCTCATCTTCTTCAATCCAACCAAGTTCCTCCACGAATTTCTTTCGCATCAACGGAATGATTACAAATCCACCGCCAAAAGTGCAAGCACTCAGTTTAAAAGTGGAGAAAAACAATTTTTTATATTTTTGCAAGCTATTCACTTCTAAAAATGCCGTCCTTTCTATGTTTATTAACATTATACTGCTTGATTTCTGATAACGGAAATAATATAATTTTACAGAAAGGATAAGTATTTTCATATAAGGAGATTGTTATGACGATACGACACATGATAATATTTCGTACCGTATGCGAAAACGGATATAATTCCACCAAAGCAGCGGAAGTTTTACACATGACACAGCCAGCAGTCAGCCTTGCCATTAAGGAACTGGAGCAATATTACGGAGTACACCTGTTTGACAGAATCGGCAGACGATTGCAAATCACCGATGCGGGGCAGCATTTTCTTCAATATGCGATACATATATCCGACTTGTTTTCAGATATGGAAACAGGGTTGCGTGATTGGGATTCTAAAGGAGTTCTCCGTATTGGTGCAAGCATCACCATCGGCTCGCAGTTTTTACCGAACTATGTAAAGGCATTCTCTGAACTCTGCCCAGGGCTTGATGTCAGAGTTACCGTTGAGCAATCAGAACGTCTGGAACAAAAAATTTTGGCAAATGAATTGGATTGTGCGTTGATCGAAGGTATTGCACATGATCCAAATATCGTTTCGGAAGCCTACATGGAAGATCATCTGAGCGTTATATGCGGTACGGATAAAGGCTGGACACAGGGGCAAGTTATATCCATAGAAGATTTTCAAAGGCAGCGATTTCTCTTGCGAGAAAAAGGCAGTGGCACACGAGAGGTGTTTAACCGTGTAGTTGAACAGGCTGGCATCCACATTACACCAGTATGGGAAGCAATGAGCACAACAGCACTGGTCAATGCTGCAATCAATGGATTAGGAATTGCTGTATTACCGCATCGAATGATTCTTCCGGCTCTGCGACAAGGCTTGATTTGTACTGTCAAAGTAGAGGGGTTGAGTTTCAGCCGAAATTTCCATATCATTCATCATAAAGATAAGTTTTTAACAACTTCTGCCAAGCGATTTATTACTTTGTGCAGAGATTTTGAGACTGATTACCCCTTGCCTTGTTACAACGGACTATATGAATAAATCAAAACCACCAGTTGAACTGGTGGTTTTGATTCCGAACAGAGATCTTGTTTTCTTTTGTGGTGTTTTCTCCCGTCAATTCAGTTTGTATATCGCTTTCGGCTTGCTTTAACACATGAAAGATGTATGCCTGCGAAGTTGCTGCATTCGTTTGACAATCTGAAGAGCAGTTCCATCTTTCCATTTTGCAAAAAAGCGCTGCTGACCATATCGCAATGACAAACGATTATAGTACAGAAAATATTGCATGCACTCCTCTAAGCTGAGTTGATCTATTCGCTGCTCCATCTCATCAAAGTTCGGATAAGCCAGATATGCCTCTTTGCCGGATAAAAATTCATGCATTATCGAACATATGAGACTTGTGCAATTTCTGATTAGAGATTCATAACTATCGGGAAGATATTTCGGAATAGGAATGCTATTGGTTATCTCTGAAACATTTCCTTTCTCATCAAATGTTGCATAAAAGGCATAGTTTTGTGGTTCAAATAACATAGTGCAATACGCAAATAAAGCGTCGTAATCGCATTCGGAAGCTCCGTTTTGTGGATATGAAAGTATTTTATGGTATAGATTTATCGCGTATGTATTTTCTACCCGCTTTTCGTTTTGGTCTTTCATGCGCCCCGTTTTAACAAGCAATTCGTCTCTTTTCTTAATTAACTCTTGTAATTCTTCTTCTTGGATGGTGAATTCAACAGAAGGCTTTTCTTTATTATTCATAGATTACCTCCCAGTCGATTATTGATTTTTGAAAAAGGGACGGGCGGAAATACCTACCGCCGCCCGATTCCCTTTATTATATAGGTAGATGCGGAAAATATCAAGCCTTTTTCTATCGGGGAAAAACTCGACACACCGAGCAAAACAGATGCCCACAAAAACGACTGTATAAAGGCGTAAATAACCATACGAAAAATGATCCGGATGACCGCATCAGAGAACGAGAGGACAAAAGCCGGACAATCCCAAATCTTATGCAGAGTGCAAGCCCCTAAAACGATGCTTCCATCAGTGACCGCCCTCCGATTGCGCGATTTATAACGCTTGTTTCGCCCGAAGCAGTTTCTCCAATTCAGAAGCAGCAATGCTAAGGGAGGTGTCCTTTCTTTTCAAAATGCAGATATTCCTTTTTGGTATCGCCGGCTTCATGTTCAGGATAATCAGCTGTTCCATATTTTCGTTTTCCAAAAAATCTATCGGAACGAACCCAATTCCCAAGTCCGATTTTACCATCGGTAAAATTTGGTCGGCAGTCGCAGCTTCTACATCCGGGGAGAACGAGAATCCCATGCTGCTGAAAAAATCAGAATAAAAGCGAAAGGAGCTTGTCTTTTCCCCAAGCCCAATCAACGGATACTGTTTGAAATGCGCGCTTGTAATCACCGTACCCGTCGAAAGCGAAAATGCACTGCTGCACACCGGCACTTCCTGAATTGCCCTTAAACTTTGAGCGGAAATCCCTGCGGATACACAAAAAGGTTCCGTAACAACGGCAAAATCCGCCAGGCCTTTTTTCATAACATCTATCGCCTGTGGTGTGGAATGGTTTAGTATTTTAATGTGAATCCCGGGATACGCATTCCGAAACCTTTTCAGCACAGGAAGCAACACACAATGCAAGGCAATTTCACTGGCCGCAATCGTAACAATGCCCGATTGCAGACTTTTATCCCCGGCAATTTCCTGTTCGCCGCTCAAAATATGCTCAAACGCAATCGAAATATGTGCATACAACCGTTCTCCCTCCGGCGTAAGCGACACACCGCGTCTTTGCCGGACAAACAAGACGCACCCCAGCGCCTCCTCCAGCTTTTTTATCATTCTGGTAACATTGGGCTGATTATTGAGAAGTGCGCTTGCCGCCCCCGTAAAGCTTTTATATTTTGCAACATAATAAAATGCCCGGTAATAATCATAGCTAATGTTCATTTCTACTCCTAACATATCAAATCGGTATATCTAATTTGCGTTATTGACATTTTACATATATCATGTAGTGTATTATAATACACGCAGGCAAAAAAAACAATATGGAAAAGCAGAGGTGCGCTTATGAAAAATATTATTTGTATCGGCAGGCAATACGGAAGCGGCGGACGCGAAATCGGCGAGAAGCTGTCGGAGCTGCTTGGAATTCCGTGTTATGACAAGCTGTTAATCAAAAAGGCGGCATTAGAATCCGGGCTCAATGAAGATTTTATTTCCAAAACGGAAGAATCGCCAATCAACAGTATTCAATTCCTAAGCGGCAATCCATATGCAGATACCGCAGGGATCTGCAACACGTTCTACTCCGAAAGCCAAATGACATACGACGCGGAGGAGGCGGTAATCCGTAAAATTGCAGAGCAGGGGGCTTGCGTAATCATCGGTCGCTGTGCATCTGCAATGATTCCAAAAGAAAAAAGGCTTTCCGTATTCATTTATGCCGATAACGAGGATGCGGTAAAACGCGTTATGGAACGAAATCGGATAGATGAAAAAGAGGCAGTAAAAAGGATTCGGCACATCAACAGAATGCGAAAACAGTTTTTTGAATTCTATGCCGATACTGCGTGGGGAAATCCGGAAAGCTATGACTTGCTGTTATCCGCCAGCAAATGGGGTACAGACGGCTGTGCCGAAATCATCGCAGACGCCGTCAAAAAAACGGAGGAAGCCGAAAATGAATAAAGATCTAACCGTAGGAAACCCGCAAACGGTTCTTTGGAAATTCTGTTTGCCGCTCTTTGGCAGTATCATTTTTCAGCAATTGTATAATATCGCGGACAGTCTCGTCGCCGGCAAATTTGTCGGTGAAAATGCATTGGCAGCCGTCGGAAACAGCTACGAAATCACCTTGATTTTTATCGCATTTGCCTTCGGCTGTAACATGGGCTGCTCCGTCATTGTTTCAAAACTGTTTGGCGCCAAAGATTTTAAAGGCATGAAAACCGCAGTTTATACAGCGTGCATTTTCAGCGGTGCGATTTGTCTTTTGTTAATGTTGGGCGGCATCGCGGGTTCCGGATTTTTGCTGCATTTAATCAGAACGCCGGAGGATGTGTTTGCAGACTCCAAATTGTATCTGGACATTTACGCTTGGGGGTTGCCCTTCGTATTTTTCTATAATATAGCAACCGGTATTTTCTCAGCCCTTGGCGATTCCAAAACCCCGTTTTATTTTTTAGCCGTGTCTTCCACTTCCAATATCGCGGTAGATATATGGTTTGTCAAAGGGTTTCATATGGGGGTTGCGGGTGTAGCATGGGCAACCTTCATCTGTCAGGGGGTGAGTTGTATTTTGGCTATGGTCGTTATTTTCCGAAGACTTTCCAAAATTGAAGGGAAAGAAAAGGCGCCGATTTTCGACTTAGAGCTCTTAAAACAGATTGTGGTCATCGCCGTGCCGAGCACCTTACAGCAAAGCTTCATTTCTCTCGGGAACATCATGATTCAGAGCATCATCAACGGTTTTGGCGCGCCGGTTATGGCGGGATATTCCGCAGCCGTCAAGTTAAATAATTTAGTAATCACATCGTTTACCACACTTGGCAACGGGATTTCCAATTACACTGCGCAAAATCTCGGGGCGCAAAAACTGCCGCGTATAAAGCAGGGATTCAAGGTCGGTTTAAAATTGGTCTGGATGCTTTCTTTACCGTTATTTTTACTGTATTTCTTTGGAGGGAATATTGTTTTGAATCTCTTTATGGATGCGCCGACAGATCTTGCAATGCGCACAGGCATCCTCTATTTAAAAATTCTGTCGCCGTTCTATTTTGTGGTTTCTGCAAAGCTGGTAGCCGACGGAATTTTAAGAGGTGCCGGATTGATGAAGTATTTTATGATTGCTACCTTTACAGACTTAATTGTGCGTGTTGTATTGGCATTCTGCTTTTCCAAAACATCGCTTGGCGCAACAGGAATTTGGTGTGCATGGCCTGTCGGATGGTGCGTTTCGACCATGCTATCCATTGCATTTTATCGAAAAGGTTCTTGGTCTACACAGTCGAATGCGCGCTAAATCGCTGAAAAGCACATAAAGCCGGCCGGCGCGCGTCATTGGCGTATCCAAATCGTTTTTGCGGTGTTTATGCCGGATGTTTCCCTCTGCGCAAGAACAAAAAATGCTTCGCAAAGCACGAAAACAAAGGATTTCTACGCATCTTTCCTTTGTATCAAGACTACCGTCTCGACTGTGTTTTCGAAATTCGGAATAAACATATCGGCTTCGTTCCCTTGATAATATACCGGGAAACGAAATTGTATGCTCTTTAATATCTGACCGTTTTCCAACGGTTCGGGATATATCTCGATTTTCTTTATAAAGCTGTGAAGAAATTCTTTCTTCTCAAATTCGGTAAATTCATTATATATTATATCAAATAATTTCAAAAATTCAAATATTCGTTTCTGAGAGATTTTTTGTTCCTTTATAGCCTTGATTTGTGTTTGTACAGTATCAAGATTTTCGGCTGCCTCTGCGATCTCATCATATAATGAATTTATACGGTTTTGCATATCGGTATATTTTTGCTCATAATGCCTGTCGGAACAGTCGAGCCTGTCAATTTGAGAACCAAGTCGTTCCTTTGCGGCAGTAAGCTGTCTTGTCCGTGTCATTAAATATGCTTCTTCTTTTTCATACTTAGACAAATCCACACTTGCATCTAATTTTTCTTTTATTGCAGAATCAAACTTTGAATTTTTAACAATATTTCTTATTACTTCCACAACCGCTTCATTTATCTTTTCCTGATGAATTTGCTTTTTGAAAGTACATTTGTGACCGTCATATTCCAATCTGTGTTTGCAGGCGTAATACCAATAATCTCTGTAAAAACTTCCGTCTTTTTTGCGTTTGCGGTTGACACTGCCATACAACCCGGCACCGCATATAGGACATTTAATTATACCGGTCAATAAATGCTGATGTTCTGTACTGTATATTTTTTCATTCTTTATACCGGTCTTTTTTCTCTTATCTTGAGCTAAAAGCCAATCCTCTTCGCTGATAATCGCATCGTGAATACCGTCATAGACAGGATATTCTTCTTGCTTTACCACGTGATATTCATTACGGCTACCCTGTATTTTTTCTGTTTTTCTTCGACCAAAGGCAATTTTTCCGCAATAAATAGGGTTATCCAACACGAGCTTTACAAAATGGGCCGTAAATGCATCCAAAGTTCCGTTTTGGCGTTTCTTTTTGATATAGCCTTGGTGATTCAGATATTTTGCAACAGTGCCGGCACCCATTGTGGTATGAATGAATTTATCGTAGATAATGCGAATAATTTCTGCCTCATCTTCGGCTATTTTTAACTCGCCGTCAATAAGTTCATAACCGTATGGTGCAAACCCTCCGTTCCATTTGCCTTCACGAGCCTTCTGTTTTCTGCCTTCCATTGTTTGAACAAGAATATTTTCTCGTTCAATTTCCGCAACGGCAGACAGCACTGAAATCATAAGTTTGCCGCTGTCCTTTGAACTGTCAATACCGTCCTCAACGCAGATAAGATTAACCCCGTAATCCTGCATCAGTTGTAAAGAATTAAGAACATCGGCTGCATTCCTGCCAAATCGGGACAATTTGAACACCAGCACATATTGTACATTATCTTTTCCTTCGGATATGTCGTTAAGCATAGTTTGGAATTCAGGCCTGCCTTCAATATTTTTACCGGACTTACCTTCATCGGAATATTCTCCGGCAATCATAAAGTCCTGAAATTCGGCATACCTTCTTAACTTTTCTTTCTGTGCATCAAGGCTGAACCCGTCGACCTGCATAGATGTTGATACACGGGTGTATATATAGCAATTTTTCCTTTTCATACGATAACTCCTTTCTGATTTGATTACATTATATTGTTGCCGGAATAAATATTCCAATGTACGGCAGAAGGGGACTAAGCCCCTTTCTGCGAACTGTTACGATTCTTGCATTGGCGGTTTGGAAATTGTCTCAAAACATCTTCCGTTGTTACTAAACGATATTTATCCCCATATTTTAAGTACAGCTTTGCCATTAGATCTAAAAACCTATCGTATTCGGCTTGCCCGGTTTTATCGCTTTTTAGTGTCATCATCTTGCATCACCTCTGTTTCTTTCTCTCTGCCTCTGCCATTTTTCAAGCAGGCTGATAATTGTCTTTTGCATATCAAGGCTTGTATAACTTTTGGGGAAATATTTGCGTATATCTTCGGTTTTGAATTTGACCTGTTCTTTTTGATTTGCCTTTTCTTCGCTTAACACGGCAAATATTGTATCTATGGATAATCTGCCTTGCTCGCTGAATTTGCGTAATCGCTGTGCCTGTGAAAGCGAGGGAGTAGCGTCTGCATACTCTATTTCTTCAAATAATATTTTCTGCTCGTTCTCGGGCAGATACGAAAGCTCGACAGCCGGAGTAAAGGCGATCCTTTCTTCGTCTACGAGTTTCAGCAGTTCGGGTATTAAGTGCGTTAAGCGGATATATCGTTGGACTTGTCTGCCGCTTTCATTGTCCGAAATGTTATCTCTCGACTTGTGGTCAACTTGTCCATAAGTTTTCCCCTGATGCTTCAACGCCTCCAATTTCATCTTGTAAGCAAAGGCTTTTTCACTCGGCAGTAAATGCTCTCTCTGCAAATTTGAATCCACCATTGCAATAATTGCTTCATCTTTTGTCATATCTCTGACTATCGCGGGTATGGTCTGTATTCCCAATTCTTTACAAACTTCAACTCTCCTGTGACCGCTGATAATCTCGAAAGTACCTGCGGAAAAAGAACGGGCAATTATCGGCTGGAGCAAACCGTTTTCTTTTACGCTCTCTGTCAGTTCTTCGTTTTCAATTCCGTCTCTTTTCTTAAACGGATGATTTTCAAACGGAATTAGTAAATCTATATTGATGTTCTTTATGGTTTCCTGCATTTCGATGTCTCCTTAATCCAATATTTCAATTTCTTTAAGTGCGATACCTTTGCCGTTTTTCTCATAAATCAATCTCAAATTAGTACCGTTATCTATTTCGTAAAAGCCCAGATAACTCTGCCACCAAAACACAGGCGTGATAATCTTTCTTCCGTCACTTAATTGAAAGAAAAGACGCAGCATATTTTTGCTTGCTTCTGCTCTCATTATCAGTTTTGCGAAGTATTCACCCTCTTTGTCTATGAAGTTATAATCGGAGGTTATGATGTGTTCCTCTCTCATTTCGTCTCTTGTATATACTTTATTTGCTATCATATTTAAGTCCTTTCTTTTACGGCAGGTAAGAACTATATATTTATTTATATATTTATACGGTTACCTGCTATTTGAACTGTTTTGAACGGCGAGTGAGAATGATAACCCGACAGCCTTTTTTCTGTATCGAAAAGGTGTCGAAATTATCAAAATTTTTCTCTGTATGCCGTTTTATTTTGAAACGAATATCTGTTATCCACTTATCCCGAATCGTTGAAATCGTTGCCGTTTGGTACGGATTTGACACTTCTTTTGGAACAATACAGAGGACAACTCATAACGATTGCCCGAAAGCTTTGTTTACAGTCATTCCGACATTTGCGGCACAGGTCGTTGTATGTTCTTCTGCCTGTTTTGAGACTGATAAAAAAGTACCATTCCTGTTTTAACTTCTTCGATAATCTTGCCATAGAAAAAACTCCTTTCACTCATTTGGACAAAGGGGATCAAAATGCACACCCAAAATCGCCCGATTTTTCAAATATTTCTTTGAGAAAATTTATCCCCTCACTTGTTTGAACCGGGAAGCGAAAAAATGGGGGTATTTTTGATAAGAAAATTAAAAGTCCCTTCACTTGTTTGAAATGGGAAACGATTCTTGGGGGGTGTTTTTGAAAATTTTTTTGAAAAAACAAAAATCTCCTCTCAATTCATCGAACCGAGAGGAGAAAGTGGGTGGAGAGTTATAAAATTGTAAAGTGTCGTTCAGAAACGGAAGCGTTACAAATCAACTTCCCAAATTTGAAAATTTGTTGATTTTGGGAAACAAAACGGCAAAAATGGGTTTAAGCCATTTTGTTTCACTACTATGCTTTTTGTCTGTAAGTTTTTCGGACTGTAAATACAAAATATTGGTGTTTGCAAACTTATTGTATTGAAAATAGATCTGCTTGATGTTATAATAGATTCATATCGGCAAGGAGGTCAGTTATGAAAGTAAGTTACGATAAACTATGGAAAATATTGATTGATAAAAAGATGAAAAAATATCAATTAAGAGAACAGGCCCATATAAGCAGTAATTCCGTTGCAAAACTCAGTAAGGACGAACTTGTCAGTATGGAAGTTCTGATGAAAATATGCGAGACACTTGAATGTGACATAGGTGATATATGCGGCTTTTATAACGACAGCGAGGAAAAAACCGATGCATAAAACAAAAGAGCAAATCACTTACAATATGCAACAGGTTAAATCCCAAGATACAAAAATTGAGGTAATGTTAAGAAAAGAACTTTGGTCAAGGGGCTTGCGCTATCAGAAGAATTGCAAGAAGGTGTTTGGAAAGCCCGATATTGTTTTTATCGGTAAAAAAGTTGCGGTCTTTTGTGACAGCGAGTTTTGGCACGGTTACGATTGGAACAACAAGAAAAATGAATTTAAATCAAATCAAGAATTTTGGATTCCCAAAATCGAAAGAAATATCGCCCGAGATAACGAGGTTAATGAAACACTCAAAAATTCAGGCTGGACTGTGTTGAGATTTTGGGGTAATGACATCAAAAAGAACTTACAGGCGTGTGCCGATGAAATTGAAAGGACGGTAAAAAGTAATAATGGCTAAATATAAATCTATTGATTTATTTGCGGGAATCGGCGGCATTCGCCTTGGATTTGACAGAGCATTCGGGGATGAAATCAGTACTGTTTTTGTAAGTGAGTGGGATGAATATGCACAGAAAACATACAAAGCCAATTTTTACGATAACTTTGAGATTGCCGGAGATATAACAAAAATAAATGAAAAAGATATACCGCAATTCGATATTTGTCTTGCCGGATTTCCTTGCCAAGCATTCAGTCTTGCGGGAAAAAGACAAGGTTTTGACGACAATTACAAAGGACTTTGCAGAGGTACTTTGTTTATGGATGTTGCAAGAATCTGCGAGTATCATAAACCGAGAGTGATTTTTTGTGAAAATGTCAAAGGCCTTAAAATTCACGACAGGGGCAGAACATTTGAAATAATCAGAAAAACATTTGAAGATTTGGGATATAAAGTATTCAGCGAAGTTTTGAACAGTAAGGACTTCGGTGTTCCTCAAAACAGAGAAAGAATATATATTGTTGCTTTCAGAAACGATATAGCGCCGAAAGAATTTGAATTTCCAAAGGCAACCGACGATACAAAACGAATTAAAGATATTGTTGAGGAAAAACCGGTACCCTCAAAATACTATTTGAGTGATGTTTATGTGGAAACCTTACGAAGACACAAAGCACGTCACGAAGCGAAGGGAAACGGTTTCGGATATGAAATCCGAGAGTGGGACGGTATAGCAGGTGCAATAGTATGCGGTGGAATGGGCAGAGAGCGAAATTTGCTTATAGATAAGCGTCAAAAGAATTTAACGCCTACAACGCATATTAAAGGTGAAATAAATAAAGAGGGTATCCGAAAAATGACTCCGCGTGAGTGGGCTCGTCTACAAGGATTTCCCGATACATTCAATCTTCCGCTTGCAGATGTTCATCTGTATAAACAATTCGGAAACAGCGTTACGGTAAATGTTATTGAAGCCATTGCAAAGCAAATTAAGGAGGTACTTGAAAATGCCTAAATTATCCGGCAACAAAGGTGAATGGAGTGAAATTTATGCTTTCCTTCGTTTGCTTGAAGTAAAAAAACTATATGCGGCGGATGCCGAACTTAATAAAAAAGATGCCGCCGCGGAATTCATCGAGCAGAATGCGGCTCATCCGTTCGGTGTCCACCTCGCCGCCGGAGATCAAAAATCCGCGCTTGCGCCCCGCTTTTTCGA
>SFIQ01000027.1 GCA_004555265.1 Ruminococcus sp.
CCCCCCTGCCGTGCAGGAAAATCCCGCTTTACTTGAAAAGTATAACGCGGCATTTGAGCGCATGGCGGCGGAATACGAAGCATGCAAAGCGGCGGGCGTACCCGAAACGGATTTGGTGTATTACCAATTAAGCGGCAACACGGTGGACATTGTTTCCACGATGAACGCGCGCGAACTGTTGTTGTTTTTCCGTTTGCGCACCTGCACACGCGCCCAATGGGAAATTCGCGCACACGCGATAGAGGCTCTGCGCCTTTTGCGTGAGGTTTCGCCCGAGATTTTCAAATTCTACGGTCCGAGTTGCTTTGCCGACGGCAAATGCCCCGAGGGCAAATTCTCCTGCGGGCGTATGGCGGAAATGCAGGAAGTGTTCGAGGAATAAGCGGGCACGGATCATGCGGATTTGTATTTGTCATCTTGAGCGAAGCGAAGGATCTCAAACCGTACAAAGAGCAGAATGTGCAAAACGATATTCTTCGGCTTGTGCCTCAGAATGACAAATTGGGGTTTGTCTATCCAACCGTAGGGGCGATTCACGAATCGCCCGTCGATTTTGATGTGATTTTGCGGAACGGTCAAGACCGTTCCCTACGCACGAAAGGGCGGGGGCTTGCTCCCGCCGTCAATTTGCAACGAGCCCCGCGGCGGGGGCAAGCCCCCGCCCTACCCTGAAAATTTTATTCCGTTAATCCCCCCACAAACCCCAATTTTGTAATTTTAAGATACTTTATAAAGAAACAAACGATGCAAAAAGCAGTCGGCGTTCCCTTTTGGAACGCGGGATTTGGAAAATAACCCATTCTGCAAAAACCAAAATTCTAAAACCGGAATTTCAAAATCAAAAAGACCTTCTTTGGACAAAACCGTATGCCGAAAGAAGGTCTTTTCTCATACTGTGAAGCGTGGGCGGTCAGCCATATCAATAATTGGCTTCGCTGACTTCAAAATAACTTTGCGGATAGGCGCAGACAGGGCAAATTTCAGGTGCTTTTGTGCCAACCACAATATGCCCGCAGTTGCGGCACTCCCAAATTTTAACTTCGCTCTTTTCAAAAACAGCGGCGGTTTCCACACTCTTTAAAAGAGCGCGATAACGCTCCTCGTGATGCTTTTCAATCGCACCGACCATACGGAATTTTGCGGCAAGTTCCGGGAAGCCTTCCTCTTCCGCTGTTTTGGCAAAGCCGTCATACATATCCGTCCACTCATAGTTCTCGCCGTCGGCGGCTGCTGCCAAATTTGCGGCGGTATCTCCAATACCGTCTAACTCACGGAACCACATTTTTGCGTGTTCGCGCTCATTTTCGGCGGTCTTTAAGAACAAAGCGGCAATCTGCTCGTAGCCCTCTTTTTGTGCCACAGCGGCAAAATAGGTATATTTATTTCTTGCGCCCGACTCCCCGTCAAACGCGGCGTGCAGGTTTTTCTCAGTTTGCGTGCCCGCATATTTGTTTTTGCTTTCCGTAGCCAGCGGTGCAAGATTTTCACCTTTCGCGCCGCAACGCGGACATACCGGCGTTTCGCCGTCTTTCACTTCAAAAACCTCACCGCATAATTTGCATTGATACTTCATTGTGTTTACCTCCGTAGTTTGTTTATTGAAATTGGGTTTTTTGGTTATGTTGGCTTGCCCTGCATGCCGAATACCCGTGTATTCGGCAATTTCTCGATCCGTGGTTATCAAATTCTCCGTCGACAGCCCGTGCACGTCGTGATTGCCCGTCACGCGGGCAAAGGTTTGCAGTTCCGCGCGCGAAACATTCAGGAAATTCGCCACGCGCTGTGCGGCGGCGTCAATATGCAACCGTTTGCGAAGTTCAGGGTCTTGCGTTGCCACGCCGACCGGACAGTTGCCGCTTCCGCAGATGCGGTATTGCTGACACGCGGCGGCAATCAAACCGGCGCTTGCAATGGCAACGGCATCCGCACCCATCGCCAATGCTTTTGCAAAATCCGCCGACACCCGCAAGCCGCCGGTAATCACCAAAGAAATATCGGAATGGACTTCGTCCAAATATTTTCTTGCGCGCGCAAGTGCATACACCGTAGGCACAGTGGTCGCCTCCCGCAAAAACAGCGGACTCGAACCCGTTGCGCCGCCCCTGCCGTCAATCGTAATGAAATCGGGCCGGGCGAACACGCAATATTCCAAATCCTGTTCAATATTCCCCGCGGCAATTTTGATGCCGATGGGTCGGCCGTCCGAGCGTCTGCGCAACATTTCTACCATATCGCGCAAATCCTCTTTGGTGTTAAGATTGGGGAACTTACTCGGACTTTGAATATCCTCGCCCTGCTTTTTTCCGCGGATAGCGGCGATTTCCGCCGTAACTTTTTCGCCCGGCAGATGCCCACCCATACCGGGCTTCGTCCCCTGCCCGATTTTAATTTCAATCGCATCGGAAGTGCGCAGATTTTCATCGGTCACGCTGTACTGATTGGGGATATACTCAAATATGTATTTGTAAGCGGCTTGCTTTTCTTCCGGCAAAATGCCGCCCTCGCCGCTGCACATCGCGGTTTTTGCCATTGCCGAGCCCTTGGCAAGCGCAATTTTGACTTCTCTCGACAATGCGCCGAAGGACATATGCGAAATGTAGATAGGACTTTGCAAAACCATCGGCTTTTTGGCGTGCTTGCCGATAACGGTCACGGTATCCACCGCTTCACCGTCATTTAGCGGCGGCGGATTGAGTTGCGCACCGAGCAACAAAATATCGTCCCAATTCGGCATCGGCATTTTGGTGCTCATTGCCCCGCCGATGGATTTGCCCGTCACTGCCATTTCGTGGATTTCCGCCATATAACGCGCAGACGGGTCGTGCCGCTCGGTGGCACTGTCATACGCCAAGTCCCCGCCGTGCGATTGCGGCGCGGACACTTGTACTTCATCGGGAATCGGTATCAAATTGGAAATCGGTTGTTTGCAAACCGGACAGCCGGTAAGCGCGGAAATCGGCTTGCCTTCCTTTTCCTCATCGTAGATTGCCCCGCAAATTCTGCATTTGTAGATGGCCATAAAACACCCCTCTTTTATTTTTGGTTTTTCATTTGACAATCCGGACACAAACCTTCAAACAGCAAACGGTGGCGCTGGATTTGAAAGCCCGTTTCCTGCGCGATTTGTGCGTCGTATTCCGTATGATAGCCGAGCGGCGCGTCAAACACCCGCCCGCAACTTGTGCAAAAAATATGGTAATGCCTGTCAAGACGCAAATCATAGCGATCCGCCGCAGGCACTTTGACATTTGTAATCTCGGCGTTTTCCGATAAAACGCCAAGATTGCGGTACACCGTACCCCGACTGATTTTTTCGTCCTTTGCGCGTACATCCAAATAGATTTGGTCGGCGGTCGGGTGGTCACACCTTGCCGAAACTGCGTCCAAAATCATTTGACGCTGCTTGGAATTTCGTTGCTTTTTCATTTGAATCTCCGTTTTAATATTAGGACTTATTATTGATAATTATAGTATGGAAAAACAAAATCGTCAAGGGAAAAATCGGAAAAAGGTTGCCGGACGCACTGCAATTTCGGAAGCATTGCAGATTTGTGTGGGGAATGCAAATTTCAAGGATTACTCGTTCGGTCTTGGTAAATTGCGTAATCAAAAAGACTGCAAACCTTTTCGTTTGCAGTCTTTCTTTTGGTGGAGACAGAGGGGATCGAAGCTTCGCTTCGTTCGTTTGCTGCGCAAACCTTTCGCATTCTTTGTCGGTTGCGGCTCTGCCGAACGGCAAACCGCCGCAACATCGACGGTGGGGTTCGCTCCCCTCTCGCCATTTGCAAAACAAATAAAAAACTGCAAACCTTTTCGTTTGCAGTCTTTCTGTGGAGCGGGTGTCATCAAAGATGAACACCCCTCCGTTTCGTTATTTTCGCCTTCAAAAGCATCTTCAATATCTTCAATCGGGATATTTTCGATGCTCAACGGCTTCTTACTTGCATTGATAATCAAGGTGAAGTGATCGTCATACAAGTAAATGGAGTGAACGAATATATTGATAATCGCTCTGCGCTTATTAAAATCATCAAGGGGCATTTCGCATACATAATCAAGAAAGGCTAAAATCTGCGCTTCGGACAAACAGATCTTTTTATTGTTTTCTATGGCGAGCTGGGTTTCCAATTCCTCTTTTTCTGCTTGTCGCTGATGCAGTCGCTCGGTGAGCATATCAACCGCTTGACCTTGCTCAATACCTTTCCAAAGGTTTTCAATGGCAATATCAACTTCTTTAATTGCTTTCTTAATTGCACGCACCGATATATTATCGGGACTCTTATTACATTCCTCTGCAACCTTTTTGGCGATATATCGAATTTTCTCGTCGGTCAGCATTTTCAAGCATTCGCTGACAACCCGATCTTCGATATAGTCCTTGCCGATTATCTTCTTATCACATTTCTTTTTGCGGGCTTTCTTGCACATATAGTAGTGATATTGCTTGCTGGACTTTCCCGTGCCGCCGTATCCCACCATCATTTCTTTGCAATGACCGCAGAACAATTTCGTGGTCAATAGATACTCATTTTCGCCCCGTGTGCGGGCAGGTGCAGATTTGTTCTTATTCATAAGCGCTTGTACCCGATAGAATAGGTCGTCATCCAAGATGCGTGGCATTCCGCCGGGCGTTTCAACTCCTTTGTATAAATATATGCCGATATAGCGTTTGTTTTTGAGAAGGCGGCTAAGGCTGTTATATGTGAATTCGTTACCAAGTGAGGTTTTAACCTTTCTTCTCTGTAAATCCTTTACGATTTCTGCTTTGGTTTCACCACTTGCATAACGCTCATATATTTCACGGACAATTGCTGCTTCTTCCTCATCAACATAAAAAGTGCGATCCTTTTTATTCACCTTAAAGCCAAGTCCGGGGTTACTGCCATTGGATAAGCACTTTTCGGCATTGATAGACATTCCCCGGTGGATTTTCTGCGCAAGCTCTACGGAATAATATTCTGCCATACTTTCAAGGACGCCTTCAATAAGAATACCCGAAGCATCGTCGGTGATATTCTCTTTTGCAGATAATACTCTGACACCGTTTTTTTTGAGTTTTGCTTTATAAATGGCACTGTCATATCGATTGCGGGCGAAGCGGTCAAGCTGATATACAAGTACACCCTCAAAGGTGTGCTTATCGCTGTCTGCAATCATCCTTTGGAAATCAGCACGATTATCAAACTTGCCGCTTTGCGCTCGGTCAATATATTCACCGACTACCGTGTAATTGTGCGACTCGGCATATTCATAACAGACCTTTAACTGTCCTTCAATGGATTGCTCGGTTTGGCTATGGCTGGAAAACCGAGCGTATATTACAACATTCATATGTGTTCCTCCAATCGTATCCATACATAATTATAATCCTCCTTTGTTTGCTGTCGAATGTGCGAAAACTCCGACGCCCGATGCAGTTGCATCGGGTGTCATTTCTGTATATTCAGGGTGTTTTGCTAACCATTTTTCAAAGTAGGCTTTGCCCTCATCACTGTCATAGAATTTTCTGATTTCAGGTGCTAAGGCTTTAGCAAAAGAAGTGAGCAGTTCTTCGGGTAACTCTACCTTGGTATAATCAATCTTAGGATATTTCTTCATAGGCTCACCTCATCGTTCTCGGTCACGCTGTCGAATCAGATAGCGGCGGTAATGCTCGCAGGCCTTCAAAACAAACTCCTCAGCCTGCTTTGCATTGGCGTTAGGGACATATTGGCGTATACGCTCCATCGGGACTTTGAACATTTCCCTCTGATTGGCTTTTTCCTCGCTCATAACGGCGGCGATCACTTCGGGAGTTAGACCTTGCTCTTGGCTCATCTTCTTAAAGCGGCAAGCCTGAGAGAGCGACGGAGTGCAATCGTTCAGTTCCATCTGTTCCAAAAGGTCATACTGTTCCTGTTCATCGAGATAGGAAAGCTCAACGGCGGGAGTAAAGGAAATACGCCCCTCATCCACATATTGCAGGATTTCTGGGATAAGGTTGGTAAGACGGATATAGCGCTGAACAGTTTTATAACTGTCGCCCGTATCTGCTCCAATTTGTGCGGTAGTACGGTTGTCATCGGACTTCGGGACAACTTGTCCCGAAGTTAAATCTGTTCTCCAACCTTTATGGTTCATAGCATCCGCTTTCATTTTGTAAGCTAAGGCTTTTTCAGATGGCAGAATGTGCTCTCGGTGCAGGTTACTGTCCACAAGCACAATAGCCGCTGCATCACGGTCAAGGGAAACAACTAAGGCAGGGACTTCTGTAATCCCTGCCTTAACTGCGGCGTGTAAGCGGCGGTGTCCGCTTATGACTTCATATTCATCTGTGTTTTCAATCGGTCGGACGATTAACGGTGACAAAATACCGACTGTCTGTACACTTTCAATTAGCGTATTCATTTCCTCATCGTCCTTGACCTTGAACGGATGTCCCTCAAACGGGCGAAGCTTTGAAACTGGAATATTAACCGGTTTTTTCATAGTATTTTTCATTTTCATCTACTCCTATTTAAATATCTTGCACGGGCTTTTCTCTCAAGCTCATGTTCTTGTTTTAATAACTCATACAAATGCGGAGATTTTTTGAGAATTTTCTCCGCACGGCGAAGCCTTTCACGAACAGGCTTCATTTGTTTGGAAATCGCCTTGCGGCGCTCTTTATTCTTGTTCTCATCCTCCGGCGATTTCGGACGGCGGATACGGTTGCTAAGCGTTTTGCGCTCACGATCCAAATCGGATAACTGTGCTTTGCTTTCGTCGATGTTCGCTTGCAAATTGGCTACGGTGTGAATGTCATTTTCTTTAAGGAAATGATAATCTGAAATAAGCTCTTTCAAATCCTTTTCCGCCGCCCTTAAATCCGGTGACAGCAGCATTACATCGGCAAGCTCGGCGGCAATTTGGATTACTGTTATAACGAGATAGAAAAGCGTATCCACAAAAACCGTCGCCGCATCATAGCTGTGGTCAATAGAAAATTCAAGCTTTCGCAGTTCATCTTCCAACGGAAACTTTTTAGGTCTGTACGGCGGTCGGTACTCCAAGGTGAATAGGTGATATCTGTTCTCGGCGTTCCTGTCTAACTGCGCCTGCACGATTTCTTTTGTAAAACCGATATTTGCAAGACGAACAGAACGCTCCCAATGCTTTGCCCTCACGGAAAACCGCACGGGATCGAGGGTATATCCGAGCGCATAAAGTTGATTTTCAAACTCTTTTGGAGAGGTTGCAAAAGACAAGCAATATTCCACATCCTCACGGAGATAGTCCCGATGCGTTTTTCTGCCTGCCTTGTTCGCCCAATATTCTTTCTTCTTGCCCTTGCTGTAAAATTCGCTGTTTTCCAACACCGACAGCCCATGCTCCTGGCATATTTCGTCAGATACCTTGCGAAGCTCCTTGTGATCGCCGATTTTATTCTGAAACTTTGTACCGTCCTTAAATGAAACGGGATTCACAACAAAATGACAATGCAGATTATCTGTATTCAAATGAACGGTCACCAACACTTGATATTTGTCGCCCCACATCTTTCGGGCGGTGGCTTTGCCGATTTCAAAAGCCTGCTCCGGTGTAACCTCGCCTGCCACAAAGCTTTGTATCCCGTGATAGCCGACTACCTTTCCTCGTAAACCGAACCGCCGCTGTACGGCAATCATTTCGGCATAGGCATTTTGCTTGGAGCAGTTAATACCGCCGACATACATTTTACGGTCGGTCTTATTATCGTTTTCAGCGTAAGAAAGCGCCGCATACAAATCGTCGTCCAAATATCTGCGGTCGGTGGCTTTATCGGGATTGTCGGCATAGTCAAGCGTTGCTTTTAGGTTTTTGTATATCGGCCAAAAGCCTGTAACAGCCAAAATACATCACTCCTTTCCCGGTAGCAGAAAAGCCGCAGTTATTTCTTTCAGCACATCACCGATTTCTTTGTCCAACTCAGGTGAACACGCTTTATCCGCAAGTTCACCGAGCTTTTCAAGGCAAAGAAAAAGAGCGTCGGGCGGAATACCTCTCGGCTTGTACCCTAACGCTCTTTGCTTTACATATTCAGTTGTGCTTAGCCCGCACTTTCGGGCTTTTGATTGTATTTTTTCTTTTTCTTTTGCCGTGACACGCACGTCAATTCGTATATCTTTCCCCATAATATCATCTCTCCTTTCCAGGGGATTGGGGGCGGTCAGCCCCCAAAGAACAAAGCCGCAAGAAAATCTGCGGCTTTTGATTGGGACTTTGGCACACAAAGTCCCTGCTTGTTACGGTGTAAGACACACGCTTTTAGCGTATATCTTCCATTCTCCGTGACTTGCACCGTGAGGGAGCGAAGCTCACAGTTATACCGTTCTCTTGATTTGGTGCATTGAGCCACTTTGACACAGTTAAAACGGTGAAAATGCTCTTTTGAGCCAAAATCGGCTATCTTGGCTCAGCCGAACATTTCTAAATCCGCAAGGACATTTTTAGCATTTTCTGCTTTCTGTTCTTCGGTCAGTTCTGCCGTGACCACTACTGCGGTAGGCGGCGCTGATACCACCGCCACCGTCTGAACCTCCTCCCGAAATATCTGCCGTATATTTTCAAGCAGGGTTTCGTTATCGGTGCTTTCCTTATTCATATAGGCAATAACGGCATCCACGATAAACTTATTACGGGATTTGCTTAGAGTTTGCAGATATTCGGCGGCTTTCTTTTCGGCGGGCACATCAGTGTGAAATCTTACGTTGATACGATAATCAATCATACCGCCGCACCCGATTTAAGCTGAATCTCCGCCATATACTCATAACCCTTTGCGGTGGCGGAAATATCGTCTACGAACTTTACACGGTCAGCGTTGAACTTGTAGAAGTTCTTTACAAGGCAACCGCCGCCACCGGTGATATACAACGTCATCGTACCCTCGTCATAACCGTGCTCACGGAGTATGCGGAAAATATCTTTCACATATTCCGTTGCAATGGCTCGGATGATTTTCTGATCGGCGGGAGCGATGTTTGCCGCACCCGTGATAAGCACTTCCTCAATAATGGCATCGTTGATCTCACGCTGAGTTTTCTGCATAAACATTTCCCGCACGGCAAGGGTACACTGATAAGTGCCAAACTTCTCGGTATACATCTTTCCCGCCTGCGGTCTGCCGTTTATCATATACAGAACATTCATCGTGCCGTTGCCAATATCCGCAACCATATTGACGCCGTTCATTGTGGTAGCAAAGTCGGCAATGGCGGCGTACCCCTGCGGATAGATACGGACACCCTCAACCATGATATGATAGTCCACCTTTTGATAGGTGAAGCAGACCTCTTTGTTTTTGCTCAGATAAGCGGCAAAGTCCTTTTTCTGTCCACTTGTCCAAGTTAGGGGCAAGCCTGCGGCGATAATCACCTTTGCTTCGGTCAGCTTTTCACGCTGAAGCTCCTTCGCAATGGCAACAAGGGTGAGAATATAATAGTCCTCGTCACGGATTTTATCGGGAAGGAACTCCTTGTGCCCTTCTCCGATTAGATAATACTTACCGTCATATACGAGCATATCCCCCGTAAACAGCGGCTCGGCATCGTAGGAAAGAAGCCCAGTCTTAAAACAGCAGTTCGCCGTTTTCATATTCCCGTATCCGTGATCGATACCGATAACATACATTTCATTAAATTTTCTCATAATTTCATTTCTCCTTTTTACTTTAATTTGTTGATTTTCTTGATTTGTTCGTACAGTTCTCTGTCGCTGGGCAGTACCGCATCTTTGAAGTAGTTGCAGTAAATTCCGTAGATAGAGATAAGCTGCACGCAGCGGTGTGCTTCGCCATCGTCAATCAAGATACAGTTACCGTCCTCGTCACAGTTGGCGCACAGTGACTTAACAAGACGGTAAACCTTTTCCGCCTGCTTGGTTGTAATCTTCATCATAGACCTTTCCTCCTTTCGTTTTCGGGCAACAAAAAAGCCGCCGGTTTCCCGACGGGAATGCCCTGAGTTTGTGAGGTTTTCGCTCCCTCACTTATTTTAATACACACAAAAACGAGTTCCTGGAAAAGCAGGATAACACATAGAAAATAAAAAGCGTAACACCGTGAACACCTTGTAATTACGGCGTTTTTGTGATATAATAATCAAAAGTGTAGCTTTACGAAAACAAAAATGTTCAGAAAATTATTTTGAAAATCTTTTTTCGCCCCGATAAGCTAAAGGGAGTTTTATGGGACACTTCTTTTGATAGAATTAGTATGGAGGTATAGCGGAATATGGATAAAATCAGCTTTTTCAGTGCCGATTACCGTGACGGTAGAGTGCATATCGATGGCAAAAGCTATCCTGCGGGAACTTTTGCGGCGCACCTGCTGACACAATATTATATAAACAATACCGCCGCACGGATCATTGTGTTTACAAGTGATAATTGGCTTTTAGAGCGTTCTTTGGAAAGAGGATATTTGTATGTGCCTAATTTTTTAAGAGCCGGTGCAGATATATTAAACATATTCAACGCTCTCCCTTGGTTAAAACCCTTTGATATGCTCGATGTGGATGCTGAGCGTAACAGAATAACGGAGCTTTTTACCGAAGAAAACGGCAATAGAATCGTTGAGTATTTTCAGCGACGTTCTAAAGTGATGGCTATGGATGAAGGACAAACAATGTTCAATATCCTGCCAAAAGAATTTGACGATACTTTTTTCAAAGAGTCCGCCGCTTTACTTAATGATGTAAAGAAAACACTTGCATTTTACGACAGTCTGCGAGACGACCTGATGAAAGCCTTTAAGCAACTAAAAACCTTTGCAAGCCGTGTAGATGAAGCTGACCGTTTTGACGAGGAACATCTGCTCCCGATAGCTTTGGAAATATTCGGCTCGGTGCCGTTTCCTGTAACAACGGAATACGTCCCCATATTAAAATCCACACGGAGCAAAACAGAAACACTTGCCCGCAGGCTCTACTTTGACAGCTATTACAGTTTTGTGATTACCGACTTCTTTGAAGGTTTGCATCACGGGCATTATCCAAGACAATGCGGTATCTGCAAAAAGTATTTCCTTATGACCTCTGCGGCAAGGCAGAAATACTGCACCGGATATGCACCGTTCAAACTAAAAGGCAAAGCTATTACTTGCCGAAAATATGCTGCAAGGATCAACCGCAAAGAGTATGCCAATGCTAACCCTATTATCCGACTTTACAAAAACCGTTGCTCGGCACTTCGTATGGAACGCAAACGGGGCAAGCACGATGATATTTTCACAAACGCCGCACTTGCCGTTGCCAAAGAACGTATGCAACGAGCAAAGGCCAATCCCGATTATGCCAACGGACAGTATGAAGCGGATATGATACGTGAAGAACTCTACGCCGAAGCAGACAGGCGATTAAACGGCAAATAACACAGATTGGAGGTGAGTGCCGTGAAAGAAACGCATATTGATGAAATGGATCTGAATATGTACCGCATTATTCCGGCACCGCCGAAGTGGGATTTGCAGGAATATATCATAACTTATCTCAAAGAAAACGATGAGCGTTACCTTGCTTGGTTTCTTCATTATTATGAAAAAACGCTAAATAAGAACGTGCAAAGCTATATGCGGCAGTTCTTTATGCAGGAGCATTTTGCCGATCTGAAGCAGGCGTATGTCGCGGGACTGCTAAAAGCACTCGGCAAATACACGCCCGACGGCGGCGCATCCTTTGTTTCGTTCAAAGAGTATTATGCAGAGCGTGAAATTCTTGATTATATCCGTTCTATGCGGACAGGCTTTACGGCACAAAGCCTTGCGGAATATGCAAAGCTTCGCAAAGCAATGGCAGTATGGGACAAATATGACCGCAGTTATACCGATGATACGATTGAAGCGGTTGCTGCAGAGATTGGTGAAACCACCGATAGCACGAAAGAAATTCTGCTCGGCGGTTTGCTCAATGAAAACCGGGTTGACCTCTATCAGCAGTATGCGGAAGATGATGAAGCGGAAACCACCGAAGAAGCGCATCCCGATACTACCTCTGACACTTACATGCTTTATATAAAGGGCGAATTGTACGCCCGTCTGTGGGATGCCTACGGTAAGCTCGAATATACGGAGCGAATGATGCTCGCCCAGCGGCTCGGCTTCTGTTTTGATTGTCGCAGTACCTTTTATATGGATCATGATGACCTTGACGAGTACGGCGAACCCAAGAAGAAACCCATTAAGCCGATGATGTATACCGATATTGCCACCGACCACGAATACAGCTCCGCCAACACCGCACACAAGAAATGCGAAAAGGCGCTTATGAAATTAAAAGAAGCCATAAAAGACCTGATATAACGAAAAAAGCCCCGTCAGGAATGCAGAAAAACCTGCGCTCCTAACGGGGCAATTATTATGCGAGGAATCGGTACATTCGACTTATATATCGCATTTACCTAAAATTATGGTGACAATTTATAATCATACTTTTCGGGTAAAATACTATTAACACTATCCGGAGGTAAATATGATGAAAGGAAGATTTTTAACAGAAAAACAAATAGCGGCGTTTGCCGTATATCTTGAAAGCGAGGAAAAAAGCAAAAATACCTGTGATAAATATATCCGTGATGTTCGGACATTTGCTTCTTATTTGAACGGTACAAGCATAGCCAAAGAAACAGTTATCGCCTATAAAAACAAGCTTCTCTCCGAAAAGTACGCCGCACGGAGCATAAATTCGATGCTGGCCTCCCTCAACAGCTTGTTTGTTTTTCTCGGTTGGGCAGATTTGAAGGTAAAGTCAATCAAACTCCAACGGCAGATCTACTGTCCCGAAGAAAAGGAACTGACCAAAGCGGAATATATGCGGCTTGTAAATACAGCCAAGCAAAAAGGCAATGAACGCTTGACTTTTCTGATTCAAACGATATGCGGAACGGGTATCTGTGTCAGCGAACTACAATATATCACGGTTGAAGCAGTAAAATGCGGAGAAGCGGTGGTTTCGCTCAAAGGTAAGACACGCTCTGTATTCATTGTCAGAGAACTGCAAAAGAAATTGCTCCGCTATGCAGCAGAGCAAAAGATTACTTCGGGTGCGATATTCATAACTCGTAATGGCAAGCCGATGGGTCGCACTAACATTTGGCGGGAAATGAAAAGCCTTTGTGAGCAGGCAGGAGTGAACCCCAAAAAAGTGTTTCCGCATAACCTGCGTCACTTATTTGCTCGTACCTTTTACGGCATTGAAAAGGACATTGCCAAGCTCGCAGACATACTCGGTCACAGCAGTATCAACACCACACGAATTTATATTATCACTACTGGCAACGAACACCGTCAGCGCATGGAAAATATGCGGTTGATAATATAGCTTCGCTGAATGACGGCTTCGCCTTATTGAAAAATAGCCACCGAAAACGGCGGCTATGACATAATCCATATTATGTTGTAATTTTACATATCAAAGGTCGAACCTAACCTAATTTATCTAATATATTATATACCATTTCGAAGATAAATACAAGAGTTTTTGACGATGAAAGTATGATTTGCAATAGAATTGTCGATTTTAATACAGCACAAATAAGCCTTCTCAAAATCAAAAAATGAAAAGGCTTGGCTTTTTATACCCATTTTTAGTTGTCAGTGTTCACAATATAATTGTGAGCGTTTATTTTTTAGGACTAATTACAACATAATATGGATTATGTTGCGTTTGAAATAAATACGAGGAGGTAGTTAAATGGCACAGATTGCCGACATCATCAAGTATGAAGGCGATAATAGTACCTTCATATGGAAGCATCCGTGCGAGGACTTTAACACGACCACCCAGTTGATCGTACACGAAAGTCAGGAAGCTATATTCTTTATGAATGGACAAGCTCTTGATTTATTCGGTCCCGGACGGCACACGCTTGAAACACAAAACATTCCGTTGTTAAAAAAATTTACAAATATTCCTACCGATGGAAAAACTCCTTTTCATTGCGAAGTTTATTTTATTAACAAAACAGAGCAGATGGCTATTAAATGGGGTACTGACAGTAAAGTTCAGTATGTTGAGCCTACATATAAGTTCCCATTATCGATCGGTGCATCAGGCGAGATGGCTCTTAGTGTGGAAGATTCCCGAAAGCTGCTTGTAAAACTTGTTGGAACTGAGCGTGTTCTTGATAGAAATCAGATCACTACTTTCTTCCGTGCATTCCTTATGACAAGAGTTAAAACCTACATCGCACAGGAAATGAAAGCAAGCGCCATCAATATATTTGAGATTGATGAAAGTCTTGAAGTTTTCTCTAAAGGTATTCAGTCACGTTTGCTTGGTGATTTTGAAGAATACGGCGTAACACTAAACCGCTTTTTCGTAACTACCATCGTAAAGCCTGATGGTGATCCTCAATATGAAAAATTCAAAGAGTTGCATTTCCGACAGTATGCAGATATTGCAGAAGCAAAGTTAAAGCAACAGACAGATGTTATTTACGCTCAAACCGAAGCGCAAAAGACAGTTATCGAATCGCAGGCTTTGGCACAGAAACGTGCTACCGAAGGCTATACCTACCAGCAAGAACGTGGTTTTGATGTCGCTGAACACGCCGCACAAAATGAAGGCGTTGGTGAGTTCACCAATATGGGTATCGGTCTTGGTGTTATGTCCGGCATCGGCGGTACCGTTGGTGGTATGGTCGGTGGTGTTGTGAACGATGCTTTTGCAGGAGTTGCCGAGCAACCACAAACAGTTGGAAATGCCTTCTGCGATAACTGCGGCGCAAAGTTAACCCCCGGTGCTGCTTTTTGCGATGAATGCGGAACACCGCAGTCATCACCGGACACTTGTAGCAACTGTGGTTTTAAGTTTATTAAACCTGGCAAATTCTGCCCGAAATGCGGTAGTAAAAGGGAGGGTTGATAAATGAAGAAGAATAAAGGTATGGCTTATGCCGCATTAGCAATAGCTTTTGTACTTTTTAATGTAATAGCTTTTGCAGTTCCAACGGCGAAAACAGCAACGTTTTGGATTGCTTACGCTTTTACTACTATAGCTTTTGCTTTGCAAATTACTATTTGGAAATTTGCATTCAAAGGTGCAAATACTCTAAAAAGCAAATTTCTTGGCATTCCGATAATCTCTGTTGGAATTACATATTTAATAGTTCAGATTCTTGCATTTGCAATATTTATGGCGCTACCATTAGCGGCGAGTTGGATTGCCATTGTGGTGTGCGCATTAATACTTGGCATTTCAGCAATTTGCTTGATTGGAACAGAAACCGGCAGAGAGGAAATCAACCGTGTAGAAGAAAAAGTAGAAAAGAAAGTTTTCTATATAAAATCACTGCAGGTTGATATCGAAATGTTGGCAAGTGCTGAAAGAGACGCCGATACAAAAGCGGCGCTTACAAAACTTGCCGAGAAAATCCGTTTTAGCGATCCTATGAGCAACGATGTTCTTGCAAACCTTGAAGCAGAAATCTCTGCTAAGGTCAAAGAACTCAAAACCGCAGAAAACAAAGCGGAAATTATTATTGTCCTTGATTCGCTCATTACCGAGCGAAATAAAAAAGTTAAAATAATGAAAGGGAAAATATAATGGCTACGATCGGAACTAGAGAAGCCGCTGAACGTTTAGGAATTCCACAAGCTAAAGTGGCAAAAATGTGCAGAGAGGGTAATATGAAAGGTGCTGAACAAGATTCAAAAGGCTGTCCTTGGCATATTCCTGAAAGCACAATTGATGAAATGCTTAAGTTAAGAAACAATTTATAATGGAGGTTATATTATGGAACAAATTATATGTAAAATGTGCGGAGGAAATGAATTACAATTAGAAAAAGATGCATATGTTTGTCAACATTGTGGTTGTAAATATACTACTGATATGAGTGAAATCGTTAATTTCACAAATAAAGATAACGATAAAGTTACTTCCAATGATGCGATTGAGACTGTTAGAAAAACATGGGCAGAGATCCCACACTACAATAGTGAAACGGATAATAAAATTTACGCACACATCACAAGAATAGGACACGCAGAAAAGAAGTTTTCCGGACAGCAACTGGTAAATATCTTTGAGGATGGTTTTGGAATTACTGGTTGCGGATATGAAATGGAGATTTATAACATTTCAGGTGAAAGAATTAAATATTTCACCGTTTTATCTGTTGCGTATAATGAAGTAGAAGATAAATCAGGTGCTCATATAACAAGATTCACAGGACCTGTAGAGGTTGGTAAATATAGCGAATATTGGGTAGATGGTATTTGGAAAGACTCGCATATTAAATCCGCAAAAATTGAATCAATGATGATTGAACTATTTGATGGGCGAAAAATAGTATATGATTTTGGAGATATTGATAGTACACCGGAAAATTTGGATGTTATGAGATTTACGGGAAGTGATAAAATACCACATTGTAGTCCGGATACGCCTAATAAACTCTATGTTTCTGTGATTCATGTGTGCCATGAAGAGTATGATATGGAAGCATCTAAAAAAGCCATATCAATGGGGCAAACTGAATTGGTAAAAAAATATGTAGAAGGCTCAGGCTCTGGTGATTATGGTGTTGAACTTGAAGTGGAATATTTCTCTGGAAAAAGCATCAAATCAATAAATGTTTTTATACAACCATTAAACTCAGTCTTTGATGAAGTTGGCGAACAGAAGAAAGTGACAATAAATGGTCCTATTGATGTTGGCACATCAGGAACTATTTATTTTGAATTATGGGATGACGATGATGATACTGTGTCAAACGCAAGAATTGAAGGTTTAATTGTCAATTTTATGGATGGAACTTCTGAATTCT